>NZ_JAUQTA010000001.1:1640302-1968362 GCF_030580915.1 Nocardioides jiangxiensis
CGCGGCCCGATGACACCCGCGCCCGCCTCGCCGCGGGATGGGCCGCCCAGCGCGCCGAGGCCGAGCGCTACCCGAGCGCGCTGCGCCCCGACGGGTGGCGCGACGGCGGTCCCGCGGCTCCCGTCGTCCGGCACGGGGTCGAGGTGCCCTCCCGTGACCCGCACCTGCCGGCGTGCGTCCGGCTGGGGCGCGACCGTGACGAGGTCGTGCTGGAGGGCGAGCGGTTCGTCCTCGAGCACCCTGGTGCCGACCGTGACCACGCGGTCGCGGCTGGCGGTGACGTGCTCGCGCCGATGCCCGGCACCGTGCTCGCCGTCCGGGTGGAGGTGGGCCAGCAGGTGGCGAGGGGCGACGTCCTGGGCGTGCTCGAGGCGATGAAGATGGAGCTCAGCCTGACCGCGCCGTTCGACGGGACCGTGACGGAGGTCGCGGCGACACCCGGCGCGCAGGTCGCCCTCGGGGCCCGGCTCTTCGAGGTGGTTGGGGCAGAATCCACGGCATGACACCGCGGGGACCACGGCGATGAGCGAGACCCCTCAGGCGTACGTCGCCCGGCTCGCCGCCGAGGCCGGCCACGGCGACCCGTCGACCGTCGACCGCCTCGTCACCCGGGTCGTGGCGGCGTCGGTGCCGGGCCGCGGCACCGAGTACAGCGCCCCGCTGCGGCTGGCGTCCGGGCTGCTCGCCGACCTGCTGCTCGAGCGCGATCCCGGCCCTGTCGAGCCCGCTGCCGCACCGTGGCCGCGCTTCCGCAGGAAGGGTGTGCTGGTCCTCGGCCCCCACGGTGCGGTCCGGGCGACCAGGCGCGCCAACGGCCTCGGGGCTGCGCCGCCGCGCCCCGATCGGGTCGTGGTGCTCGGCCTGCCCCTCGACGAGGCGCTCGCCGATGTCTGGTCGGGCCACGTCTGGCAGGGCGAGAACCGCACCTGGGGCGGCATGACGTCCAGCCTGGCTGCCCGTGACCGGATCCCGCCCCGGGCCGACGCCACGGCGATCGCGCGCCGCTGGTCGCGGGTCGTCGGCCGGGACCGCGTCCACCTCGTGACGCGCCCCGGCACCCTCGAGGGCATCACGCGCACGCCGTTCCGGGTCGTGCACCCCCCGGTCACCGCGGCCGCGACCGAGCTGGTCCGGGCGACCAGCTCGACCCTCGGGATCCTGACCGACGCCTCCACGCACGCCCGGGTCCTGGACCGTGTGCTCCGGCCGATGCTCGAGGGTGACGCAGGGCCGCGTCCGCGGGTCCAGCCGACCCTCCTGCCGTGGCTCGACCGGCGTGCTCAGGCGATGGCGCGCCGTGCCCTCGCGGGTGGCTACGCTCTCCACGGCGATGCCGCCGACCTCGCCCCGCGCAGGACCGGCAGCGTCACCTGGCCCGGCTCCGCCGACGCCCAGGCGGCGACCCTCGCTGTCGCCGTCCGCACCCTGCTTGCCATCTGTGAGGAGACACCGTGACCAAGGGGCCGATCTACCTCCACGTCGGTACGCCGAAGACCGGCACGTCGTACCTCCAGGACGTGCTCTTCGGCAACCGTGACCGGCTCGCCTCGCAGGGCCTGCTCTACCCCGCCGAGCGCTTCGACGGCCAGTTCCTCGCCGCCCTCGACCTGATGCGCCTGCCCTGGGGCGGCATCGAGAAGGAGGCCGTCGGCGCCTGGGACGCGCTGGCGCGGCGGGTCCGGGAGTGGGACGGCCCGGTCATCATCAGCCACGAGATCCTGGCCACCGCCAAGCCGGCCGACGTGTCCCGCGCCCTCGCCTCGCTCGGCCACCCCGAGCGGGAGGTCCGGGTCCTCGTCTCCGCGCGCGACCTGGCCCGTCAGATCCCCGCGGAGTGGCAGGAGAACATCAAGCACCGCCGGGGCATCCGCTACGGCCGGTTCCTCGAGCAGATCCAGGACCCCGAGCGCCCCGGCCGGATCGCGCCGTGGTTCTGGGACGCCCAGGACCTGCCGGCGATCCTCGGACGCTGGGCGGCCGACCTGCCGCCCGAGCAGGTCACGCTGATCACCGTGCCCGGACCGGGGGCGCCCCGCGACCTGCTCTGGCAGCGGTTCGTCGAGGCCTTCGGGCTCGCCGACTACAAGTTCGAGCTCTTCACCGAGCGCGCGAACCCGTCGATGGGCGTCCCCGAGACGGCCCTCCTGCGCCGCCTCAACAGGGCGGCCACCAAGGTGGTCCCGCCGTCGCACTACCGGGTCCTGGTCCGGGAGCTGCTGGCGCACCGCACCCTCGCCCTGCGCACCGAGTCGCCCCGGCTCGGCGTTCCCCCCGAGGTCTGGGCCTGGGCGGACGCGCTGGCCCGCGACTGGGTCGCGACCCTGCAGGAGCGGGGCTACCGCGTGGTCGGCGACCTCGCCGACCTGACCCCGGCCCCCGCGAAGACGGAGTACGCCGACCCGGACCGCCCGCGGGAGCGCCAGGTCGCCAACGCCGCGGTGGAGGCGCTGACCGCCGTGCTGGTCGAGGCGTCCCGGCTCCGCGAGGTCGAGGCCGAGCTGCGCGCGGAGCTCGCCGAGGCGCGCGCGGCGCTGCACAAGGCCGAGCTGCCGTTCAAGGAGCGCACCAAGGTGCGGGCCTACACCTTCGCCAGCAAGCGGGCCTGGGGCCGCCGCGCGATCGAGCGCTACAAGCGGAGCCAGGGCTCCGCCTGACCCTCGACCCGGCCGCGGTCGTCAGGGGGCCAGCGTCGCGCCGCGCGCGAACTCCCGTGCGGCGTAGCGGCCCAGCTGCCACGTGGCGAAGCCGTCTGCGGTCAGTCCGACGACGCCGCCGAGCACGGGGACACGCTTGCCGACCGTCGTCGCGAGACGGCGGCCGGCCACGCGCGTGATCAGCTCGGTGGCGATCTCGAGGCTGAGCGCCGCCTCCAGCTCGGGCTTGAAGCTCGGCCCCGTCGCCAGCTCGTACGGCGTGCCGGGCAGCTGCTTCTTCTTCACGGCCTTCCTGATCGCGTCCTCGCCCAGGAGCGCGGTGACGACGGCGCGGCGTACCTTGACGTCGTTGAGGTCGTGGCCGTGCACGTGCGCGATCTCGGCGATCATCCGCACCTGGATCAGGGTGAGCCCGGTGATGTTGGCGGGAACCGCCGCGATCGCCGTCATCAGCCCGCCGATGTTGGTGACGAAGCCCTGCGCACTCGCATAGGCGACGTGCACCCGGACGATGTCCTTCGCGGCGGCGACGGCGTCACCCTGCTCGTCGGCCAGCTGCTTCTCGGCCGCGCGCACAGCCGGGCGCAGCGGTCCCACTCCGGTGATCGCCTTGTCCATCGCCTCGCGGACGAAGTTGTGCGTCACGTTCGGCACGAGCTTCTGCACGCGCGGGGCGAGCCGGCGGCCGACGATGCTTCCGAGTCCCATGGCGGGGATGGTACGTGGCCCGCCCTAAGGATGCGGGAGCATCTACGTGTGACGAGTCCGGTCGAGCCTCCGCGGTCCCCGTGGCACTTCCCCGACCCAGCGCGCGAGCCCGACTGGGCCGACGACGACCTGGTGGCGATCGGCGCCGACCTCGCGCCCGGCACCCTGCTCGCGGCGTACCGCTCGGGGCTCTTCCCGATGCCGCTGGACGAGGACGACCCGATGGGCTGGTTCTCGCCGCAGCAGCGTGGCGTGCTGCCCCTCGACGGCCTGCGGGTGACGTCGTCGCTGCGGAAGTCCTGCCGGCACTTCGAGATCCGGGTGGACACGGCGTTCGAGGAGGTCATGCGGGCGTGCGGTGACCCGGACCGGGAGGGCTTCTGGATCACCGACGAGTTCATCGCGGCGTACACCGCGCTGCACGAGCTCGGCTGGGCGCACTCGGTGGAGGCATGGCGCGACGGCGAGCTCGCCGGCGGGCTCTACGGCGTGGCGATCGGGGGGCTCTTCGCCGGGGAGTCGATGTTCCACAGACAGCGCGACGCCTCCAAGGTGGCGCTGGTCGGCCTCGTGGACCTGCTCACCGCCGCCGGCGCCGATCCGTACGCCGACCAGCGGCTGCTCGACGTGCAGTGGCGCACCGACCACCTCGCGACGCTCGGTGTCGTCGAGGTCCCGCGGGCGACGTACCTCCGGCGCCTGCGGCAGGCCCTGAAACTGCCGCTGCCGGCCGCCCTCGGGTGAGGACGACCGGCAGCGGGGTGGCTCTGGTCAGCCGCGGAAGACCTTCGGGCCGAAGCGCAGGTCGTAGCTGAGGCCGGCGGTCTGGGCGTCGTCGATGTAGGAGAGCTCGGAGCCGTTCGGAGCCTCCGTCGTGCCCTCGACGGTCTGGCCCCACATGTAGCCCTGGCCGGCCTGGATCCAGCGGGGACGCGAGAGGCAGCCGCGGGGGATCTTCACGTCGATGATGTTGCGCGAGTACGACACCGTCGTGCTGATGCCACCACACTTCACCATGTCGCCGTTCGGGCGGATCATGAAGGCGTCGCTGCCCATCTCGGGGTCGTGGAAGACGATGACGTGGCGGGTCAGCTTCTCGTTGGTCCGCACGGTCGCGAAGAGCGCGCCGCCCTCCGGGAGGCCGCTCAGCTCGCGGTAGGAGGTGCGCAGCTCGACGTTGTGCGCGTGGTGCTGCACGGTCGAGCGGATGGCGTCACCCTCCTTGATGGAGGAGTCGACGGCGTCGGTGCACTCGTAGGTGGTGGCGTCGCAGGTCTCGACGGTGACGTCGCCGGCCTTGTCGTAGTAGGTGTAGCCGCCGGCGTGGGCCGGTGCCGCGAGGCCGAGGGCGAGGACCGGCGTGCCGGCGAGGGCGCCGAGGCGCGCGAGGATCTTCATGGTGCTCCTGTCCGAGGGAAGTCGGCTCATCCTCGCGGCCCGAGGCCCGTCCTGTCCGGCCTTTGGCTCAATTGGTTGGTTGCTTCACGCAACAAAGGGCGAGTTGCCGGTCTCGCTCACCATCGGCCGCCCGGCAGCCTCCCAGTCGAGCATGCCGCCGTCGAGGTTGACCACGTCGAGTCCCTGGCGCTGCAGCCACATGACCGCCTGTGCCGAGCGGCCACCGACCTTGCACACCACGAGGGTCTGGCCGTCCGGCAGCTCGCCGAACCGGACCGGCAGCGTGCCGAGGGGCACGTGCAGGGCGCCCTCGATGTGGCCGTGGGCCCACTCCTCCGGCTCGCGTACGTCGAGGACGTGCAGGCCCTCGGGGAGCGGGTGGGGGACCTGGTCGATGGAGACGGTGGGGATCATGCGACCCATCCTGCCCGGTACCGCTCCTATGCTCGACCCATGCCCGAGCTGCCCGAAGTCGAAGCCCTCGCCCAGGACCTCGGTGCGCGACTGGCCGGCCGCGCGATCGTGCGCGTCGACCTGGCGGCGTTCAGCGCGCTGAAGACCTTCGACCCGCCGCTCGCTGCGCTGTCGGGGGCGTTCGTCGACGGGGTGGGGAGGCACGGCAAGTTCCTCGACATCGAGGCCGGCGGGCTGCACCTGTGCCTCCACCTCGCGCGTGCCGGCTGGGTCCGCTGGAAGGACTCCGTCCCCGCGGTCCCCGCGCGTCCGAGCAGCAAGAGCCCGCTGGCGGCGCGGATCGTGCTCGACGACGGGTCGGGGCTCGACGTCACCGAGGCCGGCACGAAGAAGAGCCTGGCCCTCTACGTCGTGCGCGACCCGCTCGACGTGCCCGGCATCGCCTCGCTGGGCCCCGACCCGCTCGCCGACGACTTCACCGTCGACGTGCTCGGCGAGATCCTCCAGCGCGAGGGCCGCAAGCAGATCAAGGGCGTGCTGCGCCACCAGGGCACCATCGCGGGCATCGGCAACGCCTACTCCGACGAGATCCTGCACGCGGCCCGGATGTCGCCGTACAAGCCGGCCTCCTCGATCGAGGGCGACGACCTCGTGACGCTGTTCGAGGCGATCCGCGGGACCGTCGGTGATGCGGTCGAGCGGTCGCGGGGCCTCGCCGCCTCCGAGCTCAAGGGTGAGAAGAAGAGCAACATGGCCGTCCACGGACGCGCGGGCCAGGCCTGCCCCGTGTGCGGCGACACCGTGCGCGAGGTGAGCTTCGCCGACTCCTCGCTGCAGTACTGCCCCACCTGCCAGACCGGCGGCAAGCCGCTCGCCGACCGGCGGATGTCCAAGCTGCTGAAGTAGCCCGGACCGCCTTGTTGCAAGTCGTTGGCAATAAGATGGCCGGTATGCACGAGCACCAGCGACCCCGCGCGGCCCACACGCGCCGCCAGGTCGTGGGCATGCTGATCGTCATCGCCGCCCTCAACCTGGTCGGCTGGGGCACCCTCCTGCTGGTCGTCGTGCCGCACGACTACCGCATCGGCGACGCCGGCATCTTCGGCGTCGGCGTCGGGCTGACGGCGTTCCTGCTCGGGGCGCGGCACGCCTTCGACGCCGACCACATCGCGATCATCGACAACGCGACGCGGAAGCTGGTCGGCGAGGGCAAGGCCGCCCGCACGACCGGCCTCTGGTTCGCCCTCGGCCACTCCAGCGTCGTGTTCGGCCTGGCGGCCGTGATCGCCCTGGGCGTCACGGCCATCGCCGGCCCGGTCCAGGACGCCGACTCCTCGCTGCAGCACGTCCTCGGGGTGATCGGTTCCTCGGCCGCCGGCCTCTTCCTCGTCGTCGTCGGGCTCATGAACCTCAGCGCGCTGGGCGGCATCATCCACGCCCGGCGCCACCTCAAGGCAGGCACCTTCGACGAGCACAGGCTCGAGCACCACCTGCACAACCGCGGCTTCCTCGCGCGCATCTTCGGCCGCGTCACGCGACGCATCGACAAGCCCTGGCACCTCTACCCGGCCGGGCTCCTCATGGGCCTCGGCTTCGACACCGCGACCCAGATCGCGCTGCTCGTGCTGGCCGGGGGCACCGCGGCGTACGCCCTGCCCTGGTACGCCGTCATGGTGCTGCCCGTCCTCTTCACCGCGGGCATGGTGCTGGGCGACAGCATCGACGGTGTGGTCATGTCGCGGGCCTACGAGTGGTCCTCGCTCGACCCCGCGCGCCGGATCGTCTACAACATGGTCGTCACGACGCTCTCCGTCCTGATCGCGCTGACGATCGGCACGGTGCTGCTGCTCCAGCTGGTCGCCGACGAGCTGAGCCCGGCCTGGCTGACCTGGGTGGAGAAGGTCAACCTCGACTACGTCGGCTTCGCGATCGTCGCCGTCTTCGTCGCCGTGTGGGCGACCGGCGTCACCGTCGTCGGTGCTGCGCGCTCGCGCCGCGCCACCGCCGACGCCTGACCTCCCCACGTACGACGAAGGGCCGCCACCCGGCTGGGTGACGGCCCTTCGCTTTCACGACGGGGGCAGTGCGCTCACTCCGCGTCGAGGTTGGCGACGAGGGTGCCGGTCTCCTCGAGCTCCGCCTCGACACGGCCCGGGCGGGGGATGGTGATCGTGGTCGAGTGCGTGCCCGGGGTGTAGTTCAGCGCCTGCGCCGGCGTGGTGTGGATGTGCAGCTCGCCGGACGCGTCGGAGGTGACCCGCAGCTCGATCGGCTTCCCGACCGGCACCTTGATCGTGGCGCCGTTGGGCGTCACCTTCCCGTCCTTGACGGTGATGTCGATGACCTTGGCGGGAGCGGCCGTCTCCGACGTCGAGCCGGACGACGACATGGTCGGTGCCTGCGTCGGGTCGGCGGTAGTGCCTTCGCTCGCGCAGGCGGCGAGGGTGAGGCTGCCGGTGACGGCGAGGGCGGTGAGGGCGATGCGCATGGTGTTCCTTTCGAGGGGTTTCAGGCGACGTTGAAGAAGTTCTTCAGCGGGGTGACCCGGCGGAGCACCAGCTGGTCGAGCGCGAAGACCGCGACCAGTGAAGCACCGAAAACCGGGAGGACAAGGGCGAGGCCGGCGAGGCCGGCGACGGCGAACGGTCCGGTCCGCACGTCCAGGCGACCACGCGGCGCGCCCAGGGAGGAGCCGCGGGGCCGTCGGCGCCACCACATGAGCGGGCCGGCGAGGCACAGGAAGATCACCGCCAGGCAGAACGCCGCGCTGACGGCGAGGTTCAGCGAGCCGAACCGGCGGCCCTCGTGCAGGGCGATGCCCTGGTCGACGACCTTCGCGAGGGCGGAGTAGTCGCCGTAGCCGTACTGCGCCACGGGCTGCCCGGTGAACTGGTCGACGTGCACCGTCGCCTCCCTGCTCGGTGCGTGGAAGGCGTAGCCCATCACCGAGTAGACGCCCGTCGCGTCAGCCGGGAGGACCACGGTCATAGGGTGGGAGAGGCCGCGGCGTTCGGCTGCTCCGATGGCGTAGTCGACGCCGACCGGTGACGCGCCCTCCTGCTCCGGCGCGGAGGACGGCACGGGGCTCCTCCCCGATCCCCACGGCACGTTGTGGCTGTGCGGTACCGAGGCGTCGAGCGTCGGCGCGGAGGACTGGGCGCCGGGGTCGGCCGACCACATGCTCGTGCCCTGGCTGCTGGCGAGGGTCTGCACCTTCGCACCCCACCAGACCGTCCACGGGAGGCCGGAGACGACGAGCCCGAGCAGGCCGATCCCGACCGCCAAGCCGACCGTGGCGTGCCGGTGACGGAGGGCGGCGCCCCGTGCCTTCGCGAGCCTCCGCCGCGCCCGCGCGGTCCGTCCGCGCCAGTGGAGGTAGTAGCCGGTGAGGGCCATGACGATGGACCAGCAGGCGCCGAGCTCGAGGACATAGCGCCCGGGGGTCCCCAGCATCATGTCCTTGTGGGTGTTCTTCGCCCACCCGGACAGGGTGTGGTCCGGGTCCAGCGCCCCCAGGACCCGCCCGGAGTACGGGTCGACGTAGACCTCGCGGATCGTGGCGTCCTCGGCCTCCCGGGATCCGGGCGTCGCGGTGGACACGGTGAAGTCGGTCGACCGGTCGGGTGCCGACGGCTCGACGACGGAGGCGATCCGGCCGTCGGGGTAGGCCTTCCGGACGGCAGCGGCCTGGTCGTCGTACGACAGGCGGCTGGCGCCGGCGGGGACGTCGACCTTCAGGAGGTCGCCGTGGAGGACCGGCTCGACCTGGAACCGGAGCAGGTAGATCAGGCCGGTGCCCGCGAGCACCAGCAGGACAGGGATGACCAGGAAGCTGGCGTAGAAGTGCCAGCGCCAGAAGGCACGGAAGAGGCCGCCGCTGGGCTTCGCCTTCCGCCGGGTCGGGGTGGGGTCGTCGACCGGGTCGACGACGCGGGTGTCGGACATGACTCTCCTCGGAGCACGTGGGGACGCCGGAGGGCAGCCGCAAGGGCCGCTGGCCGGCGGTGTGGGTGACGTGTGCCCGGACCGCGGGGGTCAGCAGGCGGGGAGGAGGCGCGGCGGTCCGCGGCGTACGACGGAGGCGCCGGTGAGCAGGCGCGACTGGAGGGGTGCCGGGGCCTGGCTGGACGCGGCGACGTGGGTGACCGGACGGCGGAGCGCGACCACCGGGACGAGGCGGAGGACGAGTGCGACGAGGTCCGTGGCGCGGCGCGCGAGGTCGATGACCGTCCACAGCGCGCGCTCGGCCCGACCCAGGAGGATGCCGGTGAGCACCGCGGCCGCCACGTGGGCGAGCATCATCGGGCCGTCGGCGACGAGGTCCTCGCGGAGGTGGTGCACGGCGTCGGTCAGCGCGCCGGCGACCGAGGTGGCCCGGAGTCCGCCCTCGTCGCCATGACCGGCGAGCGCGGTCATGGCGAAGTGGATCGTGGTCTGGCCGCCGACGAGCAGCAGGGCGAGCCGGGTCCGGGAGGCCTGCTGGTCGAGCGCCAGCGCGGCGCCGAGGCCGGTCAGCGCGACCATCGCGACGAGCGTCCAGGCCGCCGGCAGGAGACCGCCGGCGAGGACGTGCGCCGCGGTGGCCAGCAGCAGCGACAGCGCAGCGACCACGGTGGCGCGGATCGCCACGAGGTCGGCCGTCGCTCGCCTGTGCATGGTCGGCATGATCCCCGAGACCTGGGGGTCGGCTCCACTCCGGGCGGTTCGACCGGCGCGTCATCCGGCGCTTTGCCCGCATGGTCGGGTTGGTCCTCGCCGGTGCCGCGCGGAGGCCGACCGCGCCGACCCGGTGACAGGTCACCGGTGCAGGCGCATGATGGACGGGTGCCTCCGGTCACGCCGCTCCCGCTGACGGGCGAGATCTACCTCGACGCCCGGTCGCCCGCACGCGCCCTCCGCGTGACGTGGCACCACGAGGCCGGGCTGGTGGTGCTGTCGCTCTGGCGCGACACGACGTGCGCCGGCACGTTCCGCCTGGCGATCGAGGACGTGCCGGATCTCATCGACGTGCTCCGCGCCGGCCTCGACGCCTCGTACTCGGCAGCGCTGGACCAGCGGCGGGCGGCCCGCCTCTCCGACGCGGGCTGACCCGGTCGGGTCGTCGATGCGACACGCTAGGTCAATCTAGGGGGCGCGTTAGAGACGCCGATACCGTCACATCGTGGACCCGATCAGGAACCCCTACGCCCCCGGCGCCGGCCAGCGCCCGCCCGAGCTCGCCGGCCGTGACGAGCAGCTCGCGGCGTTCGACGTCGTGCTGGAGCGCATCTCCCGCGGTCGCCCGGAGCGCTCGATGGTCCTCACCGGCCTGCGTGGCGTCGGCAAGACGGTGCTGCTCAACGCGCTGCGCTCGGCCGCCGTGCGCAAGCGGTGGGGCACCGGCAAGCTCGAGGCCCGTCCCGACCAGGGCCTGCGGCGTCCGCTGAGCTCGGCCATGCACCAGGCGATCCGCGAGCTCGGCCACTCCGACGAGGAGTCCGTGCACCACGTCCTCGGTGTCCTGCGCGCGTTCGCGCAGCGCGACGCGGGCCCGAAGGCGACGCTGAAGGAGATGTGGAACCCCGGCATCGACGTGCCGGCCCGCAAGGGTCGCGCCGACTCGGGCGACATCGAGATCGACCTCGTCGAGCTCTTCACCGACGTCGGCGGCCTCGCCGCCGACGTCGGCAAGGGCATCGCGATCTTCATCGACGAGATGCAGGACCTCGGTCCCGACGACATCTCCGCGCTGTGCGCCGCGTGCCACGAGATCAGCCAGTCCGGCCTTCCGATCATCGTCGTCGGCGCCGGTCTCCCGCATCTCCCCGCGGTGCTGAGCGCGAGCAAGTCCTACTCGGAGCGGCTCTTCCGGTACCAGCGGATCGACCGGCTCTCCCGCGAGGCCGCGGACGCCGCCCTGAGCCGTCCGGCCGACGACGAGGACGCCGCGTTCACCGACGACGCTCTGGCTGCGATGTACGCCGCGACCGGTGGCTATCCCTACTTCATCCAGGCCTACGGCAAGGAGGTCTGGGACCTCGCGCCGCAGTCGCCGATCACCGAGGACGACGTGAAGGTCGCGGCGCCGGCCGCCGAGGCCGAGCTCGCCGTCGGCTTCTTCGGCTCGCGCTACGAGCGCGCGACACCGGGGGAGCGGGAGTACCTCCGGGCGATGGCCGACGTCGCCGTCGAGATGGCCGCCACCGGTCAGGGCCGCATCGACGACATCGGGTCGGTCGCCACCGCCGACGTCGCCATCCAGCTGGGCAAGAAGCCGCAGTCCCTCTCGCCGGCCCGCGACGCGCTGCTGAAGAAGGGCCTGATCTACTCCGCCGAGCGCGGGCTGATCGCGTTCACGGTCCCGCACTTCGGCAGGTACCTGATCGAGCTGGACTGACCCGGTCGGAGGACGGCGACCGGCGCGCCGTCGCCGCAAAACCGGGCGCACCGGGCGCGTCCCGGTGCAAGATCTGGCCATGGAGGTCGTGGCCCATCGCGGTGCGAGCGCGGAGATCGCGGAACACACACTCGGCGCGTACATCGAGGCGCTGGAGGTGGGTGCCGACGCGCTCGAGTGCGACGTCCGGCTCAGCGCGGACGGCCACCTGGTCTGCGTGCACGACCGCAACCTCCGTCGTACGGCGGGGGACAAGGGCGTCGTGTCGCGGATGGAGCTCAGCGAGCTGTCCGAGCTCGACTTCGCGAGCTGGAAGCGGCCGTGGTCGGACCTCGACGACGAGGCCCCCGACCTCGACCCGGCACTCGGCGGCGTCCTGACGCTGCGCACGTTGCTGGCCACCGTCGCCGACTACGGCCGACCCGTCGAGCTGGCGATCGAGACCAAGCACCCGACCCGCTACGGCGGGCTCGTGGAGAAGCGGCTCGTCGAGACGCTCCGCGAGTTCGGCTGGGCGGGGAAGCAGTCCCCGGTCCGGGTGATGAGCTTCTCGCACACGGCGCTGCTCCGGGCGCACCGCATGGCGCCGGACCTGCGCCTGGTCCAGCTGGTCGAGAAGGCCCACCACTGGCCGGTGCTGCGGCCCGTGGTCCCGAAGGACTGGATCGTCGGGCCGGGCATCAAGCAGCTCAAGCTGCACCCCGGTCTCGGCGAGCACCTGGTCAAGGAGGGACGGCGCATGCACGTGTGGACGGTGAACACCGAGGCGAACCTCAGGATCTGTCAGGACCTGGGCGTTGAAGCGGTCATCTCGGACAAGCCGGACCTCATGTTGCGACTTCTCGGCAGGAAATGACAACGGTTGTTGCGGTCTGGACCGCCCACCGCCTATCTTTCTCTTGCCCGGTCGTTGTTGTATCCCCCGTCGACAACGACCGGGCTTTTTCATGCCCTGACGCGGGGCGCGTGCCGAGGGGTCAGACCAGCTCGTAGAGGGTGACCGCGGCGAGCAGCAGGCAGATCCCGGCGCCGACGTAGTGCAGCGTGCCGAGGGAGATCCGGGCGAGCAGCCAGCGACCGACGAGCACGGCCAGCCCGGCGACGCCGACCAGTGCCGCGGTCGCCCCGCTGAAGACCGAGAACGGCGCGTCGTACCGGGCCGCGAGGGAGAGCACCAGCAGCTGGGAGAGGTCGCCCCACTCGGCGGTGAAGAGGACCAGGAAGCAGGTCACGACGGTGGCCCACGCGCCGCGTCGGCCACCGGCGGCGTCGGCCTTGGCGGCGTACTCGGCCTCGGTGCCGGGCTCGTCGGCATCCGCGGTGCGCGCCTCGCGCAGGAGCAGGACCGCACCGGTCAGGAAGAGCGCCGCCGTGCCGCCCTTGACGAGCTGATCGGGCAGGAACGCGACGGCCTTGCCGAGACCCACGGCGATGGCCATGTGCACCGTGAACGCGGCGCTCACGCCGATCCAGACCAGCAGGGGCCGGAACCGCGTGCTCAGCACCAGGGTGGCCAGCATCGTCTTGTCGGGGAGCTCGACCAGGAAGACCGTGCCGAACGTCAGGGCGATGACTGCGAGATCCATGGTGGAGCCAAGTGTAGGGAGCGCGGCCGACTTCCGCGGACTCGCGGGGCCACGCCGTTAGGCTGCCGCCCGTGAACGTCGTCGCGATCCTCGCCCTGCTCGTCGCCGTCGCCGCACTCGTGGTGGCGCTCCTCGCCCTCCTCCGGGGCGACCGGTCGCAGACCCCCGTCGGCACGCCGCACAACCCGCTGCCCGAGGACGTCCAGGGCCTCCGCCAGGAGGTCGCGGCGCTGCGGGCCGAGGGCGGCTTCGCGCTGAAGCACCTCGCGGTGGTGCGCTACGACGCGTTCGGCGACATGGGCGGCCACCTGTCGTGGTCACTCGCACTGGCCGATGACGACGGCAACGGCGTGGTCGTCACCTCGATCCACGGCCGCAGCGAGGCCCGCACCTACGCCAAGTCGGTCGCCGGGTGGACGTGCGACCAGCCGCTCTCGCCCGAGGAGGACGAGGCGCTGGCGGCAGCCCGCGGCTGAGCCCGGCCCGGTCAGCGCGGGACGCGCACGAGCAGGCGCCCGTGCACCGTCTCGCAGACCAGCTCCTTGCCGGAGCTGATGATGTCGCCGTCGATCTGGCGGGGGACGTCGGTGGCCGAGCGCACCACGACGCGCGTGCCGGTGAAGCGGGTCAGTGAGGCGTCGCTGCGCTTCTGCTTGGTCAGCACCTTGAACGCCAGGGGCAGCCAGCTGAGGAACTTCTTCGGGTAGAGCAGCACCACGTCGAGCTGACCGTCGTCGATGGCGGCGTTGGGGATCAGTGGCATGCCGCCCTGGAGGTAGCCGACGTTGCCGATGACGACCGTGCGGGCGCGGTGGGTGGTGAACTCCCCGCCGTCCACGGAGATCTCCAGCTTCATCGCCGGGAACATCAGGGCCTTGAGGGCCGAGAGCACGTAGGCGATCCAGCCGACCTTCTTCTTGATGTCCTCGTTGACGCCCTCCATGATCGCGGCGTCGAAGCCCATCCCGGCCATGACGAGGAACGACGTGTCCTCCACCCCGTCGCCGGAGAGCGCGACCATGTCGATCGCCTTGTCCTGGCCGTTGAGCGCGACGTCGATCGCGGAGCGGAAGTAGAGCGGCAGCGACAGGTTGCGGCCCAGCAGGTTGCCGGTGCCGGCAGGGACGATGCCGACCGGGATGCCGGTGCCGGCGAGCTCGGCGCAGACCTCGCGGACCGTGCCGTCGCCGCCGCAGACGAGCACCAGGTCGGCACCCGCGATCGAGGCGTCGTGCGCCTGGCCGGTGCCGGAGTCCTCGACCGTCGTGTGGTGCCAGACCGGCTCGCTCCAGCCCGACTCCGCGGCCATCTGGGAGACGACCGCCTTGAAGGTCTCCAGCGACTCGACCTTGATCGGGTTGAGCACCACGTGGAGGTCACGCTTGCCCGACGGGGTCGTGGCCAGCAGCGGCTCCAGGTGGCGTGCGTGGCCGCGCGGCAGGGGCGAGTAGAAGGCGAGGACCAGGAGCACCCAGGCACCACCGAGGGCTGCGCCACCGAGGACGTCGGTGAGGAAGTGCCGGCCGAGCAGGATCCGGTCGGCTCCGATGGCCACCACGGAGAGCAGCAGGGCGCCGTACATGACCCGGCGGACCGGCGCCTTGCGCACCAGCATCGAGACCAGCACGGCGATCGAGCCGGCGATCGACGTCGCCCAGGCGGCGTGGCCCGAGGGGTAGGAGCCGTTGTGGATGATGTGGTCCACGACCTGCCACTCGGGACGGTCGCGGTCGAAGAGGGCCTTGAGCAGGTGGACCGAGACGATCGTCAGCCAGGTGACGAGGGCGAAGTAGACGCCCGCGCGCGGGTGGCCCTTCCAGCCGAGCAGGAGGGCTCCGCCGAGGGCGGTGATGTTCGCCGCGATCGTGCCGGTGACCAGCTCGGCCCAGTGCAGTCCGGTGATGACGTGGGCGTGGTGTGCGACCAGGCCTGCGATCGGGTCGCTGACGGTGGTGTCGGCGTCGAGCAGCGCCTGCCAGCCTGCGCTCACGGCGACGCCGAGGAGGAGGAAGGTGCCGGCGAGGACGGCAGCCCAGGTCAGGAGCCAGCGGGCGGAGCGATCGGTCACGGCGCTCAGTATGCAGGCGTGCAGCCCGCGGGGGCGCGATGTGTGAGGCGGCCGATAGCCTGTGCGCATGATCGACCCGCGCATCCTCCGCGACGAGCCCGACCGTGTCCGCGCCTCGCAGGCCAAGCGCGGGCTGCCCGACGACGTCGTCGACGCGGCGCTGGTGGCCGACACGCGTCGCCGTGCGGCGATCGCGGCGTTCGAGGAGAAGCGTGCCGAGCAGAAGCGCGTCGGCGGCCTGATCCCCCGCGCGTCGGCCGAGGAGAAGCCCGCACTGCTCGCCCAGACCAAGGAGCTGGCCGCGCAGGTCAAGGCCGCCGAGGAGGCCAACCGCGAGGCCGAGGAGGCCTGGGAGCGCGCGCTCAAGGCGATCCCCAACATCTGCGACGACGCCACCCCCGCCGGTGGCGAGGACGACTCCGTCGTCATCGAGTACGTCGGCACCCCGCGCGACTTCGCCGCGGAGGGCTTCGAGCCCCGTGACCACGTCGAGCTCGGCAGGCTGCTCGGCGCGATCGACCTCGACCGCGGTGCGAAGGTCTCCGGCAGCCGTTTCTACTTCCTCACCGGCGTCGGTGCGCAGCTCGAGTTCGCGCTGATCAACATGGCGCTCGACCAGGCCCGGGCGGCCGGCTTCACGCAGGTGGTCGCGCCGGCGCTGGTCCGCCCCGAGGCGATGGCCGGCACCGGCTTCCTCGACCAGGTCGACGACGGCGTCTACAAGGTCGACGACCTCTACCTGGTCGGCACGTCCGAGGTGCCGATGGCGGCGTACCACTCCGACGAGATCCTCGACCCGGCCACGCTGCCGCTGCGCTACGCGGCGTTCTCGTCGTGCTTCCGCAAGGAGGCCGGCTCGGCGGGCAAGGACACCAAGGGCATCATCCGGGTGCACCAGTTCGAGAAGGTCGAGATGTTCGTCTACACCTCCGTCGAGGAGGCGCCGGCCGAGCACGCCCGCCTGCTCGAGTGGGAGAAGGCGTTCCTCGACAAGCTCGAGCTGGCCTACCAGGTCGTCGACATCGCCGCCGGCGACCTGGGCCCGTCCGCGGTCCGCAAGTTCGACTGCGAGGCGTGGATCCCGACGCAGGGCAAGTACCGCGAGCTCACCTCCACCTCCAACTGCACCGAGTTCCAGAGCCGGCGCCTCAACATCCGCGAGCGTGGCGAGCGCGGCACGCGCCCGGTGGCGACCCTCAACGGCACGCTGACCGCGGTCACGCGCGCCATCGTCGCGGTGCTCGAGACCCACCAGCAGGCCGACGGCTCGGTGAAGGTGCCGGCGGCGCTCCAGCCGTACATGGGCGGCCTCGAGGTGCTCACGCCGATCGGCTGAAAGCCGGTTGCGGACGTCGCTAGTGTCGCTCTCGTGGGGACCTGGCGGCCGCGGCTGATCGCGCTGGACATCGACGGCACGCTGATCCAGTGGGTCGAGGGCCAGGGCCAGGAGAACGAGACGATCGCCCCCGCGGTGAAGCAGGCCGTGCACCGGGCGCTCGACGGCGGGGCCCAGGTGGTCCTGGCGTCGGGGCGCTCCATCGACGCGATGGTGCCCGTGCTGCACCTGCTCGACCTGCACCGCGACGAGCACGTCTGGATCGTCGCCTCCAACGGAGGGGTCGTGGTCCGCTACCCGCCTGTCGAGGTGGTCCACGAGGAGCGCTTCGACGCGGCGGACGCGGTGCGCGCCATCCTCGAGGAGCATCCGACCGCCCTCGTCGCCGTCGAGGAGTACGGCGTCGGCTACCGCGTCTCGCACGAGTTCCCGCCGGGGGAGCTGAGCGGCACCCAGATCATCACCGACGTCGAGGACCTGGTCGCCGAGCCGGTCAACCGGGTCATCATCCGCGACCCGGCGGCCACCCCGGAGGACTTCGTCGCGCTGGGTCGCCGCCTCGGCCTGCACAACACCGAGTACGTCATCGGCTGGTCGGCCTGGATGGACCTCTCCCCGATCGGCGTCTCCAAGGCCTCGGGCCTGGCCCGGGTCGCCGACGCGCTCGGTGTCGGCGCCGACGAGACGCTGGCGATCGGCGACGGCCGCAACGACCTCGAGATGCTGCGGTGGGCGCACCGCGGGGTCGCGATGGGGCAGGCGATCGACGAGGTGAAGCGCGAAGCCGACGACGTCACCGCCTCCGTGGAGGAGGACGGTGTCGCCGTCGAGCTGTCGCGCTGGTTCCCGGCTCAGCCGTAGTAGCGGGCCGTCTCCGTCGCGAGCCCCTTGCGGATCGCGGCGTCCTGCGCGGCCGTCGTCCGGAGGTCCGGCGGCAGGGGCACCACGCAGGCCACACCGTGGCAGTCCTTGAACGCCTTCCACGCCACCTCGAGCTCGCGCTTCACGCCGGCGTACGCCGGGGCGTTGGTGACCGACCGCAGCTCGAGCGGGTCGCGCTGGAGGTCGAAGAGCTCGGACTGCCCGTTGGCGTACTTCACGTAGAAGTAGCGCCCGGTGCGGACACCGATCGCCTGGCGGGCGTCGGTGAAGACCGTCGGCTGCGTGTTGTGGATGTTGGGGATGTGGGCCTCGTACCCGACGGCCCGGTCCCAGCCGACCGAGGTGCCGATGTCCGGCACGAAGGAGCGGCCGTCCACGCCGTCGAGGTGCGCGCCGGTCCAGTCCAGGATGGACGCGGTCAGGTCGATGGTCGTCACCGGCGAGTACTGGCGGGCGCCTGCCGGGATGCCCGGACCGGCCACCAGGAGAGGCACCCGGTACGAGGAGTCGAAGCCGATCAGCTTGCCGGACTGCCAGCGGTGCTCGCCCTCCATGTAGCCGTTGTCGGAGGTGAACGCGATGACCGTGTTCTTCAGCTGCCCGGTACGGGCCAGCTCGTCCCAGACGCGCTGCAGCTGCTTGTCGAGGACGTAGAGCGTCTCGGCGCGCTGGCGTGCCTCGTTGCGGACGGCGTTGCGCTCCCGCGCGCCGAACGGCTCCTTGGAGCTGGTGATGCGGGCCTTGTCGCGCACGTCGGCCTCGGGCTCGCCGCTCCGGGGAACGCCGGGTCCGCGCTGGATCTCCTGGTTGAACTTCCCCTTGACCCACGTCGGACGCGCCGGCGTGACCAGGTACGGGTCGTCCTTCTCGACCGGGCCGCCGTGGTGCGGCGCGAGCGAGTTGATCATCAGGTACCACGGCTTCGAGCCGCCGTTGAAGGAGTCGATCAGCTTCACGCCCTCGGTGACCAGGAGGCGCGAGTTGTAGACGCCCTGGTGGCCGACGAGCCTGCCGTTGACGTTGACGGTCGTGTCGAAGTAGCGGTACGTGCTGCCTGCGCGCGGGTCCGACTCGGGCAGCGAGGTCGCGTCGGGAGTGCCCCGCCACTCGTCCCAGCCGGCGGGGACGTACGTCGACGGCTTGTGCGTCGGGTCCGCCTTGGGACGCATCCGGCCGTAGCCGTTGAGGTACTTGCCGACGTACCCGGTCCGGTAGCCGGCAGCCTGCAGGGCGCCGCCGATCGTGTGGCGGTCATCGAAGGCGCCGTAGCCCCACGGCTCGTCGTGCCACCAGACGTGGTGGTTGTGGGCGTACTTGCCGGTGAGGAACGAGGCTCGGTTGGGGCAGCAGAGAGGGGTCGGAGCGAACATGTTGCGGAAGTCCGTGCCGCGGGTCCCGAGGAACTTCCGCAGGTTCGGCATGTACTTCACGTCGTCGTAGCGCATGTCGTCGGTCATGACGACGAGCACGTTGGGCGCACCGGCACGAGCGACGGCGGCGCGGGCCGGCGTCTCGTGGTTGATCGCGGCGACCGTGGGCACGGCCACCGCGAGGGCCGCCACCAGCGCGATCAGCGATGAACGCCGCTTCATGGTGCCCTCCCCTCTGTTGTCTGATGTATGTCGAGTGAAAAACTAGACTATGACGATGCGGGAACGCCATCCGGGTCCCTGTCGGGCGTGTCACACCGCACCCGGAGGACGCGCTGCGCCTCCGGAGCCGGATCAGCGGCCGTAGTAGCGGGCCGTCTCCGTCTCCATCAGGTCGGTCAGCTCGCGCGTCGTGGCGGCGTCGGTCGCGAGCGACGCGGGCAGCGGGATGTCACAGCCGTCACCGTGGCAGTGGTGGAACCGGTCCCACAGGCCACGCAGCTCGGCCTTCACGTCGGCGTAGGCGGGGTCGGCGGCGACCGAGCTCAGCTCGACCGGGTCGTGGCGCAGGTCGAAGAGCTCCTCCTGGCCGTTGCTGTAGCGCACGTAGAAGTACTGCGCCGTGCGGATGCCGACCGCCGAGGCGTCCCCGTGCTCGAAGCCCGGGACGTCGTGGCGGTTGCGGATCGAGGGGAAGTAGGCCTCGTAGCCCAGGGCGTGGTCCCAGCCGCGGCCGGTGCCGATCGTGTCGTCGAAGGGCTGGCCGTCGGCGCCGGCCAGGTGGGCTCCGGCCCAGTCGAGCACGGAGGCAGAGAGGTTGACGGTGTTGACCGGCATGACCTCCTGCGCCCCCTCGGGGACGCCGGGGCCGGCGATCAGGAGCGGCACCCGGTACGACGGCTCGAAGCCGATCACCTTGCCGCTGCGCCAGCGGTGCTCGCCCTCCATGTAGCCGTTGTCGGAGGTGAACGCCACGATCGTGTGGTCGAGCTGGCCGGCGCGCTCGAGCTCGCGGAGCACGCGCCCCAGCTGCCGGTCGAAGGCGTAGAGGGTCTCGGCCCGCTGGCGCGAGAGCGCGAGGATGTCGGAGCGGTCGGAGTCGGTCAGCGGCTTCATCCGGCGGGTGATCCGCGCCTTGTCGCTGACGTCCTTCTCCGGCTGTCCGTCGACGGGGACGCCGAGCCCGCGCGGAATCTCGGCGTCGAAGCGGCCCTTCACCCAGTCCGGACGCGCCGGGGTCTGCATGAGGCTCGGATCGGGGTCGTCGGACTCGACGGGGTCGCCGTGGTGCGGGGCCAGCGAGTTGAGCTGGAGGTACCACGGCTTGCCGGTGCCCTCGAACTGCTGCAGCACGTCGAGGCCCTCGTCGACCAGGACGGTCGAGTTGTACTCGCCCTGGTGGCCCTCGAGCGTGCCGTTGTCGTTGACGGTCGTCGCGAAGTAGTTGTAGGTGCTGCCCCACAGCGGGTTGGACATCGGAACGGGGACGGCGTCGGGCGTGGCCCGCCAGTCGTCCCAGCCGTTCGGCACGTAGGTCCAGGGAGCGGCGGTCGGGTCCGCCTTCGGGGCCGCGATCCCGTAGCGGTTGAGGTACTTGCCGACGTAGCCCGTCTGGTAGCCGGCGGCCTGGAGGGCGCCGCCGATCGTGTGGCTGTCGTCGAACGCGCCGTATCCCCAGGGGGACTCGTGCCACCACACGTGGTGGTTGTGCGCGTACTTCCCGCTCAGGTACGACGCGCGGTTGGGGCAGCACAGCGGCGTCGGGGCGAAGGAGTTGCGGAAGTCCGTGCCGTGCTCGGCGAAGAACGCCCGGGTGCGGGGCATCCACTTCAGGTCGTCGGCCCGCATGTCGTCGGTCATGACGAGGAGGATGTTGGGCTTCGGCACCCGGGGCGGGACGGGCGGGAGCACGGGTGTGCCCGCACCGGGCCGGGCGAGGGCGGCCGGCGCGCCGTGGTGGCGCGCGGCGTCCGCGCTGTCGAGGGCCTGCGCCGACGTCGCGACCGCGAGGATCGCCGCCGACACGGCGACCAGCGTGCGTGCGCGCGCCATCGATGCCTCCCCCGAACCGACCCGGACCTACTGCGAGACCGCCGGGCCCCTCCGCCACAGCAGGAGAAAACGGTAACCGCCCCGGGGGGATCTGTCCGGCGAAATCCATATCGCCCGGGGGTGGCGCTGAACACTAGGGTCGACACCATGCCCTCGCTCGTCGCCACCGACCTCGACGGCACGCTGCTGCACACCGACGGCACGGTCACGGCGTACACGCGCGAGGTGCTCACGCAGCTCGACGCGCGCGGCGTCCCGGTGGTCTTCGTGACCGGTCGTCCGATCCGCTGGATGGACGCGTTGTGGGAGCACGTGGGCGGCCACGGCCTGGCGATCTGCTCCAACGGCGGCATCGTCTACGACGTGGCGCGCCACGAGGTGCGGACCGCGCTCACGATCGAGCCCGACGTCTGTCTCGAGGTCGGCCGGATCCTGCGGCGCCGGATCCCGGGCACGACGTTCGCGCTGGAGAAGACCGGCGGCTTCGCGCTCTCCGAGGACTTCCGCCCGCTGGGCGTCGTGAGCCCCGACATCCCGCGCGGCCCGTTGGCCGAGATCGTCGACGGCACCGTCGTGAAGCTCCTCGCCCGGCACGACGAGATGGCGCCGGACGCGTTCTGGCACCTCGTCGAGGAGCACGTCGGCGCGCTGGTCACGACGACCTGGTCCTCGGCCGGCGCCCTGGTCGAGATGAGCGCGAAGGGCGTCACCAAGGCCTCCACGCTCGGCCGGCTGGCGACGGAGCTGGGGGTGGACGCGGGCGAGGTGGTCGCCTTCGGGGACATGCCCAACGATATCGACATGCTGCTGTGGGCGGGCACCTCCTATGCGATGGAGAACGCCCACCCGTCGGTGCGCCGGGTCGCCTCGCACGTGGCGCCGCCGAACGACCGTGACGGTGTCGCGGTGACGCTCGCGGGTCTCTTCGCCCTCGAGCGGTAGTTTGGCGCCATGCGACGCCTGATCACGATCGCCCTGGTGGCCCCCACGCTCGCGATGGGCGTGGTGCTCGGCCTCTCGGCGAGCGCCCAGGCGGCGTGCGCTCCGGGTCCGCTGCGCACCGAGCTCAAGGCCGCCGACCTCGTCGTCACCGGCACCGTCACGAAGGTCGACACCCTGCCCGGCCGACAGGTCTACACCCTCGCGGTCAAGCGGGTGTACGCCGGCACCGCCCACGCGACGCTCGAGCTGCAGGCCCCGACGGCCGACCGCCCGTGCGCCCTGCCGGTGAAGAAGGGCGACCGGTGGCTCTTCCTCAGCCAGGGCGCGGCGAAGACGCCTGTGGTCCGCGGTGACTGGGGCAGCACCGAGCTCACCTCCGAGGCGGCCACGGTCGTCGCCGACGTCCTCGGCTCGGGCCACCGCCCGGCGTCCGGCGGCTCCGCCACCAGCGAGGTCCGGCTGACCAAGGTCGGCTCCGCGGAGCCGTGGGGCTTCTGGCAGCTCGCGCTCCCGGGCGCGGTGCTGGCCGGCGGCGGGTTCCTCGTCCTCCTGCTCGCGCGGGCCCTGGGCCGTGCGCGTCACTGAGCGGGCCTCGATGGTCGCGCGGCTGCGTCGCGTCGCCGCACTGGGCGGCGTCCTCGTCCTGGCCCTCGGCTCCCTCGTCCTGCTCTCGGCGACCAGTGCGTTCGCCTGCTCGTGCGTGCGGAAGGACACCGCCGACCAGGCACGAGCGGCCGCGGAGGTCTTCGTCGGCACGATCACCGACACCCAGCGCGCCGGCGGTGGCCTCCTCGCCCGGGGCGGCGGCAGCACCGACTGGACCGTCGAGGTCGACCGGGTCTGGAAGGGCGACCCGCCCGCAGAGGTGACCGTCTCGTCCAGCAGCCAGGCCACCGCCTGTGGAGTCGGCGAGCTGCCGCAGGCGCGTCCGGTCCTCTTCTTCGTCTCGCCGTCCGGCGGCGGCTCGGCGCGGCAGGTGAACATCTGCGGCGGTACGTCGCTGCTCCGTGCCGACCTCGAGCAGCAGGTCACCGCTGCCCTGGGTCAGCCCCACGCCCCGACCACCGGCGCACCGCATGCGGGCGACTCCCGCGCGGGCTCACGGGAGCTGTCTCCCCTGCGCCCCGCGTGGTCGGAGATCGCGGTCACCGGCGTGCTGCTGGTCGGCTCCGTGGGCCTGGTCGCCGCGGTCCTCGTGCTGGCGATCCGGGTCCGTCGCAGGCGCTGAGCCGGCACGGCCCGACTCGCGGGCACGCGTCAGGTCAGAGGTACATGCCGCTGGTCGGCGACTCGGGCACGCCCGGGTGCGCGGGGCCGGCCGGTGCGTGCGGCACACCCTGCTCGTCGTGGTGCAAGCCCGGTGGGAGCGCGCGTCGCATCTGCTCGAGCTGGGCGCGGGCCGCCATCTGCTGGGCGTAGATCGCCGTCTGGATGCCGTGGAAGAGACCCTCGAGCCAGCCGACCAGCTGGGCCTGCGCGATCCGGAGCTCGGCGTCGGTCGGCGTGCCGGTCTCGAACGGCGCGATCAGGCGGTCCAGCTCCTCGTCGAGCTCGGGGGCGAGGCCGTCCTTGAGCTCCTTGACCGAGGTCTCCAGGATCCCGGCAAGGCGGCTGCGGCTCGGTTCGTCGAGCGGCGCCGACTTCACCTCCTCCAGGAGCTGGCGGATCATGCTGCCGATGCGCATGACCTTGGCCGGCTGCTCGACCAGGTCGGTGATCGGGGCGGCGTCGTCGCCGTCCTCGTCGCCGGAACCGAGGACGAAGACCTCCTGGTCCTCGCGGCCCCGGTCCTGCTCGCGGGCGTCGTTCTCAAGCGGGGGCTGCTGCGCGCTCATGGCGACCACCCTAGGGCGTGCCTCCCAACTCCGGGCCTGCCACGCGGCGACCTCGAGGGGAGACAGCCACCTCAGGACACGGTGAGCAGGATCTTGCCGACGTGGTCGCCGGAGTCGATCAGCCGGTGCGCCTCGGCGGCCTGCTCGAGGGGCAGCGTCGCGTGGACGATCGGGACCACCTGGCCGTCGGCGACGAGGGGCCAGACGTTCTCGACCACGTCGGCGCAGATGAGCGCCTTCTCCTCGGTCGGGCGGGCGCGCAGCGAGGTGGCGTGGACGGCGCCCCGCTTGGTCAGCAGGGCCGCGATGTTGAGCTCGCCCTTGACGCCGCCCTGCATGCCGATGATGACCAGGCGGCCCCCGGTGGCGAGCGCGGCGACGTTGCCGTCGAGGTACTTCGCCCCCATGTTGTCGAGGATGACGTCCGCGCCGCCGTCGGCCTTCAGCACCGCGACGAAGTCATCGGTGCGGTAGTTGATGGTCACGTCCGCGCCGAGCTCCGCGCAGGTCGCGAGCTTCTCGGCCGAGCCGGCGGTGGTGTACACCCTCGCGCCCAGGGCGCTGGCCACCTGGATGGCGTGCGTGCCGATGCCGCCCGCGCCGCCGTGCACCAGGAACCGGTCACCCGCCTCGAGCCCCGCGAGCATGAAGACGTTGGACCACACGGTGCAGGCGACCTCGGGCAGCGCAGCGGCGGTCACCAGGTCCACGCCATCGGGCACGGGCATCAGCTGCCCCGCCGGTACGACGACGTGGCTGGCGTAGCCGCCGCCGGCCAGGAGCGCGCACACCGCGTCGCCGACCGCCCACCCCTCGACGCCCTCACCGAGCTGCGCCACGGTGCCGCTGCACTCCAGGCCGATGATGTCGCTGGCGCCGGCCGGCGGCGGGTAGAACCCCATCCGCTGCAGCACGTCCGCGCGGTTGACGGCGGTCGCGGCGACCTCCACCAGCACCTCGCCCGGGCCGGGCGTCGGCGTCGGGAGCTCGCGGATCTCGAGGACCTCGGGTCCTCCGGGCTGGGTGGCGACGATCGCACGCATGGCAACGACCCTAGACCGCGGCGGGTGCGCAGCCTGCGCACGTTGCGTCAACGAGCGCACTCGACTCGCGGGAGCTCAGCTGATGATGTCCGCGACGTCGCGGGTGTGGTCGACCCCGCGGTCGTCGGGCACCTCGACCTCCGCCTCCACCTCGTCGGGATCCGGGGCGCCGGCCGGGCGGTCCCACGACTCCGCGAGCGCGGTCGCCCGGGCCGCGAGGGCCTCGACACCCGCCTCGTCCGCGTCGGCGAGGCCGGCGGCGTAACCGAGCAGGAACGTGGTGATCGGTGCGGCGGCCCGCTGCACCTGGTGCGACGACACGCGGGCGAGGTCGAGGACCAGGGCCTCGTCGACGTCCACGTCGACGTCGAGGACGTCGCAGAGCTCATCGATCCAGTCGTGGAGGTTCACGCCTCCCACACTGCTCCCGCCGGGCACGCCCTGACAAGACCTCCCGGCCCGGAGGTCAGACCAGGTCCTCCCAGCTGTCGACGTCGCGCGCCTCGTCGCCGCGCGCAGGCACGGAGGCGAGGTCGAGGTCGCCGACGAGGGCGCGCAACGACAGGCCGAACGCCTCCTCCGGTCCCGGCCGTGACGCGGTGAGCGCCGCGGTGTCGAGCACGTAGGCCAGTGCACGCCGGCCCTTGCCGTCGACCAGGACGGCACCGTCGCGGCCCTCCGCGGCGTCGCGCAGGCGGGCGATCGTGGACAGCGTCACGCGGGGCATGTCGACGGCGAGGACGACGAGCTGGCGCGGCGTACCCGCGAAGGCGTCGAGCCCGGCGAGGATCCCGGCGGCGGGTCCGCCGAGCGCGGGCTCCTCGCGCGTGAACGTGACCGGGCGCTCGGTCGGCACCCACGCGCCGACGACCACGACCTCGGAGGCGTCGGTCACCGCATCGAGCGCGTACTCCAGGAGGGTGCGGCCGTGCAGCTCGATGGACGCCTTGTCGACGCCACCCATCCGCACGGCCGTGCCGCCGGCGAGGACGATCGCTCCGAGGGCCTGGACGGGTCGCGTCATGCGGGCAGTCTGGCAGGCTGGAGGCATGGCAGGGGAGACGCTGACCGTCGCGGCGCTGCAGTGGGGCGCCGCGCTCGACGCTGCCGCGAACCGGGCCGCACTCGCGGAGGTGCCCGCCGCCGAGCTGGTCGTCCTGCCCGAGGCGTTCGCCCGCGACTTCGGGCCGGCCACCGAGCCCCTGACGCCCTACGCCGAGGAGCAGGGCGGTCCCTTCGACGCCGCCGTGACCGCGACGGCCGACCGTGGTGCGTGCACGGTCGTCGCCGGCATGTTCGAGCGCGTCGGCGAGGACGACCGTCCGTTCAACACGCTGCTGGTGCGCGGCGGCGCCACCGCGGCGTACCGGAAGATCCACCTCTACGACTCCTTCGGCTACCGCGAGTCCGACCGGCTGCGGGCCGGCACGTGGGCGCCGGTCGTCGTCGACGTCGCCGGCTGGAAGGTCGGTGTGCTGACCTGCTACGACCTGCGCTTCCCCGAGCTCGCCCGTGACCTGGTCGCCGCCGGCGCGGAGGTGCTCGTCGTCCCGGCCGCCTGGCTCCCCGGACGCACCGCCGAGGAGCACGCGCGCAAGGTGACCGCGTGGGAGACGCTCGCGCGGGCGCGGGCCATCGAGAACGTCAGCTTCGTGGTGGCGGTCGGACAGCCGGCCCCGCGCTACACCGGCCACTCCCTCGTCCTCGACCCGTACGGCGCCTCGCTCGCCGAGGCGGGTGACGGCCCCGCCGAGCTCCTCGCGACCCTCGAGCGCTCCGTCCTCGACGAGGCGCGGTCCACGAACCCGTCGCTCGCGAACCGGGTGCACTGAGGCGTTAGCCTCGACCCCGTGACGACCCCGAAGCCGCTCTACCCGCTCCTCGTCGTCCGCTCGGTCCTCGGGCTCCTCGCCGTCGGTGTCGTCCTCCTCGGCCTCGCGGCGGCCGACCTCGGTCCGTCCTGGCTGGACCGGGCCGGGGGCGTGGCGGTGGCCGCGGCGTACTCCGGGCTGCTGGCGATGCGCACCGGCGGCCGCCCCGTCGTCTTCGGCCTGTGGGCGGTGGTGGTCGGTGCCGGCGCCTCCGTCCTCGCCGAGGCCGGCCCGGCCACCGGCTTCTGGGACGACGTGGCCACGATCGCGACGACCGGCGGCGCCGTGCTGACCGCGGTGGTCAGCGCCGTCCTCGCGGTCATGCTCACGACACCGGCCGTGCGGTCCTGGCGGGCGGCGGTCGAGGTGCTGGTGGCCTACGCGATCGCGGGACTGGGATCGGTCGCGGTGCTCGGGTTCCGGCCGCAGCTCGACATCGACCGCTTCGGCTACGCCGCGCTGGCCTGCGCGTTCGCGCTCGGCTTCGGCCTGGTCTTCCGGCTCGGCGCCGGCTGGCACGGCCTGGGCCGCCGGGGGCTGCTCGTCGTGCTCGGCGGCAGCGCCGTGCTCGCCGTCACCGTCGCGTACGCCGAGCTGCTGCGGCGCTACGGCACGCCCGGGCTGGTCGACGGGATCGACAGCATGGTCCGCTGGACGCGCGACACCATCGGTGCGACGCCGCGTCCGCTGCAGGTGCTGGTCGGCGTGCCCGCCCTGCTGTGGGGCTGCCACATGCGTGCGCGCCGTCGGCAGGGCTGGTGGGTCTGCGTCTTCGGCTGCGCGGCGACCGGCTCGGTCGCGACGACGCTGGTCAACCCGCACACGACCTGGGTCGAGGCGGTGCTCATCCCGGCGTACTCGCTGCCGCTGGGGCTGGTGCTCGGCTACCTCGTCATCCGCATCGACCTGGCGCTGACCGGCCAGCGGGGCTCGCGCGCCCGCGCCGTCGAGCGCTCGCAGGCGGTGCGCCCGGAGCCGCCGCGGCTCCAGCCGCTGCTCTGAACGGGCCGCCGGTCCAGACCGGATTGGGAAGCGCGGGGCAATAACCAACCCGGGCAGGTGTCGTTGTAGAGCATGACCGTTCGGGGGAACGCAGTCTCGGAGCGTGGTTCGCCTGCCCTCACCCATGCCCAGGAGACCCCGCCCGTGCGCCCCAAGGTTCTCGCAATCGTCCTGCTCCTCTGCGTCCTGACGGTGGGCATGCTCGCCGTCCTCGACTGGCGCCACGGCGACGAGCCCAAGCCGACGGCCGGGTCGCGGAGCGACGCGGCTCCCGGCGACGGGGGGCTGAGCGTTCCCGAGGTCGAGGACCTCGCCCGGCGCGACCGTGATCGCTCCGCCGGCGGCTCCGGCTCCTCCGGTGACACCGGCTCCTGGGCCTACGACCCGATGACGGGATGGGGCTACCCGGCGAGCGGGTCGCCCGTGGGGTCCTCGAGCGGAACGACGCCGGGCTCGTCCGCGTCGTCGGGCGGGCAGGGTTCCCGCCCCGGGCCGCCGTCCACCGGCTCCTCCGCGCCGTCACCCTCCAGCGACATCACCACCGACGGCGCCGGCACGATGCTCGACGGCGACATGGCCGCAGGGTCCCCCGGGCTGCTCGGTGGCACGACGTCGTTGCTGCGCAGCACCACCGGCTCGGTGACCAACACCGCCTGCGGGGGCACCACGCCGCCGGTGAAGAAGAGCGGCGGCACCTACACCTGTGCGTTCTGGGACGACTTCTCCGGCTCCTCCCTCGACTCCTCGCGGTGGGTTCCGGGCGACTCGACCAAGAACGGCTACACCTCCAACGGCAACTGCGTCCGCCCCGACCTGGTCGGCGTCGCCGGCGGCTACGCCCAGCTCACGGTCCGCAAGCTCTCGTCCCCGGTGGCCTGCTACCCGGGCGGTCCGAGCAGCCAGTACGAGGGCGGCATGCTCCACACGAAGGGCCTCTTCGCGACGACGACGGGCTACGTCGAGTTCCGGGCGAAGTTCCCGGACACCTCGACACAGGGCCTGCACTCGGCGCTGTGGATGCTGCCCCGCGACAACACGTACGGCGCGTGGCCGGCCTCCGGCGAGATCGACGTCGTCGAGCGGCGCACCATGCGTCAGGACATCGTCCAGCCGTCGCTGCACTACACGGGCGAGACCTCGTCCGACACCTCCCAGGCGTGCCGCTTCGCCGACGCGGGAACGGCGTTCCACACCTATGCCGTGCAGTGGACCTCGTCGACGATGAACTTCTACTTCGACAACACGCTGTGCTGGTCGCGCCAGTGGGCACCGAGCAGCCCGAAGCGTCCGGCTCCGTTCGACAAGCCGTTCTACCTGATCATGAACCAGGTCGCGGGCGCCGGCTACAACGCGCCGGTCGACGCCACGCCGTTCCCCTCGACGATGCTCGTCGACTGGGTGCGCGTCTGGAACTGACGTGCTGCCACGGACGGGCCCGCGCACGACGGGCCCGTCCGAGCCACGGGCAGAGGAGGAGGGATTTGAACCCCCGGTGGGTCTCCCCACGACCGCTTTCAAGGCGGTTCCGATAGGCCGCTCCGGCACTCCTCCATGCCCGCCTGGACGGGCGCGGTCGAGTCTAGCCACCGGCATCGGGGAGAATCCGGGTGTGCCCCAGGATTACCGCCTCGCCCCGCAGTTCGCCGCCCGCCTCCTCGGCCTGACCCTCATGGGCGCCGGCCTGGCGATCGTCGTGGCGACGGTCGTGGCGGTCGGCTTCATCACCCAGCCGGTCATCGTGTCGGTCACCGTCGGCCTCGCCCTCGTGGCCATCCTCTGGGTGATCTGGAAGCTGCGCTCCGGCACGTGGGTGGTCCGGCTGACCGACGATGGCTACAAGGTCCAGTTCGTCCGCGGCGCGGGGGTCAAGCAGGCCCGGTGGGCCGACGTTGCCGACGCCGTCACGACCGAGGTCGCGGGCTCGCCGTGCGTGGTGCTCCGCCTCAAGAACGGCGGCTCGACGACGATCCCGGTCGAGCTGGTCGCCGCCGACCGTGACACCTTCGTGCGCGCGATCCACGAGCAGCTCCTGAAGCACGGCAAGGCGCGCTGACCTCGTCGCCCGGGAGCTCCCGGGTGGGCGATTCCACACGACGCCACCGCGTCGGCTAGCCTGTGGCGCGCAACATTGGAGACGTCGCATAGTCCGGTCGAGTGCGCCTCACTGCTAATGAGGTATGGGGTGAAACCCATCGGGGGTTCAAATCCCCCCGTCTCCGCAGCTGCGAACGGGGTGGATCCCGCGGATCCGCCCCGTTCGTCATTTCACGCCGCGCCCGCGCCCTTGTTGTCTCGGTGCTCACCCGTGAGGCACGATTCCCGAAGGGAGAAGGCTGGCCTTCCGTGTGCCGGCCCACCGAGGGGAGCTGTCATGAAGACCAGGATCATCCGCATCGCTGCTGCCGGACTCGCCGTGCTCGCGCTCACGATCGGCACCTCGAGTGTCGCCTCGGCGCAGCCGACCAGCCCCCAGGCGAGCGACACCAGCTGGACCTGAGCCGGGGTTCAGTCGTCGCGGCTGCCGGATGAGGCCTCCAGCCCCATCCGGTAACCGAGCTGGAAGCGCGTCTGGGCGTCGTAGTCGCGCTTGAGGTCGGCGAGGTACGCCGCGTACGTGCGGTCGCTGACGCCCATGCGCTTGGCGCTGGCCGAGTCCGGGTGTCCCTCGATCAGCATGCGTGTGGCCATCGCGCGCTGCTCGGCGGCGATCGTCGACGCGATCTCGGCGGTGGTCTGGGTGAAGGGCAGCCCGCGGTCCCAGTTCCGCTCGAAGATGTCGACCAGGTAGGCGACGAGGTTGCTGTCGCGGATCACGACCGCGGTGGTGCGGTCGTGGGCCGACGGGATCAGCGCGACGCGCCGGTCGACGACGATCAGCCGGTTGAAGAACTCGTCGAGCGTCCGCACCTCGCCACCCTCGGCCGTCACCAGGTCGACGTACTGCCGGGTGAAGCGGGCGCGGCGTGCGGCGTGCTGGTAGATCGTGCGCAGCCTGACGCCGCGCTGCAGGGCGGCGAGGTCCCGTGCCGTGGCCGTGCGCAGCCCGGCGGCGGAACGCCCGACCTGCGGCTGCGCGGTGAGCACCTCGTCGCGCGCACCCTCGACGACCTGCTCGAGGAACGCGTTGAGCTGCTCCCCGTGGAGCTCCGCCATCGGGCCGTCGGCCGTGGGCGGGTAGCGGCGGTAGGCCTGCGTCAGCTGCGAGAACGCCTGCGCCCACGAGCTCGCCGCGTCGATCGCCTCGGCCGCACGCTGGCTCAGCGGGGTGACGACCGCTCCCTGCGCCATCTGCGGGTCGACGACGATGTAGCGCCCGTCCTCCTCGCGGAGCACCCCGAGCCGCACGAGCAGCTGCGTGGCCTCCGGCTCGTCCGCGACGAGCGGATCCTCCACCGGTACGCCGCCGCGCGCCGCCACGGCCTCGAAGAGTGCCGCCCCGGACTCCTGGACCAGGCGCAGCTGATCGGGGTCGCTCTGTGCCACGGGCCCTCCTCCCGGCGCCCACCCAGCCGGGCGCATCGCGGTCTAGATCCTGCCAGAGGGCCGCTGCCCGGCGGCCGATTTCGGTTCCTGGCCGTTGGTCCGCTATTCTCTTCCAGTCCTCGCGGCAGCGCCGCAGGATGGGCGCCTGTAGCTCAACGGATAGAGCATCTGACTACGGATCAGAAGGTTTGGGGTTCGAATCCCTACAGGCGCGCAGTCTGAGAAATGGACGAAGCCCCCGGGGCACCGCACGACGGTGACCACGGGGGCTTCTTTCGTTCTCACGGCGAGTGAGGTCAGGCTCGCCGAGCCCGGTCACGTGATGCGCGCGGTCCGCTGGCGTGCCGTGAGGGCTGCCGCGAGCATCGGCAGGTCCGGGCCGCGGGTCGCGTCGAGACCGGTGAGGTCCGCGATCCGGCGGAGACGGTTGTCGACGGTGTTGGGGTGGACGCCCAGCTGGGTGGCGGTCCTCCGGCGGTTCAGTCCTGCCGCGAGGAAGGTCTCCAGTGTCGTGCGCAGATGCGGCTCATCTGCGAGCGGGTCCAGGGCTGCAGCAAGGAGGGCCTGAGCCGGCGTGGCGTGGGACAGCTGGTAGTCGAGGGCGACATCGGCAAGCCGGTAGGCGCCTGCTGGGCGACCGGTCCGGAACGCTACCTCGACCACCTCGGCTGCGAGAGTGAGGGCTGCCTGGGTGCGCGCAGGGTCGGCGATGGCGATGCCCGCGTGGACGGGCACGGCCGCGGCCCGGACGACGTCGTCGATCATGCGCCTGACCCAGCCCCAGCCGGCCTCCCCGAGATCGGTCTCGCGGTACTCGACCAGGGCGGTCAGGTCGTGGGTGCTGGGCAGCCAGTGGACCGGCGTCGCGCAGTGGCGCTCCACCTCGTCGCGCACGCGGCGCACCTTGCGACGCGTGACGACGCGCGCGTCGATGTGCGGCTCCGACTCGTCCGGGTGCTCGGCGACGATGAGCTCGATCGCCACGAACGCCGGCGGCAGGACGACGCCCGCCCGCTGGGCGGCGGCAGCCACGTCGGGGTCCGCGATGACCGACGTGAGCAGCTGGCTCGACACCGCCCGGTCCGCCATGGTGGTGCGGGTGTGGGCCTCGTAACCCGCCGCGACGGCCGCCGTGACGTGCTCCATGAAGCGGAGGATCGCCCGGTTGAGCTCGATCACGGCGCGGAGGTCCGCCTCGGTCGCCGTCGCCGTGACCGCGTCGAAGCAGACATGCGTGCCACGGAAGTACGCCGCGAGGATCATGCCCATCGGGACGCCTTCCTCCGCGCGTCGCAGCGCCGACTCGGTCAAGTCGCGCAGCTCTTCCTCGGTCACCTCGCCCGCCCGGGAGAGAGCGTCCACGAAGCTGCCGACTACCTGGGTGACCACCCGGCGTACGTCGCCACGGAGAAGTTCCTCCGGCAGACGCGCATAGACGGGGATCTCGGCGACGAGGACGTCGACGACCGTGGATCCGAGATCGCGCCGGTGCGCACGCAGGTAGGCCGAGACGTCGCGGCCGCCGATAGCCAGACTGTGACCCGTCACAACGAATCGCGCTCCTTCCTGGCTGAACCTCCACCGATCGCACTGTGCGGTGTGTCACATCATCGGATCTGCGAGGGAATCATGCACCAGGACAGGAGCACATCAGTCATGCGAACCCACTCGATCCGGCGTCGTCTCGCCGCAGCGGCCGTCGCGGCGGCCTCGACCGCCCTGCTGGCCGTCCCCGGCGCTTCTCCGGCGAACGCGACGGATCCCCTCACGATGGTCGCCCTCGGCGACTCGTCCGCTGCGGGTCCCCTGGTCGGCAGCCAGAGCAGCTGGGACTGCCTCCGGTCGACCTCCAACTGGCCCGCAGTCGCCGCGCGCACGATCGGTGCCCAGCTCACCGACGTCACCTGCTCCGGTGCGACGACCGCCGACATCACCGCCAAGCGGTACGGCTACATCCCGGCCCAGGTCGACGCCGTGCAGCCCGACACGGACATCGTCACGCTCGCCATCGGCGCCAACGACATCAACCTCGGCGGCACCGTACCGTCGTGCATGCAGCCCCTTCCCTACCCTGCAGGCGTCTCCTGCAAGTCGTGGATGACCGCGAACGGCGACCCGACCGATGCGCAGCTGGCAGCCGTCGCCCCGAAGGTCGCTGCCGACATCCAGGCGATCCGCGCCAAGGCTCCGGCTGCGCAGATCTATCTCGTCGGCTACCTGCGGTACTGGGACGCGACCGGGTGCTACCCGATCGACCCGATCTGGGACGTCGACGCCCAGTGGCTCCAGACCATCTTCGACCGGACCAACGCCATGCTGAGGACGACGGCCACCGCTAACGGAGCGACGTACGTCGACATCGCGACGCCGAGCACCGGGCACGGGGTCTGTGCGCCGCTGGCCAGCAAGTGGGTGGAGGGCTTCATCCCGACCAGCCAGGCCGCGCCGTACCACCCCAACCAGATGGGGATGGACGCCGCGGGCGCGGTCGTCGCCTCTGCGATCGGCTGAGAGCGGGCGGGGATGAGGTCGTGCAGGAACGACGAGGGGCGGGCCGCCGGATGGCAGCCCGCCCCGCGTCGTTCCCCGCCGGCGTCAGCGCACCGGGCCGTCGTAGTAGGTCTCTCCGCGACGCCACGGGGGCGCGACGACGAGGGAGAGGACGATCGCGAGCACGCCGGCGATCACGAGGATCCAGCCGAGTGCGTTGTCGTCGACGAACGAGATGTCGACCTGGACGACGTCGAGCACGAAGACGAGTCCGGCGACCAGCAGGACGATTCCGAGTCCGATGTACATGAGTGTCACTCCTTCGGGTGAGGTGCTCTTTCCGGTGCCCCGAGGAGGCATAGTCCATTCGGGTCATTTGGATGACCCGTCCGGGTCAGATCGCGTCGTGGATGGCGACAGGACGCCACTGGAGAGCGCAAGATTCTCCTGACCCCGCGGTGACCCGAGACGCCGCGGGGTCATCCCATTTCCGGACGCCGGCGTACGCCTGTGGACGACGCGGCGCGGACGGCGCCCCGGTGTCGGCGCCGCGTGACATCCTGCGGCCGTGACCCTGTTCCTCCACCGCGCCGAGCGCACCGACCTGCTGGCGGACGGCCTGGCGGATCTCCTGGGCGGCTCGCCGCTCGCGGACCCGTTCGCCCGCGAGCTCGTCGTCGTGCCCGCGCGGGGCGTGGAGCGGTGGCTGACGCAGCGCCTCGCGCACCGGCTGGGCACGGGCGCGGCCGGCGGCGACGGTGTCTGCGCGGGCGTCGACTTCGCCAGCCCGCGCTCGCTGGTCAGCCTGCTGCTGGGCCGCGAGAAGGACGATCCGTGGGACGCGGACCGCCTGGTCTGGCCCCTGCTCGAGGTGGTCGACGAGGCCGCCGGCGAGGAGTGGTGCGCGGTCCTGACGGCGCACCTCGGCCTCGACGGGCCAGCCGACGACGTGCGCCGCACGCGGAGGTACGCGGTCGCCCGCCGCCTCGCGGGCCTGCTCAGCTCCTACGCGGTCCAGCGCCCCCAGCTCGTCACCGACTGGCGTGAGGGACGCAGCACCGACGGGCTCGGCGGCGAGCTCCCCGACGACCTCCTCTGGCAGCCCGAGCTGTGGCGCCGGCTGGTGGCCCGCGTCGGTGGTCCGGCGCCGGACGAGCGGCACGCCCGCATCGTGGAGGCGCTCCGCGAGGGTGACATCGACCGGCCCGGTCGCCGGCTCGAGCTGCCCCCACGCCTCTCGCTCTTCGGTCACACCAGGATCGCGTGCACCGAGCGCGACCTCATCGCCGCGCTCGCCGAGCACCGCGACGTGCACCTCTGGCTGCCGCAGGCCTCCGCGACCGCGTGGGAGCGGCTCGCCCCCGCTGCGGCTGAAGGCGCCGTGCCCCGCGACCTCGACGAGTCGGGCCTCCTCGTCGAGCATCCCCTCCTCGCCTCGCTCGGACGCGACTCCCGCGAGCTGCAGCGCACCCTGGCGACGGCAGGTGCGGTCGAGGTCCCGGTGGCCGGCACGGCAGGCGGGCACGACTCCGTGCTCGGATGGTTGCAGCACGACCTGCGCCACGACGCGATCCCCGACGCCTCCACGCGACTCGCGCGGCGCCGTAGGGCCGACGACCGGTCGGTGCAGGTGCACGCATGCCACGGAGCGGCGCGCCAGGTCGACGTGCTCCGCGAGGTCCTGGTCGGCCTGCTGGCCGACGACCCCACGCTCGAGCCGCGCGACATCCTCGTCATGTGCCCCGACGTCGAGGCCTTCGCGCCGCTCATCGCCGCAGCGTTCGGCATGGCTGAGGTCGGGGAGCAGGGGCACCCCGGGCACCGGCTGCGCGTCCGCCTGGCCGACCGGGCGCTGTCGTCCACCAACCCGCTGCTGGGCCTCGCCGCGACCCTCGTCGAGCTCGCGGGCGGGCGGCTCACCGCGACCGAGGTCCTCGACCTCGCGGGCGCCGCGCCGGTGCGGGCTCGGTTCGGCTTCGAGGACGACGAGATCGACCGGATCCGGGGCTGGATCGCCGAGTCGGGCGTGCGGTGGGGGTTCGACGCCGGTCACCGGGGACGCTACGGCCTCGACCTCGGGGCCAACACCTGGGCGGCCGGCCTCGACCGCGTGCTGCTCGGCGTGGCCGTGGCCGGAGACGACCACCGGTTCGTCGGGTCGGTGCTCCCGCTCGACGACGTGGGCTCCGGCGACATCGACCTCGTCGGCCGCTTCACCGAGCTGCTCGACCGCGTGCACGCGTTCGCGGCTGCGGCCGACGCGGCGCGCAGCCTGGGTGACTGGGCACGGGTTCTGCGCGACGGGGTCTCGTCGCTCGCCCGGGCCGAGGAGCCGTGGCAGGCGACCGAGCTCGAGCGCGAGCTCGGTCGGCTCGACGACGGTGCTGCCACGCACCTCGGCCTCGCCGACGTACGGGCGCTGCTCGCCCAGCGGCTCGGGGGCCGGCCGACCCGGGCCAGCTTCCGCACCGGCACGCTCACGGTCTGCACGATGGTGCCCATGCGGTCCGTGCCGCACCGCGTGGTCGCGCTGCTCGGGCTCGACGACGGCGTGTTCCCGCGCACCACGATCACCGATGGCGACGACGCGCTCGCCCGACGTCCCGTGACGGGGGAGCGCGACGCACGCGCCGAGGACCGCCAGCTGCTCCTCGACGCGGTCATGGCGGCGACCGAGACCCTCGTCGTCACCTACACCGGCGCGGGTGAGCACACGGGCTCGCCCCGTCCACCGGCCGTGCCCCTCGGCGAGCTGCTCGAGGCGGTCGCGCTCACCACCGACGACGACGTCAGCGACCTCCACGTCCACCACCCGCTCCAGCCGTTCGACGAGAAGAACCTCGTCGCCGGCGCACTGGTGCCGGCCCGTCCGTTCAGCTTCGACGCCGCCTCGCTCGTGGGTGCCGAGGCATCGCGAGGCGACCGGGCCGACGTCGGTGCCCTCTGCGACGGGCCGCTCGCCGGCCTCGCTCCAGCGGCCGGTCCGGTCGAGGTCGGGCTGGCGGAGCTGCAGGCGTTCTTCCAGCACCCGGTGCGCGGGTTCCTGCGGGACCGGCTCGGCCTCGCGGCTCCGCTCGCCGCGGACCCGCTCGCCGACGCGGTGCCGATCGAGCTCGACGCCCTCGAGCGCTGGGCAGTCGGCGACCGCCTCGTGCGCGACGTGCTGGCCGGGATGAGCCCGGCCGACGGCATGACCGCCGAGCTCCTGCGCGGCCTGCTCCCGCCCGGCGCGCTGGGCCAGCGCGAGCTGGCGGCGGTGGTGCGGGCGGTGCAGCCGCTCGTGACGCAGGCGATGCACCTCAGGTCGGGCGAGCCGCGTGCCGTCGACATCGACGTCGCCCTGCAGGTGCAGGGCAGGGACGTGCGGCTGACCGGCACGGTGGCCGACGTCTTCGGGCCCGACCTCGTCACGGTCACCTACTCCAGCCTCGGAGCGAAGCAGCGCTTCGGGGCCTGGCTCGACCTGCTCGCGCTGTCGGTGGCCCACCCCGACCACATGTGGCGCTCGCACGCCCTCGGCAAGCACCGCTCCGGAGCCCAGCGCGCGCTTGCCGGCCCGCTCGACGACCACGCCGAGGAGTGGCTGCGCGACGTGGTCGACGTCTGGCTCCGCGGCCAGGCCGAGCCGCTGCCCCTGCCGCCGAAGACCGCGCTCGCCTACGCCGAGGAGTCCGCGCGCCTGCGTCGCGGCGCCGATGCACGCCCGGACGAGGCCGCGGCACGGAAGTGGGTCACGGACCCCTACAACGACCTCGGCATCCCGGGCGAGGACGCCGACGCCTGGCACGTGCGCGCCTTCGGTGCCCACGCGGCGTACGAGGTGCTGACTGGCGAGCCGCGGCCCGACGAGCGGTGGGACGACGAGGAGCGCCACCGCCTCGGCCAGTACGCCTGGCGGCTCTGGGGTCCCCTCGTCTCCGGCGCCGAGCTGGTGAGGGCGCTGTGAGAGGCCCGATCGCCGACCGGTTCGACATCAGGGGTCCGCTGCCCACGGGCACGACCCTCCTCGAGGCCAGTGCCGGCACCGGCAAGACGTGGACCATCGCCGCCCTCGTGACGCGGTTCGTGGCCGAGGGTGAGGCGCGCCTGGAGGAGATGCTGGTCGTGACCTTCGGTCGGGCCGCGAGCCAGGAGCTGCGCGAGCGCGTCCGGGCGCAGCTGGTCTGTGCCGAACGGGCACTGGCGGCTCCGGCCGCTGTCGCTGCCGGAGAGGACGAGCTCGTCGACCTTCTCCTCGACGCCCCGCCGGGCGAGGTCGCGCTGCGGGCGCGACGGCTGCGGCAGGCACTAGCCGACTTCGACGTCGCGACGATCGCGACGATCCACCAGTTCTGCCAGCAGGTGCTCCGCGGGCTCGGCGTCGCGGGCGACTCCGATGCCGGGGCACAGCTCGTCGAGGACCTCGACGAGCTCCTCGTCGAGGTGGTCGACGACCTGTACCTCCGGGCGTACGCCGGCTCCGACAGCACGCCCGCCTTCTCCCGCAAGGAGGCCCTCGCGCTCGGGCGGGCGGCCGTGGTGGACCCGCGCGCCCGGCTCGAGCCGTCGGGGGCCGAGCCCGGCTCGCCGCCGGCGCTCCGGGTCTCCTTCGCCCAGGCGGTCCGGGGTGAGTTCGAGCGCCGCAAGCGCCGCCTGGGCCTGCTCGGCTACGACGACCTGCTGGGCCAGCTCGCCGACGCCCTCGTCGCGCCCGACGGCGTGGTCAGCCCGGCAGCCCAGCGGATGCGGGCGCGCTGGAAGGTCGTGCTGGTCGACGAGTTCCAGGACACCGACCCGGTGCAGTGGCAGGTCTTCGACCGGGCCTTCTCCGGCCACGCGACGATGGTCCTCATCGGTGACCCGAAGCAGGCGATCTACGCCTTCCGGGGCGGCGATGTCACCACCTACCTGGCAGCCGCGGAGACCGCCGACGCGAAGGCGACGCTCGGGGTCAACTGGCGCTCCGACTCCGGCCTCCTCGATGCGCTGCAGGTGGTGCTCCGCGAAGCCGCGCTCGGCGACGAGCGCATCGTCGTCCACGACGTCGAGGCCCACCACCGTGGCAGCCGGCTCGAGGGGGCAGGAGCGCCCTTCCGGCTCCGCACACTCCGCGCCCAGGAGCTCGGCATGTCCGAGCGGCGCAGCCCGGCAGTGGCCGCGATCCGGGCCCACCTCTGGCCCGACGTCGCGCGCGACATCAAGCGCCTGCTGACCTCGGGCGCGCGATTCGAGGGACGACCGCTGGCACCGGCCGACGTCGCGGTGCTCGCCCACAAGCACAGCGACCTGGCAGCCATCCAGGCAGCGCTCGCCGACCTCGGCGTACCTGCGGTGGTGGCGGGCAACGGCAGTGTCTTCGCGACGCCGGCCGCGCTCGAGTGGCTCACCCTCGTCGAGGCGCTCGAGCAGCCGCACCGCGCCGCGCGGGTCCGGTCGGCGGCCCTGACGTCGTTCCTCGGGCACACGGCGGCCGACCTGGCGGCGGGCGGTGATGCCCTGACCGACGACGTCGCGGACACCCTCCGCACGTGGGCGGAGCTGGCCACGAGCCGCGGCATCGCGGCGGTCATGGAGGCCGCGCTCACGGGTGGCCTCACCGCTCGGGTGCTCGGCTGCGTGGGCGGTGAGCGGCTGCTGACCGACCTGCGCCACATCGGCCAGGTGCTGCACAAGGTCGCGGGCGAGGAGCGCCTCGGCCTGGTCGCGCTGGCGGGGTGGCTTCGCGACCAGATCGCCGACGACCGTCCTGACGCGGCCGGTGAGCGGACCCGTCGCCTCGACTCCGACGCCGCTGCGGTCCAGCTGGTGACGATCCACGGGTCGAAGGGCCTGCAGTACCCCGTCGTCTACCTGCCGTCGCTGTGGGACAGGTTCCCCCGCGACCCGGCTGTCGCCCTCTTCCACGACGACGAGGGCGCGCGCTGCCGCAACGTCGGCGGTGCCGGCGCCGACTGGGCGGGCCACGTCGCACGGCACCTGCGCGAGGAGGCGGGTGAGGCGCTCCGGCTGCTCTACGTCGCCCTGACGCGGGCCCAGTCGCAGGTCGTCGCGTGGTACTCCCCGGCCCCGCGCAACGCACCGACCTCCGCGCTGCACCGGCTGCTGCTCGGCCGCCGTCCCGGCACGGCGGCGGTCCCCGACAGCCACGAGATCGAGCTGGCCGACGTGCTCGTCTCCAAGCTCGACTGGTACGCCGCCAACGGTGGCCCGCAGTGGGAGCCCGCCGTCTGGGCGTCCGTCGCGGACGAGCCCCTTCCTGCCTCGGACGCCGCGCTGGCGGTGCGCCGCTTCGACCGCTCGATCGACACGGCCTGGCGCCGCACGTCGTACTCCGCGCTGACAGCGGTCGAGTCGACCTCCGCCCCGGCCGCGACCGACCTGAGCGAGCCGGAGTCCGTGCCACGCGACGACGAGCCGGCGGCTGCGCTCGACCTCGCCCCGACCGTCGTGGAGGTGCCGCCGCCGGCCGGCCAGGAGGGTCCGCCGATGCCGATGCGCAGCCTGCCGATGGGAGCGACGTTCGGATCGCTGGTGCACGCGGTGCTCGAGCATGCCGACCCGGCTGCCCCGGAACACGACGGCGACCTGCGGGCGGAGCTGCTGAGCCACATCGAGGAGCAGCTGACCTGGTGGCCCGTGAGCCTCGACCGGGAGCAGCTCGCCGACGCGCTCGTCGCGGTCTGCGACTCCCCCCTCGGTCCGCTGGCGGGCGACCTGCGCCTGCGCGACATCGGGCGGGCGGACCGGCTCTGCGAGCTCGACTTCGAGGTGCCGCTCGCCGGTGGTGACCTCGCTCCGTCCGCGTCCGCGTCCGCGGGCCCGCGGCTCGCTGACCTCGCTCCGCTCTTGGAGAAGCACCTGCCGGAGGGCGATCCGGTGCGGTCCTACACCGTGGCCCTCGCAGACCCGGCACTCGGCGGGCAGCTCCTCCGGGGGTACCTGACCGGCTCGATCGACGTCGTGCTGCGCGTCGGTGAGGCCGAGACCCTGCGGTTCCTCACCGTCGACTACAAGACCAACTGGCTGGGCCGTCCGGGCCACGACCTCCGGGTCGACGACTACCGGCCATCGGCGCTGGAGGCGGCGATGGGCCACTCCGACTACCCGCTCCAGGCACTGCTCTACGTCGTCGTGCTCCACCGCTACCTGCGCTGGCGCCTTCCCGGCTACGACCCGGAGCGTCATCTCGGCGGTGTCCTCTACCTCTACCTGCGCGGCATGGTCGGCGCCACCACCCCGCGTGACGGCGACCGTCCGTTCGGCGTCTTCGCGTGGCAGCCGCCGGTGGCGCTGGTCGAGGCGGTCTCGGACCTGCTCGACGGGAGGCGCGCATGACGACAGGGATCTGGGAGTCCGACGACGTCTGGGACGTGCGCCGGGCGGTCACGACCGCCGCCGGCGCCCACCGCGACCTGGCGGCGTACAACGAGGCGGGGGTGCTGGAGGCTGCCGACGTCCACGTGGCACGTCGCGTCTGCGCGGTCGCCGGCGACACCGACCCCCGCAGTGCGCTCGCCGTCGCGCTGGCGGTCCGGGCGGTGCGCCACGGATCGGTCTGCCTCTCCCTCGACGACGTCGCCGAGCTCGCGCCCGAGCTCCCCTGGCCCGCCACGGAGGACTGGCGCACCGCGCTGTCGACGAGCCGCGTCTGCGCCGCGGGCGTGCTGGCGGTCGAGCACGGGCTGGTCTACCTCGACCGCTACCGGGCCCAGGAGCAGCAGGTGGCCGACGACCTCGTCGCCCGGGTGTCGCGCCCCGCGCCCGCGGTCGACGACCGCCTGCTCGCCGCCGCCCTCGACCGCCTCTACCCCGATGACCGTTACGCCGAGCAGCGCGCTGCCTGCGCGGGTGCGGCGACGCGCTGGACGACGGTCCTCACGGGTGGTCCCGGCACGGGCAAGACGACGACGGTCGCCCGGATCCTGGCGGTGCTGACCGAGCAGCTCGGCCCCGACGCACGGATCGCGCTGGCGGCTCCGACCGGCAAGGCGGCTGCTCGTCTCCAGGAGCAGGTCCTCGCCGCGGGCCGCGACCTCCCGACCACGGATGCGGCCCGCCTCGAGGGCCTCCGGGCGACGACGATCCACCGGCTGCTCGGCTTCCGCCGCGACAACCACACGCGCTTCCGCCACGACCGGTCCCACCGGCTGCCGCACGACCTCGTGGTCGTCGACGAGACCTCGATGGTGTCGCTGACGATGATGGCGCGGCTGCTCGAGGCGGTCCGGCCGGATGCGCGACTGGTCCTGGTCGGCGACCCCGACCAGCTCGCGTCGGTCGAGGCGGGTGCCGTCCTCGACGACCTGGTCACCGGCTTCCGTGACACACCCGACTCACCGGTGGTGGAGCTCGGCACGGTGCACCGCTTCGGTGCGACCATCGGCGAGCTCGCCGCAGCCCTCCGCGTGGGCGACGCCGATGCGGCGATCGCGGTGCTCCGCGCCGGTCACGACGCCGTCGGCTGGGTCGACTCCGACGATCCCGCCGACGCCGAGCGCGCGATCCGCGAGTCGGCCCTGCCAGCGGCGCGGGCGGTCCGCGAGGACGCGGTCGCGGGTGAGGCCGCGGCGGCGCTCCAGGCCCTCGACCGGCACCGTCTGCTCACGCCGCACCGCGACACGGTCCGCTGGTGGAACTCCCGGATCGAGCAGTGGCTGCGCGAGGCGGAGCCGGAGGCCGCCGACCTGCTCCGCGACCGCATGTACGCCGGGCGACCGCTGCTGGTCACGCGCAACGACGCCGGCCTCGGCGTCCACAACGGTGACACCGGCGTCGTGGTCCGCGGTGGCGGGGGCCGGGTGCGCGCTGTCCTGGCGGGGGCATCGGGGCCCATCGAGCTCGCCCCGGGGCGGCTGGCGGACGTCGAGACGATGCACGCGATGACCATCCACAAGAGCCAGGGAAGCCAGGCCCACGAGGTCACCGTGCTGCTTCCCGACGCCGACTCGCGGCTCCTGACGCGCGAGCTGCTGTACACCGCGGTGACCCGTGCTCAAGGTGGTGTGCGTCTCATCGGGAGCGAGGAGTCGTTGCGGGCGGCGCTGGCACGGCGAGCCCAGCGTGCAAGCGGATTGCAGCGAAGGCTCGCCGGGTCGTTAGATTCTGCGGAGACAACCCGTACCCGGAGGTAACCATGAGGCGCTCCCTGCGCGTGACCGCACTGTCGGCCGCGGTCGCCGGCGCCCTCGCGGCCGCCGGTTGTGGCGGTGGCGGTGGTGGGGAGGCCCACGAGCCGACCAGCTCCTTCGGCAAGCAGACCGCTGCCCAGATCGCTGAGGCCGCCCGCGGCGACATGGGCGGCGTCCGGTCGCTGACGGTCGACGGCCACGATGCGGAGCGGACCTTCCACGCCAGCCTGGCCGACGACGGCAGCTGCGTCGGCTGGGTGAAGGCCGGTGGCGGCACCGCGAGGTTCATCGAGAACACGCAGGGCTCGTTCGTCCGCGGCGACGACACCTACTGGCTGGCCCAGGCCTCGACGGCATCCGACAAGGCTCGCGTGAAGCAGGCGCTGAAGGTGTGGGACGGCCGCTGGGTCCGCAGCCCGCGCGGCGAGGCTGACCTGCGCACCGGTTCCTACTTCCTGCCGGAATGCGACTTCGTGTCGTTCGTGCCGGCCCTGACGGCGGCCGACCGCACGCTCGCCACCAAGGGCGAGGAGCGCACGATCAACGGCGTCGAGGCGGTCTCCCTCGTCGCCGACCAGTCCGGCGTCACCTCGACGATGTGGGTCGCCACCGACGCGCCCCACCGCGTGGTGGAGCTGACCCAGACCGGCAGCGACGCCGCGACGTACGAGCTCAGCCACTACGACGAGCCCCTCGACATCACGACCCCCGACCCCGACGAGGTGTACGACCTCGCGGCAGCGAACAAGAAAGCGGAGTAACCCATGAAGCGCACCATCTACACCCAGGACCACGAGGACTTCCGCGGTGCGGTTCGCACCTGGCTCGAGCGGGACGTCATCCCCAACGGCGAGGAGTACATCGCCAACAAGGCCCTGCCGCGTGAGTTCTGGCTGAAGGCCGGCGAGAACGGCTTCCTCGGCCTCGCCCTCGACGAGGAGTTCGGCGGCGCCGGCGACTTCCGCTACAACGCCGTCCTCGCGGAGGAGCTGGCCAAGGTCAACGCCGCCCTCCCGACCTGCGTCGGCATCCACTCCGACATCACCGCGCCGTACATCAACGAGCTCGGCACCCCGGAGCAGAAGGAGCGCTGGCTCCCGGGCGTCGCGTCGGGTGAGATCCTCCTCGCCATCGGCATGACCGAGCCCGGCGGTGGCTCCGACCTCGCCGCGCTGAAGACCACTGCGGTCCGCGACGGCGACGAGTGGGTCATCAACGGCTCGAAGACCTTCATCACCAACGGCTACTCCTGCGACATCGTCATCGCGGCGGCCCGCACCGCCCCGGAGCTCGGCCCGAAGGGCATCACGCTCTTCGCGATCGAGGCGACCAAGGAGGGCTTCTCGCGCGGCCGCAAGCTCGACAAGGTCGGCATGGAGGAGTCCGACACCGCCGAGCTCTTCTTCGAGAACGTCCGCGTCACCGACGCCGAGATCATCGGCCAGCTCAACATGGGCTTCATCCACATGATGCAGAAGCTCCCGCAGGAGCGCATCGCCTGCGCGGTCGCCAACACGGCGCACGCCAAGCAGATCCTCGAGGAGACCATCCAGTACGCGCACGAGCGCCAGGCCTTCGGCCAGTCGATCGGCAAGTTCCAGCACCTCAAGTTCAAGATGGCCGAGATGGTCACCGAGATCGAGGTGCTCGAGGCGTACATGGACAAGTGCGTCGAGGCCCACGACAAGAAGGAGCTGACCCCGGTCGAGGCCGCCAAGGCCAAGTGGTTCTCCTCCGACGTCCAGGGTCGCGTCCTCGACGAGTGCGTCCAGATCCACGGTGGCTACGGCTTCATGAACGAGTACCGCGTGGCCCGCGCCTGGCGCGACGCCCGTGTGACCCGCATCTGGGCCGGCTCCAACGAGATCATGAAGGAGCTCATCGGCCGCGAGCTCGGCTTCTGATCCCTTCCGTCGAAACCCGGGTTTTGGTGCGCCGAAACCCGGGTTTTGGTGTCTTCAGACCCGGGTCATGGTGAGGTGCTGCGGCATTTCCGGTTGCGGCGACGACCACACTGGAGTCATGAGGATCTTCGCCGCCATCGTGCCTCCGGAGGAGGTGACCGCCCATCTCGACGACTTCCTGGACGTACGCCGGGAGGCGGCTGCCTTCCGCTGGACCCGTGCCGAGCAGGGGCACCTGACCCTCGCCTTCGCCGCCGAGGCACCCGAGCGCGCGCTCGACGAGATCAGCGAGCGCCTCGACCGTGCGGCCGCGAGGCACAGCCCGTTCGTCCTGCGCATCGGTGGAGGCGGTGCCTTCCCCAACCCGGCCCGCGCCAAGGTCCTGTACGCCGACGTGGTCCCGGCCGATCCGGATGACCTGGCCATGCCGGCCGCGCTCGACGAGCTCGGCCATCTGGCACGGAGCGCGCGATCGGCGCTCGCCAAGGCGGGAGCTGCCGTCGACGGCCAGCGCTTCCGCCCGCACCTCACCCTGGCCCGCCTGGGTCATCCGGAGGAGGTCAGCAACTGGGTGCGGCTGCTCGACGCCTACGAAGGACCGGCGTGGACCGTCGACGAGATCGAGCTGGTCGCCTCCCACCTGGGCGAGGGGCCGCGGCGTACACCTCGGTATGAGTCGCTGGAGACCTTCTCGCTGTCGGGTTGAGTGCGTGGCCTCCCGTCAAATACATCAACGAGCGCACTCAACGCGGCCGACAGGGGCAGGATGGGCGGCATGGAGATCGCGGTCCTCGGCACAGGCATGGTCGGCAAGACACTCACGGCGGGGTTCCAGCGGGTCGGCCACACGGTCACCGTCGGCACCCGCGACCCGGAGGTCACGGCGGCCCGCGAGGAGTGGACCGACAGCCGCCTGGCGACGTACGCCGACGCGGCGCGCGGTGCGGACCTGGTCGTCCTGGCGGTCGGTGGCAACGTCGCAGAGGAGGTCCTGGCACAGGCCGACCTGGAGGACGGTGCGATCGTCCTCGACCTGACCAACCCGCTCGACTTCAGCAACGGCTTCCCGCCGACGCTGACCGTGAAGGACACCGACTCGCTGGCCGAGGTTCTCCAGCGGGCGCACCCGACGGCGCAGGTGGTGAAGGCCCTCAACACGGTCAACTGCGCCCTGATGGTGACGCCGCAGCAGCTCGCCGACGGTGACCACACCATCTTCATCGCCGGTGACGACGCCGCCGCGCGGGCGCACGTCCACAGCCTCCTGCAGGACCTGGGATGGGTGGACATCGTGGAGTTCCCGAGCCTCGAAGCGGCCCGCGGCCTGGAGATGTACCTGCCGTTGTGGCTGCGCCTCATGCAGCAGCTCGGCACCCCGCAGTTCAACCTCAAGCTCGTGCGCTGAGACGTCGGGAAACGCTCGCGCAACACGTTCGGGCTAAGGTCGCAGCATGCCGTTCCTGCTTCGAGTCGAGCTCCCCGACGTCCCCGGTTCCCTGGGGAAGGTCGCGTCCGCCATCGGTGAGGCCGGAGGCGACATCGAGGCCATCGAGATCGTCGAGCACCGCGCCGACGGCACCGCGGTCGACGATGTGCTGCTCGAGACCACGGCGATGCCCGACACGATCGTGTCGGCGTGCAACGCGCTCGACGGCGTCCGCGTCGTCTGGATCAGCCGCTACGCCGCAGGCGGCAACCTCTTCCTCGACCTCGAGGCCGTGGAGGAGCTGACGGCCAACCCGGCCGGTGCCCTCGACCGTCTCGTTGACCTGTTGCCGGCGACGTTCCGCGCCGACTGGGGCGTGCGCCTGCGCCGCAACGGCAACGGCACCACCGCGGTGCTCCACGGGACCGCCGCCGCGCCCGAGTCGCTCGAGTGGTCCGAGATCGTCCGGGCCGCGCGCGTCGACTCCCCGGACGAGAACAACGTGCTCGCTGCGGCTCCGCTGCTCGAGGACGAGATCGTGGTCATCGGCCGTCGTGGCGGCCCCGAGCTGCTCGACTCGGAGGTCGCCCGCCTGGGCCACCTCACCGCCCTCGCGGTGAGCATCGCGAGGAGCGCCTGACCCGGCTGACCCGGCCGACCTGCCTGGCCCGCCGGCCGGCCGGGCGTCGGCTCAGAGCGAGTCAGCCGGCATCGCGAGCAGGAGCGGTGAGGTCGGGGCATCCGATCCCGCCATCGGCTCCATGCTGATCTGCAGCTCGCCCTCCCGCATCGGGACGACGACGCTCTCGGCCTCCTGGAACATCGCGACCGATGTGACCCGGCCGTGCGTCGCCCACCAGACCTCGTAGGCCATGCCTGCACCGGGATCGGTCAGGTCCCGTCCGTCGACGGCCACCATGTGCAGCCGGTGCGACATGCCGATCCGCACGGCGCCCATCGTCGTGGGCATGTCATGGGTCCGCACGTCGGCGGCGGCAAACACGTCGGACGCCGACATCGGGTCGTCGCCGCGTTGGGCGACGACGACACCACCACCGACGGCGAGCAGTGCGGCCGCGGCGATCACGGCGCCCCGCAGCCGCCGGCCCGGTCGGCGTACGGGTCGGGTCCCGGCGGCGATGCCCATGATCCGCTCGCGGAGCTCCGCGGGCGGGGCGGTCGGGCGGTCGGAGAGGGCTGCGGCGGCTGGCCGCAGGTCCTCGACCTCCTCCCTGCAGGTCACACATGCCGTGAGGTGCTCGTCGAACGCAGCGCGCTCGGCCGGATCGAGGGCGTGCAGCAGGTAGGGACCGATCAGGGAGTGCACGTCGGGGTCATGGGCCTTCATCACGCCTCCTCGAGGCAGTCGCGGAGCCGGGCCAGGCCGTCGCGCATGCGGGTCTTGATGGTCGACAGTGGCCGTCCCATGCGGGCCGCGACCTGGGGGTAGGTGAAGCCCTCGTAGTAGGCGAGCGTCACCGACTCGAGCTGCAGCGGGGTCAGGCCCTCGAGGCATCGGCGTACGTCGGCCCACTCGGCTGCCGTGACCAGATCTGCCTCGGGGCCCGGCACCTCGTGGAGCTCGCGACGGGCGGCCCTCTCCTCGCGGGCACGGCTGGCCTCGACCGACCGGACCACGTCGATCGCACGCCGGTGCGCGATCAGCGCCAGCCAGGTGCGCAACCCGCCGCGCTCCGACCGGTACTGCGCCGCTCCGCGCCAGGCCTCGAGGAAGACCTCCTGGGTGACCTCCTCGGCGCGCGCCGGATCGTGGAGCACCTGCAGGGCGGCTCCGTGGACGGCCGCCGCGAACCGGTCGTAGAGCTCGCCGAACGCGTCGAGGTCGCCCGCTGCGACGGCCGCCATCAGCTGCTGCGGCTGGGCGTGCGCCGACGGGACGGAACGGAGGAGCCCACGCCGTGGCATCGACAGGCTCCTCTCGGGCGGCCGGTAGGGGTGGAGGTTCACAGTCTGGGTTCGGAGCAGGAGGGGCGCCGGACGGGCCGTCCGGCGCGGGTTCTGCTCCGAACCCGCTAGGTGACCACCTTCTCGCACTCTCCCACCTCCTCCCGCGTGATGGCCGCCTGTGGCGGTCTCGCTGCCGGTGCGCTCGGCCTCGGCTTCGCCCAAGGCCTCGCGGCGGTCCTGCACGCGAGCCCGTCGCCCCTGATCGCCCTCGGGGACCGCTTCATCGACCTGACGCCGCGGCCGTTGAAGGAGTGGGCGGTGGAGCAGTTCGGCACCGCCGACAAGACGGTGCTGCTGGGCAACATGCTGGTCGTCACGGCGCTGCTCCTGGCGGCTGTCGGGATCGCCGCGCGGCGGCACCGCCTGCTGGGGGTGGCCGGGTTCGTCGTCCTCGGGGTAGTCGACGCGCTGGCCCTGCTCGGCGGGCGAGGCGGCGCCGACCCGTCGGCGTACGTCGCACTCGTGGCCGGCCTGGCGCTCGGGTGCGCGGCGCTCTGGTGGCTGATCGGCCAGGCCGGGATGGCGCCTGTGGCGGAGGCCGAGGCTCCGCCGGGCTTCGACCGGCGGCGGTTCCTGCTGCTGGCGACGGTGATGGGCGGTGCCGGTGTCGTGGCCGGGGCAGGCCTGCCCCGCCTGGTGCCCGCTGCCACCGGCCGCGGCGGGGTCGTCCTGCCGCGCGCTGCGGATCCGGCCGGCCCGCTGCCGCGTGGTGTCGACTTCCGGCTGCCGGGTCTCACGCCCCACCTCACCCCGAACGACGACTTCTACCGGATCGACATCGCCCTCATCTCGCCGCGCCTCAACGTCGACGACTGGAAGCTGCGGGTCCGCGGCCTCGTCGACGAGCCGCTCGAGCTGAGCTATCGCGACCTGCTCGCGATGCCCCTCGTCGAACGCCGGGTGACCATCGCCTGCGTCTCCAACCCGGTCGCCGGGGAGTACATCGGCAACGCCACCTGGCTCGGCGTCCGCGTCGCCGACGTGCTGGAGCGGGCCGGCGTCCGTGCCGGAGCGGACGCCGTGCAGTCGCGCGGAGCCGACGGCATCACGATCGGTACGCCGCTCGCGGCGCTGACCGACGGGCGGGACGCCCTGCTCGCCATCGGGATCAACGGCCAGCCGCTCCCGATCGACCACGGCTTCCCGGTGCGGATGATCGTGCCCGGGCTGTACGGCTACGTGTCGGCCACGAAGTGGATCACCGAGCTGGAGGTGACGCGCTTCGCCGACTTCTCGGCGTACTGGACCGACCGGGGGTGGGCACCGCAGGGGCCGATCAAGACCGGCTGCCGGATCGACCTGCCCGGCGATGACGTGACGGCCGGTGACGTGACCGTCGCGGGCGTGGCATGGGCCCAGCACCGCGGCATCGGCAAGGTCGAGGTGCGCGTCGACGACGGCGCGTGGCAGGTGGCCGAGCTGGCCACGGCCGATGGCATCGACACCTGGCGGCAGTGGCGGTGGACCTGGCCGGCGGCGCCCGGCACGCACCGGCTGCAGGCTCGTGCCACCGACCTCGCGGGTGCGACGCAGACCAGCGCCGTGGCGGATGTGGCCCCGGACGGCGCCACCGGCTACCCGACCATCCACGTCCGTGTCGGATGACGCGGTGACCCGTCCGCCCGCCACCGGGCTCCGAACCCGAGATGACCGTCCCACCGACCGAAGGGCCCAGCCATGACCTCCACCGCATTCCGCCGCCTGCTCGCCGCCGCAGCCACGACCGGCGTACTCCTGACGGCAGCCGCCTGTGGGAGCGACGACAGCTCGATGACGCCGTCCGACACCTCGAGCCCGATGACCGATCACATGTCGGAGTCGCCGATGAGCGAGTCGCCGATGACGGAGAAGTCCGACGGCATGACGGACGGGAAGTCCGACTCGATGATGGACGACGAGTCGATGTCGCCGAGCGACGACATGACGGACGGCATGAGCGACAAGTGAGACCGTCGGGGCCCGGCACCGCTGGTGCGGAGCCGGGCCCCGACGCGCCCATCGTGCGGGTTCAGGCCTTCGGCACCCAGTTCACGGTTGCCTTGCCGGTGTAGTCCTGACCGTAGGTCTTGTCGTGCTCGTAGCTCAGGTAGGACTTGACGCCGACGATCCGCCGTCCGCTCGGGAAGCACGAGCGCGGGATCTTCACCTGCACGTAGTCGTAGGTGGTGCTGCTCGAGAACGCGATCTGGCCGGTGTCGCAGTGGTTGGTGTAGTTCGGGTACCGGAGGTAGGCCCCGTTGCCGTAGACGTCGGATCGCTGCATGTCCATCTCGAACTCGCGACCGGCCGAGTCGTAGAGCCGGGTGTTGAAGCCGAGGGTCACGCGGCTGCAGGGGATTCCGGTGCTGCAGCGGTTCGCCCAGGCCCGCACCTTGAGCCGCAGGACGACGTAGTCGCCCATGCTGTAGCTCGCGGTCGTCACGTCGGTGCGTGCCCGCTCGGCACTCGTCGGCGTGCCGTTCCACGCGATGTCGTTGGTCGCGTCGCTCACGGTCGCTGCCTGCGCCGGCGTGGCGGTCAGGGCGAGCGTGGTCGTGGCCAGGGCGACCGCGCCCAGACGGCGCAGTGTCTTCAGTCGATGCATCGGTTCCCCCGAGATCCGTGGCGCGGCATCCGTGTCGCCGACGCCTTCAGGGGACATTAGACACGGGAGGCGCGGTGTTTTTCACCGGTTCGTGGCGCGGTCGCTAGCCTTCGGTCCATGAGTGCGATCGAGGGCGTCAGCGAGATCTTCGACCCGGCGGACTGGGACGAGGTGCCCGGGTTCGAGGACCTGACGGACCTCACCTACCACCGGGCCAAGGAGCACGGCACCGTCCGCATCGCCTTCGACCGGCCGGATGTCCTCAACGCGTTCCGCCCCAACACGGTCGACGAACTGCTCCGCACGCTCGAGCACGCGCGCACCAGCGCCGACGTCGGCTGCGTGATCCTCACCGGCAACGGCCCGTCCGCGAAGAACGGCAAGTGGGCGTTCTGCACCGGAGGCGACCAGCGGATCCGTGGCAAGGCCGGTTACCAGTACGAGGACAAGACCATCGGCGCGGGCGACACCGGCGCCGAGGAGCCGTCGGTCATCGACCGTGCCAAGCTCGCGCGCCTGCACATCCTCGAGTGCCAGCGGCTGATCCGGTTCATGCCCAAGGTCGTCATCTGCGTCGTCCCCGGCTGGGCCGCCGGCGGTGGCCACTCGCTCCACGTCGTCTGCGACCTGACCCTGGCCTCGCGCGAGCACGCGCGGTTCAAGCAGACCGACGCCGACGTCGGCTCGTTCGACGGCGGCTACGGCTCGGCGTACCTGGCCCGGCAGGTGGGCCAGAAGTTCGCCCGCGAGATCTTCTTCCTCGCCGACGAGTACGACGCCGAGCAGATGCACCAGATGGGCGCCGTCAACCGCGTCGTCGAGCACAGCCAGCTCGAGAAGGTCGCGCTGGAGTGGGGCCGCAAGATCAACGGCAAGTCCCCGACGGCGCAGCGGATGCTGAAGTACTCCTTCAACCTCCTCGACGACGGCCTGGTGGGCCAGCAGCTCTTCGCCGGCGAGACCACCCGACTGGCGTACATGACCGACGAGGCCCAGGAGGGTCGCGACCAGTTCCTGGAGAAGCGCGAGCCGGACTGGTCGCCGTACCCCTGGTACTACTGAGCCGAGGTACGCCGGAGCCGACGCGCTCAGCTGGACCGGCCGGGCACGAGTGCCCGTGCGGCCGCCTCGGCATGGAGGCGGCGCAGCGTCTTGCGCTGGTCCCGGGCCTGGTCGCGCAGCCGCCGGAGCTCGGCCCGGTCCAGCCGGGGCTCGTGGTCGGCGACGGCGAGCAGAGACTCCCAGCCGGCGTGCTTGCCGGAGACGGCGATGACCATCGCCTCCAGCTCGGTGAGGTCGGTCATCGCGGTGCGGTGCAGCAGGTCGCCGTTGGGCTTGAGGCGCGCGATCCGTTCGCCTGTCTTCGTGGCCAGGTTGAAGACCGGGTTCTCGTGGACGCCGAGCGCCTTCATCATCCGGCGCAGCGACTTCCGCTCCTCGACGAGCTCACGCTGGATCCGGCGCACCTCGGCGGCGGCTGGCTCGGGCAGCCCCTTGGCGGCCCGGTCGAAGAGGTCCACGCCGGCGGAGGAGCCGGCGAGATGGGTCCGCATGTAGCGCGCGAGATGGCTCATGCCTGCCGGGTACCCGGACTGGGGAACGGAAAACCGGAGCAAGATCCCGCCGATGCGTGCATGATCACGGCCCGACTGTGGTGATTTGGTGCCCGATGTCCGGTCTTGCTCGATACCGTCACTCCACAGTCCGTGGAACGCTGAGAGGTGGACGTGGCAGGGCAGAGCGAGGTGACCCCGGCGCTCCTGGGTGAGCTGTGGGACCTGGTCGAGGAGTGGTCGTCGGCGGCCATCCAGCGAGCGCGCGATGCGGCGAGCACCGGGTCGAGCGAGGTGGCCGACGCGGAGATCCGCATCGCGATCGCCCATGCCGCCGAGCTGCGTGCGGTGGTCGAGCGACACCTCGCCGATGCCGAGCCCGTGCCGGGGGTGCAGACGGTTCGGGAGGAGGAGGCGGCTCCGGCCCGGACGCCCGGCACGCTGCACGAGCCGCCGCGCGCCCAGGTCTGCCCCGAGTGCTTCGTGATGGTCCCGCTCGACCAGCTCGAGGAGCACGACCTCACCTGCGAGCGGCACCACAAGATCGAGCGCATGGAGCAGGCGGGCCTGGGTGACCCGTCTGTGGACGACACGGCGCCGGAGGAGGCGGCCGCAGCGCCCGGCGACGAGGAGCCGCCGACGGTCGACGAGCCGCTGCTCGTTGCGGCCGCGCCGGCAATGTCGACGATGTCGGCCGCGCCGGCCGTCCTGGAGCCCGCTTCGGGTGCCGTCGTGGCGCCGCCGGCGTCCGACCACACCTGCAACTCGGCAGACTTCGAGCGGCCGCTCTGTGACACGTGCGGCGGTCTGCACTGGTACTGCTCGATCTGCGGTGCCCAGCGCGACGCCTGCCGTCCGGCCGCCGCCCGCTGACTCCTTCCGCCTCCTACGCCTCGACGCGTACGTCGACCGCCGCCACCTCGAGCTCGCGCTGCATGCCCTCGAGCATGGCGCTGAACTCCGCATGGCTCGGTGCCGGGATCGGGTCGGAGCCGGGGGCACTCGCCAGGACGTCGAGGAAGCTGCCGAGCGACGCGCCGCTCGCGACGGGAAGGTGAGCGGAGAAGATCTGGCTCGGCTGGAGGCGCCGGACGCCGTCGAGCACCGGCGAGAACCGGTCGCGGTCGAGCATCGTCGACCACGGCGAGTCCATCAGCGACCACGCGAGCATTCCGCCGACGAGTGCCTCCTGCGGGATCTGCTCCGCGTCCTGGGTGGGTTCCGGGATCAGTGCGCCGAAGGAGTCGACGCAGAAGAGGCCGCCGCTTGCCTCGTCCAGGAAGCCGACCGTCATCGGGTTGTCGTAGAGGGGCGGGGCCACGGCGCGGAGCGTGCGGTCCCCGACCGCGATCCGGTCGCCGGGCCGGATCGCGTGGACGCGCTCGAGAGGCACCGACCACCACGTCGCCATCCGCATCGCGCTCATCGCATGGGTCACCAGCGTCGCCTGCGGTGCCGCCTCCAGGATGCGCCGGATGGAGCCGGTGTGGTCCGCGTCGTCGTGGGTCAGCCAGACCCAGCGGAGCCTGTCGAGTCCGACGACGTCATCGACCGCCGCGAGCAGGTCGTCGGAGTCCTGGCCGATCCCGGTGTCCACGAGCACCGGCTCGGCGGCGTTCAGGAGGAAGGCGTTGACGGTCAGGAACCCGTTGCCGCCGACGGGAAGGCTGGTCGGCAGTACGTGGACGTCGGGTGATGCCTGGTAGGGGGTTTGCATTGCAGCCTCCGTGGGTCGGGTGATCTCACCCCGAAGGCGTTCATTTCCACGCGATCCGTTCAGTCAGGAGTGAACGCTCCACCGGACGGCGTCGCCGGGGTCAGGCTCGAAGGCGCAGTAGAGGCCGGTCCGGATCCTTTGGTCGAGGACGCGGCCTGCTTCCGGGAGGGCCTCGCCGATCCGCTCGATCGTCGTGCGCACGGCACGGGTGACGTTGAGCCTGGCGCGCTCGGCCGCCGAGGCGACGAGGCGCCCGCGCCCACCGAGGCCGAAGGCGGTGAGGAGCTCCGTCGTCAGCGCGGCACACTCGTCCTCGAGCGTCGCGGCGCGGTCGTCCTCACCCGCAGCGAGTGCGTCGCCGATAGCGGTGCGAAGCGCCTCGACCCGTGACCGGTACGCCGAGCGAGCGGCCACGTCGGCCACCTCGCCGGCACTTCCCAGGCGGCGCCGGTCGAGGCCCTCCGCCACGCCCTCGACACGGTCGACCAGGTCGAGGGCGTGCTTCTCGCAACCGGGCGCTCCGAGCAGCTCTGCCAGGTAGCGGACGCCCTTCGTGGTCCGCAGCCTCACGACGACCCCCGCGGAGGCGGCCAGCCACGTATCGCCGTCTCGGTAGAGCCGCGCGGCTTCCGGCGGCGGTGCGCCGGTCAGCTCGGCGTACCGGTCGAGGAGGGAACGAGCCGTCGGCGGGAGGGTGATGTCGAGACCCGTGAGCATGGACCTCGCTCGCCGGGCCTCGACGTCGGCAGCCGCCCGGTTCCCGGCTCGCTCGTGGAGGGTGATCAGGTCGAGGGTGAGCATGAGCCGCTGCACCGCCAGCCGTGCCTCCAGCGCGTCGACGGTGTTCTCGACGAGGCTGATCGCGTCGGCCGGCTGTCCGCCCGCCGCGAGGACGAGGGCGTTGGCGCGGGTGGCTCGCGCTGCGAGTGCGGGCTCGCCGAGGCCGAGCCCGCGGTCGGCCATCTCGCGGCAGGCGTCCGCGGCTGCCAGCAGGTCGCCGGCGGCGACCTCCGCCTCCACGACGATGCTGAGCAGGTCGGTGCCGCGCAGTCGATCCGCACCGACCAGCCGCAGCCCGCGCCGCGCGGTGGCGGCGGCGAGACCGGCATCGCCGCGAGCCAGGTGGAGGCGCGCGGTGGGGAGCAGGGCCTGGAGGTGGGCGTCCTTGCCCAGAAGGAGGGTCTCCGCCTCCGCCAGCCTGCCCTCCCGGGTGCGCAGGTCCGCCAGTGCGATCGCAGGGTGCCAGGCAGCGGCTCCGGTCGCGGTCTCGAAGGTGTGGAGCGAGCGCGTCAGCAGTGCGTCGGCCTCCGACCACCGCCCGAGCTCGATGAGGGCGGTCGCCTGCACGCTCTCGCAGTGTCCGGTGATGAAGGTCGGACCCAGCGAGCCCTGGCCGAGGATTCCCACGCGCCGGAGGTCGTCCACCCACCAGCCGGCCCGCTCGAAGTCGGCCGCGTAGTAGCAGGCCGTGAAGAAGGAGCAGACCCCCATGGTCGCGGCTCCGCGGTTGGCGGCGGGTCCGCACCAGAGGGCGTTCGCCTCGTCGAGCATGGCCATGCCCTCGGCGATCCGGCCGGCCTGGACGCGGGCCAGGCCACCGTCGGCGAGCGCCTTCGCCTCCAGGTCCACGTCGCCGAACGCCCGTGCGCAGGCCAGCGCACGTTCCGCGCGGGCGAAGAGCTCGTCGGGATCGTCGACGTCGCAGCCCAGCCCCGCGAGCGCGACCCACCCTGCTCGATGCACGCAGGCTCGTCGGCGATCAGCCGAGCCGCCCGCGAGAACCAGGCCTGGGCAGCGGTGCGGTTGCCCGTGAAGGTCTGGGAGATCCAGCCGAGTCGTGCAGAGGCGACCGCGGCCCGGCGGTGGTCCCCGGTGGCGGTGGCTTCCTGCAGGGCAGCCGAGAGGATCCCGATCGACTCCTCGACCCGGCCTTCCTCGATGATCGACATGGCGCGATCGATGTCGTGCACGACCGGCCCGTTCGTCGGACCCACGCGAGCAGTGTAGGACCGCGCGGAGGAGCCCAACTGACGAACGCAGCTTCCCGCTGGCCGGGAGGAAGGTGCGTCCTGCGGAAAGGCGACGACCGCACCCTCCTCCCTGGTGGGAAGAAGGTGCGGTCGTCGCGAACCGTCAGAGGACCAGGCGGCGGACGTCGCTGACGAGCGTGCCCAGGTGCGCGGTGAACCGCGCTGCGAGCGCGCCGTCGATGACCCGGTGGTCGTAGGAGAGCGACAGCGGGAGCATGAGCCGCGGCTCGAACTCCGTGCCGTTCCAGACCGGTGCCATCTTCGAGCGGACGACGCCCAGGATCGCGACCTCGGGAGCGTTGACGATCGGGGTGAACGACGTGCCGCCGATGCCACCCAGGCTGGAGATCGTGAACGTGCCACCCTGCATGTCGGTCGCCGCGAGCTTCCCCTCGCGAGCCCGCGACGACAGGTCGGCCAGGTCGTGCGAGAGCTCGGTGATGCCCTTGCGGTCGACGTCCTTCACGACCGGGACGACGAGGCCCTCGGGGGTGTCCACGGCGACGCCGATGTTGATGTAGTCCTTGTAGACCAGGTCGTCGCCGGCGAGCGAGCTGTTGAGCTCGGGGTACTTCCGCAGCGCCGACGCGGAGGCCTTGAGCAGGAACGCCAGCAGCGTGACGCGGTAGCCCTCGGTCTTCGCGACCGCGTCGAGCTCCTTGCGGTAGGCGTCGAGGTCGGTGATGTCGGCCTCGTCGTTGTGGGTCACGTGCGGGACGTTGAGCCACGACCGGTGCAGGAACGGCCCGGAGATCTTCTTGATCCGGGGGAGCGGCACGGTGCGGATCGGACCGAACTTCGCGAAGTCCACCGGCGGGATCGGCGGGATGCCCGAGCCGCCGGACGACGCCGCAGCCGCGGGGGCCGCGCCGCCGGCGTAGTGCGCGAGCAGGTCCTGCTTCGTGACCCGGCCGCTGACACCGGTGCCCTTGACGGCGGAGAGCTCCACCTCGAGCTCGCGGGCCAGGCGGCGTACCAGCGGGGTGGCGCGGAGGCCGTCGGAGTCGCCGGAGGAGACCGGCGCGGACGGCGTGGACGGGGCGGTGGGGGCCGGTGTCGCGGTCTCGGCGGGCTCGACCGCCGACGGTGCGGGAGCGGCGGCCTGCGGGGCCTCGGTGGGCGAGGCAGCCGGCGCGGCCGGGGCCTCCTCCTTCGCGGCGGGCGCCTCGGCAGGGGCGTCGCCGCCCTCGATGACGGCGATGACCGAGCCCTGGCTGACGGTGTCGCCGACCTTGACGGTCAGCGAGGTGATGGTGCCGGCAGAGGGCGCCGGGATGTCCATCGTCGCCTTGTCGGTCTCCAGCGTGATGAGCGGGGCCTCCACCTCGACGGTGTCGCCCACGCTCACGAGGACGTCGATGACGGGTACGTCGGTGTACTCGCCGATGTCGGGAACCTTGATCTCCATGTCGTCGCTCCTCAGGCGAGAGCCGGCGCGGGCCGGTCGGGGTCGATGCCGTACTTGGTGATCGCCTCGGCGACGACCGAGCGCTCGACCGCGCCCTCGTCCGCCAGGCGCTGGAGGGCCGAGACCGCCACGAAGTGACGGTCTACCTCGAAGTGTCGTCGCAGGTTGACGCGGAAGTCGGAGCGACCGAAGCCGTCGGTGCCGAGTGCCGTGAACGAGCCGGGCACGAAGGCGCGGATCTGGTCGGCGTACGACTTCATGTAGTCGGTGGCCGCGATGACCGGCCCCTTGCGGCCGGCGAGCGCCTGCGCGACGTAGGGCACCTTCGGCTCCTCGAGGGGGTGGAGGGTGTTCCAGCGCTCGGTCTCGAGCCCGTCGCGACGCAGCTCGGTGAAGCTCGGGACGCTCCAGATGTCGGCCTCGATGCCCCAGTCGTCGCGGAGCAGGTCGGCGCCGGCGATGACCTCGCGCAGGATGGTGCCGGAGCCCATCAGCTGCACCTGGGCCGCCTTCTTGCCGCGCTTGGCCGGGGCCTCGCGCAGCGGGTACATGCCGCGGAGGATGCCCTCCTCGACGCCCTCCGGCATGGCCGGGTGCTCGTAGTTCTCGTTCATGAGCGTCAGGTAGTAGAAGACGTCCTCCTGGTCGGCGTACATCCGCTTGAGGCCGTCGGCGATGATCACCGCGAGCTCGTAGCCGTACGTCGGGTCGTAGGAGACGCAGTTGGGGATGAGCGCCGACTGCAGGTGGCTGTGGCCGTCCTCGTGCTGGAGGCCCTCGCCGTTGAGCGTGGTCCGGCCGGCGGTGCCGCCGAGCAGGAAGCCGCGTGCCCGCATGTCGCCGGCAGCCCAGGCGAGGTCGCCGATGCGCTGGAAGCCGAACATCGAGTAGTAGATGTAGAAGGGGATCATCGGCGCGTCGTTGGAGGAGTACGACGTGGCCGCCGCGATCCACGACGAGATCGCGCCCGCCTCGTTGATGCCCTCCTCGAGGATCTGACCGGCCTGGTGCTCCTTGTAGAACATCACCTGCTCGGCGTCCTGCGGCGTGTAGAGCTGGCCCTCCTGGCTGAAGATGCCGATCTGCCGGAAGAGGCCCTCCATGCCGAAGGTGCGCGCCTCGTCGGGAACGATCGGCACGATCCGCTTCCCGATCTCCTTGTCGCGCAGGAGCGTGGTGAGGATCTGGACGAAGGCCATCGTCGTGGAGACCTCGCGGTCGCCGGTGCCGGCCAGCTGCTTGGCGAACGCCGAGGCGGGCGGCACCTGCAGCGCGGACGACGTACGCCGACGGGCCGGGAGGTAGCCACCGAGGGCCTCGCGCTGCTTGTGCAGGTAGGTGTGCTCCGGCGACCCCTCCGGGAAGGTGACGTAGGGGTAGTCGAGGAGGTTCTCGTCGGCGACCGGGATCTGGAACCGGTCGCGGAAGACCTTCAGTGCCGGCTCGGCGACCTTCTTGGCCTGGTGGGCGATGTTCTGCGCCTCACCGGCCTTGCCGAGGCCGTAGCCCTTGACCGTCTTGGCCAGGATCACGGTGGGGCTGCCGACGTGGGAGGTGGCGGCGGCGTAGGCGGCGTACACCTTCTGCGGGTCGTGGCCGCCGCGGGTGAGGCGCCAGATCTCGTCGTCGGTCATGTCCTTGACCATGGCGCGCAGCTCCTCGGAGACCCCGAAGAAGTGCTCGCGGACGTAGGCGCCGTCCTTGGCCTTGAAGTTCTGGTACTCGCCGTCGACGCACTGCATCATGCGGCGCTTGAGGGCACCGGTGTGGTCCTTGGCCAGGAGGCGGTCCCAGCCGGAGCCCCAGATGACCTTGAGGACGTTCCAGCCGGCGCCGCGGAAGACGCCCTCCAGCTCCTGGATGATCTTGCCGTTTCCGCGGACGGGGCCGTCGAGGCGCTGCAGGTTGCAGTTGATGACGAAGACGAGGTTGTCGAGCTTCTCGCGCGACGCCATCGCGATCGCGCCGAGCGACTCGGGCTCGTCGCACTCGCCGTCGCCGAGGAAGGCCCAGACCTTGCGGTCGGCGGTGTCGGCGAGGCCGCGCGCGTGGAGGTACTTGAGGAAGCGGGCCTGGTAGATCGCCATGAGCGGGCCGAGGCCCATCGAGACGGTCGGGAACTGCCAGAAGTCCGGCATCAGCCACGGGTGCGGGTACGACGACAGGCCGTCGCCGCCGGTCTCCTGGCGGAAGTTGTCGAGCTGCTCGGCGGTCAGCCGGCCCTCGAGGAAGGCGCGGGAGTAGATGCCCGGCGCGAGGTGGCCCTGGATGTAGAGCAGGTCGCCGCCGTGCTCGTCGGCGGCACCGTGCCAGAAGTGCTGGAAGCCGATCTCGTAGAGCGTCGCGGCGGACTGGAAGCTGGCCAGGTGGCCACCGAGCTCGGTGGACTCCTTGTTGGCGCGGAGCACCATCATCATCGCGTTCCAGCGGATCGCGGAGCGGATCTTCAGCTCGAGGTCGAGGTCGCCGGGGTGCTGGGCTTCCTCGTCGGTGTGGATCGTGTTGACGTACGGCGTGGTCGCGGGGAACGGGACACGGGCACCGAGGCGGTTGGCTTCCTCGACGAGCTGCTCGAGGAGGAACTGGGTGCGCGTCTCACCCTCGAACTCGACGACGGCGGCGAGAGCGTCGCGCCATTCCTGAGTCTCGGCGGGATCGATGTCGGACATGGGTGGCCCTTCGATGATGTGTGAGCGGTGTCACCCATCCTTCCGGGCCGGATGTCATGCGTCCAATGACATCTGGGCCTTGGATCCATGCCTCCAGTGCATGGGTCAGTCCCCGAGCCGTGCGGCGATCTTCTTCGCCTGCTCGAGCGTGTGGTCGCGGAAGTGCTCCGACGGCGCGGCCAGCTTGCGGCCCTCGAGCCAGGCCAGGCAGATCTCGCGGCTGGCGGCGAGGTTGCTGACCCGCAGGTGGGGCGAGGCAGGTACGCCGACGTGCGGCTCGGGGATGAGCGCGACGCCGAGGCCGGCGGAGACGAGGCCGCGGAGGGTCTCGACCTCCTCGCCCTCGAAGCCGATCCGCGGGGTGAAGCCGGCCTTCGCGCAGAGCTCCTCGGTGATCGCCCGGAGGCTGAAGCCCGGTCGCAGCGCGATGAAGGTGTCGTCGGCGACCTCCTCGAGGCGGATCACCCGGCGGCGGGCCAGCCGGTGGTCCGGCGGCACGACGACGCGCAGCGGCTCGAGGAGCAGCCGGCGGCTGTGGATCTGCGGGTGGTCGGGGCGGTCGGCGGTGATGGCGAGGTCGACGGCGCCGTCGAGCAGGTCGCTGACCAGGCCCTCGTCGCCGTGCTGGCGCAGGTCGAAGCGGACGTTGGGGCGCTCGACGCGGAAGCCGCGGATCAGCTCCGGAACGAGCCAGGTGCCGAGGGTGTGCAGGAACGCGACCGGGACCAGGCCGCCGTCGGGGCGCGCCATGTCGTCGACGGCGCGCACGCCGCGGTCGAAGGCGTCCACGATGTCGCGGGCATGGCCGACCAGCTCGCGACCCGCAGGGGTCAGCGTCAGGCCGCGTCCGACCCGCTGGAAGAGCTGGGTGCCGACCTCGCGCTCGAGCCGGGACAGCGCCCGCGACATCGCCGGCTGCGTGCGGTGGGACCGCTCCGCGACCTCCGTGACGGTGCGGCCGTCAGCGACGGCGATGAATGCGCGGATCGTGTCGATCTCCATGGACCCATGCTCTCAACGCATGGGTCATCCGCCAAGCAGCTCCTGGAGGATCGCCTCGCGCACTGCGTCGAGCCGGCCGCCCACCCCGACGGCGACGTCGGCCAGCTCGGCGGCGGCACGGTGCTGGTCGTCGGGGTCGAGGTCGACGAGGTCGAGGACGTCCCACGGGTCCCAGTGGTCATAGACGATGCACTGGAACCGCGCGCCCGCACGGGTCCGTCGCTGCGAGATGCCGACCGCCTTGCGGCCCTCGACGAGGACCTCGCCCGGCCCGAGCGCGGCGAAGCAGACCAGCCGGCCCCACGTCGTCTTCTCCAGTCCGCCCTCGTACAGCGACGCGTCGAAGTCCGCGGCCCGGAGCGCGCGCATCCACGCCTCGCCCAGCCAGTACGCCGACGCCCGGACGTCCTCGCTCCAGCGGGCGTCGGAACGGGGGAGCACGACGTCGAGCCAGAGGCAGCGGAGCGGGTCGACGTAGACGGCACCCCCTCCGCTGCGCCGGCGCACGACGCTGACGCCGGCTGCAGCGGCCGCAGCCGTGCGCGCAGTCGACTCGTCCTGCGAGCTGCCGAGCACGAGCGAGCGCTGTGCGGGCCGGAAGAGCCAGACCTCCGCCTCGGTCAGGTCGTCGGGGATCTGGCGGTCGTGGAAGTCGGCCACGGAGCCCGTGACCTCGATGATGCGCACGCGACGATTCTGCCCGGGAGGTCGTGGCCCGGGTCACAGGCCGCCAGCGTCGTGGACGACCGCACGACTAGGGTGAACGCATGAGCAGCGGTCTGATCTACGGCTGCATGGGGCTGGGCCGCTGGGACGGCGAGGCGCTCGACGCCGCCGACCGGGCCCGGGCGGAGGCGGCGGTCGAGGCGGCACTCGCCGCGGGCATCACGCGGTTCGACCACGCCGACATCTACGGGCACGGCACCGCCGAGGCGGTCTTCGGCGCCGTCCTCGCCCAGGCACCCGGGCTGCGCGACCGGATCCAGATCCAGAGCAAGTGCGGCATCCGGCTGGGCACGGCCGACAGCCCCCAGATGTACGACCTGCGGGCGCACACGGTCCGGGCCCGGGTGCACGAGAGCCTCGAGCGCCTGGGCACCGGCCACCTCGACCTCCTCCTGCTGCACCGGCCCGACCCGCTCACGCCCCCCGAGGAGATCGGTGCAGTCCTGACTGCGCTCCACGACGAGGGCGTGGTCCACGCCGTCGGCGTCTCCAACATGAGCGCCGTCCAGATCACCGCGCTGCAGCGCCACACCGGGCCGCGTCTGGTCGCCAACCAGCTGGAGATGGGCCTGCACCGCCGGGCCTGGCTCGAGGGAGCCGTCCTGGTCAACACGCCGGCATCGGCCGAGGTCGGCTTTCCGCACGGCACCGTCGAGCACTGTCGTGCCGAGGGCATCGAGCTGCAGGCCTGGGGCGCCCTGGCCAACGGACGCTTCACGGGCCTCCCGCAGGATCCGGGCGACGAGGCCGTCGCGGACCTCCTGCGCCGGCTCGCGGAGGACCAAGGCACGACCCCGGAGACGGTGCTGCTCTGGTGGCTGCAGCAGCACCCGGCCGGCGTCGTACCGGTGATCGGCACGACCAGTCCGGAGCGCATCGCGTCCTGCAGCGGTGCCGTCGACGGATCCGCGCGGCTGTCGCACGAGGAGTGGTACGGGCTGTGGGTGACCGCCCGCGGTGGCCAGCTCCCCTGAGGGCCGGCCTCCAGCGCGTCAGGCCGTCCGGGCGTCCCGGCCCGCGGCGAGCGGCCGCGTCGCGCCGACCAGCAGAGTGCTCGGGGCCAGCAGTGCGGCCACCGCCAGCAGGGCCTGCTGCGGCCCCACGTGCTCGGCGAGCAGGCCCAGCAGCGGCGGGCCGGCGAGGAAGGCGCTGTAGGCGATCGTCGACGCGACGCTGACCCGTGCCGCCGCCCGCGCCGGGTCGTCCGCCGCCGCGCTCAGGCCGACCGGGAACCCGAGCGCGGCCCCGACGCCCCAGAGCACGACCCCGGCCACCGCGGCGGCGGGATGGCTGCCGGCTCCGACCACGGCGACTCCCATGGCGGCGAGCACCGTCGTGCACGTCAGCACGGCCACGCGCCCGAAGCGGTCGAGGAGCACGGTGCCGAGCACCCGGGTGACGGTCATGCAGGCCACGAAGAGGCCGAAGCCGGCGACGCCGAGCCAGTGCGGTGCGGCGTACCCGTCGATGAGGCCGAGGGCGAGCCAGTCGTTGGCGCTGCCCTCCGAGATCCCACAGGCGAAGATCATCAGGCCGATCAGCAGGGTGCGGGGTTCCCGCCAGGCAGCCAGCGTGGAGGCGGTCGAGGCGGTCTCCGCCGCCTCGACCGCGCGGGGCAGGAAGCGGTCGACGGTGAGCAGGACGAGGACCAGTCCGACGAGAGCCGTGAGCCCGAGGTGCCACGCCACCGGTACGCCGAGGGCGGTCGCGGCCGCTCCGGCCCCGGCTCCGGCGACGGTCCCCAGGCTGAACCCGGCGTGGAAGCGGGGCATGATCGCGCGGGCCAGCCGGTGCTCGACAGCGGCCGCCTCGACGTTCATGGCGACGTCCCAGCTGCCGCTGCCCAGCCCGTAGGCCATCAGGCCGACCACGGTGAGGGGGACGCTGGCGAGGACGTCCACCGCGCAGGCGGCAGTGGTCAGGCCCACCAGACCGATGGTCACGCCGCACCGCAGGACCGCCGCCGCACCCCACCGGGTGATCAGCGCTCCGCTGCTGGGCAGCGTCAGCACGGAGCCGACCGCGATCGAGAGCAGCAGCAGGCCCAGCTCGCCGTTGCCGAGGCCGAGCGCGGAGCGGGTGTCAGGGATGCGCGAGGCCCACGACGCGAAGGCGAAGCCGTTGAGGAAGAACGCCACCATCACCGCTCCGCGAGAGCGGGCGGCGGTCAGGTCGGACGTCGTCGCGGTCACGGCGTCATCGTGGCCGGGTTCAGGGCGCGGGGGAAACGGGGGCGGTCCGGTACTCGGAGGTGATCCGGCGGATGGTCCCCGAGCGGGAGCGCATGACCAGGGAGTCGGTCGCGGCTCCGCCGTGGCGGTAGCGGACCCCCTTCATCAGCTCGCCGTCGGTGATCCCGGTGGCGGCGAAGAAGCAGTCGTCGCCAGCGACGAGGTCGTCGGTGTGGAGCACGGTGTCGGGATCCAGGTCGTGACCGGCGTCGAGGGCGCGCTGACGCTCCTCGTCGTCGGCCGGCCACAGGCGCCCCTGGATCGTGCCGCCCAGGCACTTCATCGCACAGGCCGTGATGATGCCCTCCGGGGTGCCGCCGATGCCGAGCATCAGGTCGACGCCGGTGTCGGGACGCGCGGCCATGATCGCGCCGGCAACGTCGCCGTCGGAGATGAACTTGATGCGCGCACCCGCGGCCCGGATCTCGTCGGCCAGCGCCGCGTGCCGCGGCCGGTCGAGGATCACCACGGTGATGTCCTCGACGGCCATCTGCTTGGCGGCGGCGACGCGGCGTACGTTCTCGGTCGCGGAGAGCCGGATGTCGACGACGCCGGCGGCCTCGGGGCCGGTGACCAGCTTCTCCATGTAGAAGACGGCCGAGGGGTCGAACATCGCGCCGCGCGGGGCGACGGCGAGGACCGCGACGGCGTTGTTCATGCCCTTGGCGGTCAGCGTGGTGCCGTCGACGGGGTCCACCGCGACGTCGCAGGCGGGGCCGTGGCCGGTGCCGACGTGTTCGCCGTTGAAGAGCATCGGGGCGTCGTCCTTCTCGCCCTCGCCGATGATGACGGTGCCGTCCATGTCGACGCTCGCGAGCATCGCGCGCATCGCGTTGACGGCGAGGCCGTCGGCGCCGTTCTTGTCGCCGCGGCCCACCCAGCGACCTGCGGCGATGGCGGCCGCCTCGGTCACCCGGACCAGCTCGAGGGCGAGGTTGCGATCGGGTGCGGCGTGGGCGGGAGTGAGCGGCATGGCGGGGTCCTCGGGATGGTGGGTGGTGCGCGGCAGGGTCAGCGGTCGCGTTCGTGCCAGCTGCGGCCGTCGCGCTCGATGAGCGTCGCGGCCGCGACCGGTCCCGGGGTGCCGGCCGGGTACGGGCGGACCCGGCTGCCCACGGCCTCCCACGCCTCGAGGATCGGCTCGGCCCACGCCCATGCGGTCTCGACCTCGTCGCGGCGCATGAAGAGCGTCGGGTTGCCGCGCACGACGTCCATCAGCAGCCGCTCGTAGGCCTCGGGGGCACGCCGCTGGAACGCGGAGGCGTAGTCGAGGTGCAGCGACACCGGGCGCAGCCGGATGCCGCCCGGGCCGGGCTCCTTCGCGGTCAGCTGGAGCTTCATGCCCTCGTCCGGCTGCAGGCCGATGACCAGGCGGTTGGCTGCGGCGGTGCCTTCCGCGTGGGGGAACATCGGGTGCGGCACTGCCTTGAACTGGATGACGATCTCGGAGTAGCGCTCGGGCATGCGCTTGCCGGTCCGCAGGTAGAAGGGGACGCCGGCCCACCGCCAGTTCTGCACCTCGACACGGAGCGCGGCGAAGGTCTCGGTGCCGCTGCCCGGGCAGCTGCTGTCCTCGGCGTACGACGGCACGGCTGCGCCGTCGACCAGGCCGGCGGTGTACTGCCCGGCGACGGTCACCTGCGGGACGTCGGCGGGCCCGATCGGCTTGAGCGCCCGCAGCACCTTGAGCTTCTCGTCGCGCACCGTCTCGCGGTCGACGGTCGTCGGGGGCTCCATCGCGACCAGGCAGAGCAGCTGGAGCAGGTGGTTCTGCACCATGTCGCGCAGGGCGCCCGAGCCGTCGTAGTAGCCGCCTCGCGTGCCCACGCCGAGGGACTCCGCGACGGTGATCTGCACGTGGTCGATGGCACCGCTGTTCCAGATCGGCTCGAAGATCGAGTTGGCGAACCGGGTGACCAGCAGGTTCTGGACCGACTCCTTGCCGAGGTAGTGGTCGATGCGGAAGATCTGCGACTCCTCGAAGACGGCGCCCACGGCGTCGTTGATCTCACGGGCGGATGCGAGGTCGCGGCCGATCGGCTTCTCGAGCACGACGCGTGAGTGCTCGTTGATGAGGCCGTGGCGGTCGAGCGCGGCGGCGATGGTGCCGAAGAGGGAGGGCGCACACGCCAGGTAGTAGACGCGGACCCGGTCGGGGTCGACGCCCTCGCGCGCGATCCGCTCGACGAGCGGCTGCCACTCGTCGTCGCAGCCGACGTCGAGGCTGACGTGCTGCAGGCCGTCGACGAACGCGGCGAGCGCGGCGTCGGAGACGGCGTGGCCCAGGAAGGCGGGGAGGTCCCCGGCCACCTTCGCGCGGTAGCCCGCGTCGTCGAGCCCGGCCCGCGAGCACGCGATGACCGCCGTGCCCGGGGCGAGGTGCCCGTCCTGGAACTGGTGGTACAGCGCCGGGAGGAGCTTGCGGAGCGCGAGGTCGCCGGTGCCGCCGAAGACGACGATGTCGCAGGGGGCCGGGGTCTGGCTGCCCATGGAGGTTCTCCAGTGAGGAAGGTGGCAGTGGTCACGCCGACACTAGGACACCTTTTGTGCAGTTACAAGCCCACTTACGTCTTGATCTGGCCAAAACTGGATGGCTACCGTTTGCCCACGGGCGTCGTGCCCGCGGTGCCCCTCCGCAGAAAGCGAAGCAACCTCCATGGACAGAGCAGGGCTCCCTGCCGAGAACGCCGACCTCGTCGACGTCCCGCGCCTCGTCACGGACTACTTCAGCGTGGTCCCCGACCCGGCCGACCCCGACCAGCGCGTCGTCTTCGGCACCAGCGGTCACCGGGGGTCGTCGTCCAAGGCGTCCTTCAACGAGTGGCACATCGCCGCCACCACCCAGGCGATCTGCGAGTACCGGGCGTCCCGTGGCTACGACGGCCCCCTCTTCCTCGGTCGTGACACGCACGCGCTCTCGGACCCCGCCTGGGTGACCGCGCTCGAGGTCCTCGTCGCCAACGACGTCACCGTCCTGGTCGACGCGCGCGACGGGTACACGCCCACGCCGGCGCTCTCGCACGCCATCCTCCGTGCCAACGCGGGCCGGACCTCGGGCCCCGGCCTGGCCGACGGCATCGTCGTCACGCCGTCGCACAACCCGCCGGCTGACGGCGGGTTCAAGTACAACCCGCCCCACGGCGGCCCGGCCGACACCGACGCGACGTCGGTGATCGCCGCCCGCGCCAACGAGCTGATGGAGGCCGGCCTCTCCGGCGTACGCCGTGTGCCCTGTGCCGCCGCGAGGGCGCGCGCCGGCAGCTACGACTTCCTCGCGGCGTACGTCGACGACCTGCCGTCGGTGCTCGACCTCGATGCCGTCCGGTCCGCTGGGGTCCGCATCGGTGCCGACCCGCTGGGCGGCGCGAGCGTGGACTACTGGGCCGCGATCGCGGAGCGCCACCGCCTCGACCTCACGGTGGTCAACCCCGTGGTCGACCCGACGTGGCGGTTCATGACCCTCGACTGGGACGGCAAGATCCGCATGGACTGCTCCTCCCCGCACGCGATGGCGAGCCTGGTCCAGCAGCGGGCCGCCTACGACATCGCGACCGGCAACGACGCCGACGCAGACCGGCACGGCATCGTCACCCCGGACGCCGGCCTGATGAACCCCAACCACTACCTCGCGGTGGCGATCGGCTACCTCTTCGGCGGTGCGCGTCCGCACTGGCCGGATACTGCGCGGATCGGCAAGACCCTCGTCTCGTCGTCGATGATCGACCGCGTGGCGGCCGATGTCGGTGCTCCGCTCGTCGAGGTGCCGGTCGGCTTCAAGTGGTTCGTGCCGGGGCTCGTCGACGGTTCGTTCGGCTTCGGCGGCGAGGAGTCCGCCGGCGCGTCGTTCCTGCGCACGGACGGCACCACCTGGACCACGGACAAGGACGGCATCCTGCTCGCGCTGCTGGGCAGCGAGATCCTCGCGGTCACCGGCCGGACCCCCAGCCAGCTGTACGCGGACCTGACCGCACGACACGGCACTCCGGCGTACGCGCGGATCGACGCCCCTGCCGACCGCACGCAGAAGGCCCGTCTGGCAGCGCTCGCCCCCACCGATGTCGCGGCCACCGAGCTCGCGGGTGAGCCGATCACCGCCAAGCTGACCGCTGCGCCGGGCAACGGCGCCGCGATCGGCGGGCTCAAGGTGACCACCGAGTCCGCCTGGTTCGCGGCGCGCCCGTCGGGCACCGAGGACGTCTACAAGATCTACGCGGAGTCGTTCCGCGGGCCCGAGCACCTGGCGCAGGTCCAGGCCGAGGCGCGCGAGGTCGTGGGCGCCGCGCTCCAGGGCTGACCCGGAGCGCGGGCCGGACGCCTCAGGAGATCAGGGCGCCGACCTCGCGCGCCGCGAGGTCGGCCGCGCCGACCATCCCGGCGTCGTTGCCCAGCGAGGCGGCGACCACCGGGGGCACGGGGGCAGGGCCGCGGGGGCTGACCAGGTCGGCGTAGGCCTCGCACAGGGGGTCGAGCACGAGGACGCCGGCATCGCCGAGACCGCCACCGACGACGATCACCGACGGGTCGAGGACGGCGACCAGGCTCGCGATGCCGGCACCCAGCCAGGCTCCCGCCTCGGCGAGCACGCGACGCGACAGGGGGTCGCCGGCCAGAGCCGCCTCGGTCACCATCGACCCGTCGAGCCTGCCGGCGTCGCCTCCGGCCCGTGCCGCGAGCGCCTCCGAGCCGGGAGCGCCGGCGGCGACGAGGGCGCGGGCACTCCTGGTCATCGCCGAGCCGGAGCCGTAGCTCTCCCAGCAGCCGCGCTTGCCGCAGCCACACGGGAGTCCGTCGGGCACGACCCGCAGGTGGCCGACCTCCAGTGCCGTGCCGGCGCCACCTCGGTGGAGCTGCCCGCCGAGGACCGCGCCACCGCCGATCCCGGTCCCGGCGGTGATCATGAGGACGTCGTCGTAGCCGGTCGCCGCGCCGAAGCGGTACTCCGCCCAGGTGGCGGCGTTGGCGTCGTTCTCGAGCGTGGTGGGGAGGCCGGTGCCCTCGCGGACGAGGGCAGCCAGCGGCCGCGACGGGAGCGCCAGGTTGGGCGCGGTCAGGATGTCGTCGCGCGTCCGGTTGACGAAGCCCGGCACGCCGAGGCCGACCGCGACCACCGGGTGGCGCCCGGCCAGGTCACGCACCACGTCGGTCACGGCCTGCGCCATCGCGTCGCCGTCGTGGGCGGGCGTCGGCTGGCGCAGCCGGTCGATGATCGTGCCGGTGCTGGTGTCGATGACCCCGGCGGCGACCTTGGTGCCCCCGATGTCGACGCCGATCGCGAGGGTCACTGCTGAGCTCCGAGGAGGGAGGCCGCGCGGGCGAGGTCCTCGATCGCGTCCCAGTCGGCGGCTGCGAGCGCGGCGGCGGGCGTGAGCCACGAGCCGCCGACGCACCCGACGTTCGGCAGCGCGAGGTAGTCGGGAGCGGACGCCGGGGTGATGCCACCGGTCGGGCAGAAGCGCACCTGGGGGAGCGGCCCCCCGATCGACTTCAGGTACGCCGCTCCGCCGGCCGCCTCGGCCGGGAAGAACTTGAGCTCGGTCAGGCCGCGCTCGTAGGCCGCCAGCACCTCGCTGACCGTGGCGACGCCCGGGAGGAACGGCACGCCCGTCTCGTTCATCGCGTCGAGGAGCGGCGGGGTGCTGCCGGGCGAGACGAGGAAGCCGGCGCCGGCCTCGACCGCGAGCGCGGCCTGCTTGGGCTCGACGATGGTGCCGGCGCCGATCAGCACCTCGGGCACCTCCTCGGCGATCGCCCGGACGGCGTCGAGGGCGACCGGCGTCCGCAGGGTCAGCTCCACGACCGGCAGGCCGCCACGGGCGAGGGCCCGGGCCAGCGGGACGGCGTGCGCGAGGTCCTCGACCACGACGACGGGGACGACCGGCACGCGGTCGAGCAGGGAGGTGGTCATGCGGTCTCCTCGACGAGGCTGGCGGTGCGGGTGGCGTGGGCGGGAAGGACGGGAGCGGGGACGGCGAAGACGCTGGCACCAGTGTCCGCCGTTCCCACATGGTGGCGGAACATGCTGAACAGGTCACGGCCCGTGCCGACCCACTCCGCGTCGGAGAGCGGACGACCGGCAGGCTCGCGGAGGGCCAGCTCGGCGGGGTCGACGTGCCAGGTCACGGTGCCGGTCTCGCCGTCGACGGTGACCAGGTCGCCGTCGCGGACGAGGGCGATCGGCCCGCCGTCGGCGGCCTCGGGGGTCATGTGGATCGCGGCGGCCACCTTGCCCGAGGCACCGGACATGCGGCCGTCGGTGACGATGGCGACGCGGTGCCCCTTGTCCTGCAGGGAGCTGAGGACGGGGGTCAGCTTGTGCAGCTCGGGCATGCCGTTGGCGCGCGGCCCCTGGTACCGGACAACCGCGACGACGTCGTCGTGGAGCTGGCCGGACTGGAAGGCCTCGAGCAGCTCGGACTGGTCGTCGAAGACCCGGGCCGGCGCAGTGACGACCCGGTGCTCCGGAGCGACGGCGGAGGTCTTGATGACGCTCGTACCGAGGTTGCCGCGCAGGATGCGCAGGCCGCCGTCGGCCGCGAACGGCGCATCGGCCGGGCGGAGCACGTCGGTGTCGAGACTCGTGGTCGGGCCGTCGACCCACTCCAGCTCGCCGTCGCGCAGGCGCGGCTCCTGGGTGTAGCGGCGCAGGCCCGGGCCGGCGACGGTGAGCACGTCCTCGAAGAGCAGGCCGTGGTCGAGCAGCGTGCGGATCGTGAACGCCAGGCCGCCGGCGGCCTGGAAGTGGTTCACGTCGGCCGAGCCGTTGGGGTAGATCCGGGTCAGCAGCGGTACGACCGCCGAGAGGTCGGAGAGGTCGTCCCAGGTCAGCGTGATGCCGGCCGCGGCCGCGATCGCCACCAGGTGCATCGTGTGGTTGGTGGAGCCGCCCGTCGCGAGCAGCGCGATGCAGGCGTTGAGGACGGCCTTCTCGTCGACGACCTCGCCGATCGGCGTGAACTCCTCACCGGCCCAGGTGATCGCTGCGGCACGCTCGGCGGCGGCGTCGGTGAGGGCGGCGCGCAGCGGCGTGCCGGGGTTGACGAAGCTCGCGCCCGGCAGGTGCAGGCCGAGCACCTCCATGAGCAGCTGGTTGGAGTTGGCGGTGCCGTAGAAGGTGCACGTACCGGCCGAGTGGTACGACGCCGCCTCGGCCTCGAGCAGCTCCTCGCGGCCGACCTTGCCCTCGGCGAAGAGCTGGCGGACCCGCGACTTCTCGCCGTTGGGGATGCCCGAGGTCATCGGGCCTGCCGGCACGAAGACGGTGGGCAGCTGGCCGAAGGAGAGCGAGCCGATCAGCAGGCCCGGGACGATCTTGTCGCAGACGCCGAGCATGAGCGCGCCGTCGAACATGTCGTGCGAGAGCGCGATCGCCGCCGACATGGCGATCACGTCGCGGCTGAAGAGGGAGAGCTGCATGCCGTCGCGGCCCTGGGTGATGCCGTCGCACATGGCGGGGACGCCGCCGGCGAACTGGGCGATCGCGCCCGCCCGGGCGGCTGCGGCCTTGAGCTGGGCGGGGTAGGTCTCGAAGGGCTGGTGGGCCGAGAGCATGTCGTTGTACGCCGACACGATGGCGAGGTTGGGCTTGCGGCTCTTGCGCAGCGCCGTCTTGTCGTCGGGGAGGGCGGCGGCGAAGCCGTGGGCGAGGTTCGCGCACGCGAGCTGCCCGCGCGCCGGACCGATGATCGCCGCCGCCCGGATCCGCTCCAGATAGGTACGCCGCCCCTCGCTGCTGCGTGCGGTCAGGCGCGCGAGCACCTGCTGCAGGACGGGATGGGTCGGCGGTGCGGTCGGGTCGGGGCCGGTCATGAAGCGCTCCTTCGAGGTCAGGACATCGACGGTAGCCCTACATTTGTCCTCTGGCAACCTACTTCGGGCACTTCAAGTACAAAAGTGTCACGGTGTGCGCGGAGGACCGGTCGACGTCCGGATGACGAGCTCGTGCGGCTCGACGTGGTCCTCGACCGCCGTGTGCGACAGGCGGCGCAGGATCATGTCGGCGGCCCGCTCGCCCTGGCCGGCGACGTCCTGGCGCACGGTGGTCAGGCCCATGACCTCGGCCAGCGGGTGGTCGTCGATGCCGACGATCGACACGTCGCCTGGGACGGACAGGCCGGCGGCCCGTGCTCCCTGGAGGGCGCCGAACGCGATCTCGTCGGAGAAGCAGAGGATGGCCGTCGGCGGCTCGTCGAGCGCGAGCAGCCGCTGGGTGCCGGCTGCGCCCGCCGTGGGCGCGAAGGGGACGGAGATGACGTAGTCGTCGCGCAGCGGCAGGCCGGCAGCCTCGAGGCCCTGGTGGAAGCCCTCGAGCCGGAGGGTGTCGGGGGCCCAGTGCTCGTCGCCGTAGATCGTCGCGCGGATCATCGCGATCCGTCGGTGGCCGAGGCCCACCAGGTGCTCGACCGCCGTCATCGCGATGGCCCTGTCGTCGACCTCGACGTGGGCGAAGTCCCGGATGCGGCCACCCGCGACGACCACCTCGACGCCGAGGAGGTCGAGGCGGTCGACCTCCTCCTGGGGAAGCGGAAGCGCGATGAGCACGACGCCGTCGACCTTGCGTCGCGTGGGGAGGTCCTGGAAGAAGCGGCGCCGGACCTCGGTGTCGCTGACCTGGTAGAGCAGGACGTCGAGGTCGGCAGCCCGCAGTCGACGCTCGATCGCCGCGAGCATCTCGCCGTAGAACCACTTCTCCGTGGCGGGTACGACGACCCCGACGCGACCGGTCTGGCCGCTCGAGAGGCGTGACGCCTCCGGCGAGATGACGTAGGCGAGCTCGTCGGCGATCGCCAGGATCCGCGCGCGGGTGGCCTCGCCGACGCCGGGCAGCCCGCGCATGGCACGCGACACCGTTGCCACCGAGACCCCGGCCCGACGCGCGACGTCGGCCATGTTGATCTCGGAACGCTCCACCACGCGCCTCAATCTAGACGCCTCCTGCCGCGAGTTTGGGCGTTGCTGCTTCCGGTTACTGCTGGGTGGGTCCTTGACAGCCCAGTGTGGCTCCCGTCACGATCTAACGCAAACGTTTACGTGACCGTGATCACGGTCTTTCCGAGGAAGGGCGATCCCCTTGCTGCAGTCCACGACCACCGCCCCTGTGACCCTCACGGGGCCTGACGACGTGGCCCCCGAGCACGGCCCGTGGTGGGCCGACGCCGTCGTCTACCAGGTGTACATCCGCTCGTTCGCCGACGGGGATGGTGACGGCATCGGCGACATCGCCGGCCTGCGGAGCAAGATCCCGTACCTCGCCGAGCTCGGCGTCGACGCGATCTGGATCAACCCCTGGTACCCCTCGCCCCAGGCGGATGCGGGCTACGACGTCGCCGACTATCGCGACATCGAGCCGGCCTACGGCACGCTCGTCGAGGCGGACCTGCTGATCGCCGAGGCGCATGCTGCCGGGCTGCGGGTGATCCTCGACATCGTCCCCAACCACACCTCCGACCAGCACGCCTGGTTCCGTGCGGCGCTGGCCGGTGACGAGGCGGCGCGGGCGCGCTACATCTTCCGCCCCGGGCGCGGGGAGGCCGGCGAGCTCCCGCCCAACAACTGGGAGAGCATCTTCGGCGGTCCCGCCTGGCGGCGTACGACGGATGCGGATGGCGCGCCGGGCGACTGGTACCTCCACTTCTTCGCCCCCGAGCAGCCCGACCTGAACTGGGAGAACCCCGAGGTCCGTGCCGAGTTCGAGGACATCCTGCGCTTCTGGTTCGACCGTGGCGTCGACGGCTTCCGCATCGACGTGGCGCACGCGCTGGTGAAGGAGGAGGGCCTGCCCGACGCCGGCGACCACGACCCGTCCGCCCCGCACGCCTATGAGCACCCGGGCTTCGACCGCGAGGGCGTCCACGACATCTACCGCGACTGGCGCCGCATCGCCGACTCCTACGACCCGCCGCGCGTCTTCGTCGCCGAGGCCTGGGTGCAGAGCAACGAGCGGCTGGCCCGCTACCTCCGCCCCGACGAGCTGCACACCGCCTTCCAGTTCGACTTCCTGCGTGCCCCGTTCGACGCGGGCTACATGAAGGAGGTCGTCGACGACGCGCGCGCCGCGTCCGCCCTGGCCGGCGGGACGAGCACGTGGGTGCTCTCCAACCACGACGTCGTCCGCCACGTCACGCGCTACGCCCGCAGCCAGCCGGACTCCATGGTGGAGTCCTCGTGGGACCGCCTCCGCTGGGCCGACGAGAAGGCCGACCTGGACCTCGGCGTACGCCGGGCACGGGCGGCCGCACTCTTCATCCTGGGCCTGCCCGGCACGGTCTACGTCTACCAGGGAGAGGAGCTCGGCCTCCCCGAGGTCGAGGACGTCCCGGCCGAGGCGCGCCAGGACCCGACCTTCCGGCAGTCCGACAACGGCGACGTCGGCCGCGACGGCTGCCGCATCCCGATCCCCTGGGGCGGCGACGGGGCCGCCGCCGGCTTCAGTCCTGCCGGCACGACCGCGACCCCGTGGCTCCCGCAGCCGGAGGGCTGGTCCGCCTACAGCGCCACCGACCAGGAGGCCGACCCGGCCTCCGTGCTCCACCTGTACCGCCGCGCACTCCGCTTGCGGCGGGCCCACCTGGCCGGAGTCACCGGCTTCGCGTGGGTGCACACGTCCGACGACGTCGCCGCGTTCCGGCACGGCGACGTCGAGGTCTGGCTCAACACCGGCTCCATCCCGGTCACGCTGCCCGCCGGCGAGGTCCTCCTCGCCTCCTCGCCCGGAGCCGCCGACGGCTCCCTGGCTCCCGACAGCGCCGCCTGGCTCCGTCGTTCCTGATCGACCCGCACACAAAGGAAGTCCCCATGCGTCACGCCCGCATTGCAGCCTCCATCGCTGCGCTCAGCACCATCGCGCTTCCCCTCTCCGCCTGTGGCGGCGGCAACGGATCCACGTCCAACGACGCGTTCGCCGCACACCTGAAGGACCGCGGTCCGATCACGTACGTGCAGGGCAAGGTCAACGACAACGCGACCCACGCGATCATCGACCAGTGGAACAAGCTCCACCCGGACGAGAAGGTCACCCTCAAGGAGCAGACCGACGAGGCCGACCAGCAGCACGACGACCTGGTCCGCAACTTCGATGCCAAGAACCCCGAGTACGACGTCGTGTCGGTGGACCTGGTCTGGACCTCGGAGTTCGCGGCGAAGGGCTACCTCCAGCCCCTCAAGGGCGACATGGCCATCGACACCGACGGCCTGCTCGACTCCGCCGTCGAGGGTGCGCAGTACAACGGCGTGCAGTACGCCGCTCCGCAGACCAGTGACGGCGGCATGCTCTACTACCGCTCCGACCTGGTGAAGACGCCGCCGAAGACCTGGAAGGAGCTCTTCGACGACTGCGCCATCGCCAGGAAGGCGCACATCGACTGCTACGCCGGCCAGTTCAACAAGTACGAGGGCCTCACCGTCAACGCCTCCGAGGCGATCAACGGAGCCGGTGGCGCGATCATGGCCGAGGACGGCAAGACCCCCACGGTCGACAGCCCCGAGGCGGCCAAGGGCCTCCAGGTCCTCGTCGACGGATTCAAGAGCGGCGACATCCCGAAGTCGGCGATCACCTACTCCGAGGAGGAGGGCCGCACCGCGTTCGAGTCCGGCAAGCTGCTCTTCCTGCGCAACTGGCCCTACGTCTACGGCCTGGCCGCCTCCGAGGCCAGCTCCAAGGTGAAGGGCAAGTTCGACGTCGCGCCGCTTCCCGGCCTCGACGGCGTGGGTGCCTCGACCCTGGGCGGCCACAACGCCGCGATCAGCGCCTACTCCGACCACAAGGCGACTGCGATCGACTTCCTGAAGTTCCTGGAGTCGGCGGACATCCAGAAGGAGTACATGGAGAAGGGCTCGCTCGCCCCGATCCGTGCCGAGGTCTACAAGGACCCGGCACTGGTGAAGAAGTACCCCTACCTCCCCACCCTGCTGACCTCGATCGAGAACGCGGTGCCGCGCCCGCGCACCCCGTTCTACCCCGCCGTCACCAAGGCGATCCAGGACAACGCCTACGCCGCGCTCAAGGGCGACAAGACCGCTGCCGAGGCGGTCAAGGACATGGCGGCGGCGATCAAGGCCGCGTCCGGCCAGTGACCTGCTGAGACCCGGAGAACTCCCATGAGCAGCAACGCATCCGGGTCCCCGGCGAGCGCCCCGGCCCGACGACGCCTGCCGCGTCGTCGGGCCCGGGGGAGCTCCCTGGACCCGCACGAGACCAGGCGCGCCCTGCTCCTGGTCGCCCCGGCGGTCGCGGTGCTGGCGCTGGTGATCGGGTACCCGGTCGTCCGCGCCGTCTGGATGTCGTTCCAGGCCGACCAGCACCTCGATGCCAACGGCACCTTCGTCCAGGGCGGGTTCGCCGGCCTCGACAACTACAAGCACTGGCTCCTCCAGCGCTGCGGCGACGTGGCCTGCCCGCCGGGCAGCACGGGGTCGTCGTTCTGGGAGGTCGTCGGCATCACCCTCTTCTTCACCGTGGTCACGGTGTCGATCGAGCTGGTCCTCGGCTTCTGGTTCGCCGTCATCATGAACGGCAAGTTCCGCGGCCGTGGCCTGGTGCGCGCCGCGGTCCTCATCCCGTGGGCGATCCCCACGGCCGTGACCGCCAAGCTCTGGTACTTCATCTTCAGCTACGACGGCATCGCCAACCACCTCTTCGGCGCGCACGTCGTGTGGTTCGGCGACAAGTGGGCGGCGCGGAGCGCGATCATCGTCTCCGACGTCTGGAAGACGACGCCCTTCATGGCGCTGCTGATCCTGGCCGGCCTCCAGCTGATCTCCGACGACGTCTACGAGGCGGCGAAGGTCGACGGGGCCAGTGCCTGGCAGCGCTTCTGGTCGATCACCGTCCCGCTGGTCAAGCCGGCTGTCGTCGTCGCGCTGCTCTTCCGCACGCTCGACGTGCTCCGGATGTACGACCTGCCCGCGATCATGACCGGCGGTGGTGCAGGTGACGGCAACGACACCACGACGCTCTCGATCCTGGTGATCAACGAGATCCGGAACGGCTTCAACAGTGCAGCAGCGCTGTCGACGCTCACGTTCCTGCTCGTCTTCGGCGTCGCGTTCCTGTTCATCAAGTTCCTCGGGGCCAGCGCCACCGGGGCCGAGCCGAAGGCCAAGCGATGATGACCTCCTCCCGCTGGCGCACCGTGCGCACCTACCTCGGCGTCGCCGTCATCGTCGTCTGGGGACTCGCGCCCTTCTACTGGATGCTGGTCACGGCCTTCCGCGACCTGCAGTTCACCTTCGACGCGACGCCGTGGCCCACGCACGTGACGATGGACAACTTCCGGACGGTCTTCGACACCAGCCGCAACCACTTCGGGCGCTCGCTGCTCAACAGCGTGCTGATCGGTGTGGTCACCACGGCCATCGGCCTGGTGGTCGGCATCTTCACGGCGTACGCGATGGCGCGTCTCCGCTTCCCGGCCAAGAACGCGATCCTCGCGGTGATCCTCGCCGCGTCGATGTTCCCCGGCGTCGCACTGGTGACCCCGCTCTTCCAGCTCTTCCGCAACATCGGCTGGTACGGCAGCTACCAGGCGATGATCATCCCCGACATCTCCTTCGTCCTGCCGCTGACGATCTACACGCTGACGGCGTTCTTCCGGGAGATGCCGTGGGAGCTCGAGGAAGCCGCGCGCATCGACGGCGCGACCAAGCGCCAGGCGTTCACCAAGATCATGCTCCCGCTGGCCGCACCCGGCGTCGTGACCACCGCGATCCTCGCCTTCATCGCGGCATGGAACGAGTTCCTGATCGCGAGCCAGCTGAGCAACGACAGCACCCAGCCGGTCACGGTGGCGATCGCCAGCTTCACGGGCAGCAAGCCGCACGTCGAGCCGTACACCGCCGTGATGGCGGCCGGCACGGTCGTGACCATCCCCCTCATCCTCATGGTCCTCGCCTTCCAGCGGCGGATCGTCGACGGCCTGACGGCCGGCGGCGTCAAGGGCTGACCCGTACCCCCTCGAAGGAGACGATTTCTCATGGCACGAGTGACTTTCAGCGGCACCCAGCGCTGGTACCCCGGGTCGGACTCGCCGGCGGTGCCCGGCATCGACCTGGACATCGAGGACGGCGAGTTCATGGTGCTCGTCGGCCCGTCGGGCTGCGGCAAGTCCACGACCCTGCGGATGCTCGCGGGCCTGGAGGAGGTCAACGCCGGCACGATCCACATCGGCGACCGCGACGTCACCACGATGGCGCCGAAGGACCGCGACATCGCGATGGTCTTCCAGTCCTACGCGCTCTACCCGCACATGACGGTGGCCGACAACATGGGCTTCGCGCTGAAGATGGCGAAGGTGCCGAAGGAGGAGCGCGAGAGGCGCGTGGCCGAGGCCGCGAAGATGCTCGGCCTGACCGAGTACCTCGACCGCAAGCCGAAGGCGCTCTCCGGCGGCCAGCGCCAGCGTGTGGCGATGGGCCGCGCGATCGTCCGCAAGCCGCAGGTCTTCTGCATGGACGAGCCGCTGTCCAACCTCGACGCGAAGATGCGCGTCCAGACCCGCACCGACATCGCCAAGCTCCAGCGCGAGCTCGGCGTCACCACGGTCTACGTCACCCACGACCAGGTCGAGGCGATGACCATGGGCGACCGGGTCGCGGTGATGAAGGACGGCGTGATCCAGCAGGTCGACACCCCGCTGGCGCTCTACGACAAGCCTGCGAACCTCTTCGTCGCCGGCTTCATCGGCTCCCCGCAGATGAACCTGCTCGAGGGCGTGGCGGTCAACGGGGAGGTCAAGGTCGGGGGCTACACGATCCCCGTCGACCCGACGGCGGCGAAGCAGATGGAGGGCAACGTGGTGGTCGGTGTGCGTCCCGAGAGCTGGCGCATCGTCGGCGCGGGCGAGGGCATCCCGGTCACGGTCAACGTGATCGAGGAGCTGGGCGCGGACGCGTTCGTCTACGGCACCTGCGAGGCCGAGGGGACGCCCCACGACGTCATCGTCCGGGTCGCGGGTCGCGACTCGACGCAGAAGGGCGACGTCCTCCACGTCACCACCGACCCCGCCAATGTCCACGTCTTCGACAAGGAGACCGGTGTCCGCCTCTCCGCCTGACCACCTCGAGAACCGGCTGCCCGAGCCGGTCCTGGTCATCGGTGAGGCACTGGTCGACCTGATCCGCCGACCCGGGCAGCGCACCGTTGCCCGGGTGGGCGGCAGCCCGCTCAACGTGGCGGTCGGGCTGAGCCGGCTCGACGTACCGGCGGCACTGCACACCTCGCTCGGCGTCGACGACGACTACGGCGCGATGATCGAGGTCCACCTGGCCGAGAACGACGTCACGCTGGTCGCTCCCGCCACGGCCCGGCGTACGTCGACGGCGACGGCGATCATCGACGACGAGGGGGCGGCCAGCTACGAGTTCGACCTGGAGTGGGCTCTCGAGCCCGTCGAGGTCGGCGCGCCGCGGCTCGTGCACACCGGCTCGATCGGTGCCCTGCTCGCACCGGGCGCCGCAGTCGCGATGGACGCAGTGCGTCGGCTGCGCCCGTCGGCGACGGTCTCCTACGACCCGAACGTCCGGCCCGCGCTGATGGGCGACCGCGACTCCGCACGTGCCCGGATCGAGGAGCTCGTCGGACTGGCCGACGTGGTCAAGGCCAGCAGCGAGGACCTCGCCTGGCTCTACCCGGGCGAGGACCTCGACGCTGTCGCGGCACGGTGGCTCGCCCTCGGCCCGGCGCTCGTGGTCGTGACGCACGGCGCCGACGGGTCCTACGCCGTCACCGTCGGTGCCGCCGCGCGGGTGCCCGTCCCCGACGTCGCCCTCGTCGACACGATCGGCGCGGGCGACTCGTTCATGGCAGGCCTGCTCGCCGCGCTCTCCGACGCGGACCTCCTCGGCCGGGAGCACGAGAAGCGGCTGCGGGCACTGGACGAGGACGCGCTGCGGAGCCTCCTCGGCTTCGCCGCGGCCTGCGCCGCCGTGACGGTCTCGCGCCCCGGCGCCGATCCGCCACGGCGTGACGCGCTCGCCGTGGGCTGACCAGCGCATCCTGGACTCTTCCCCACTCCCGCGGGGCGACCCCACACCTGTCGCCCGGCACCGCCACGACACCTGGAGGGCGATCCCCTTGCTGCACGACGACACCACCGTGACCGGGACGTCCCCCGACGTCCCGACCTCCCTGCGATCCACGGCCCCGTGGTGGGCGGACGCCGTCGTCTACCAGGTGTACATCCGCTCGTTCGCCGACGGGGACGGTGACGGCATCGGCGACATCGCCGGCCTGCGGAGCAAGATCCCGTACCTCGCCGAGCTCGGCGTCGACGCGATCTGGATCAACCCCTGGTACCCCTCGCCCCAGGCGGATGCGGGCTACGACGTCGCCGACTATCGCGACATCGAGCCGGCCTACGGCACGCTCGTCGAGGCGGACCTGCTGATCGCCGAGGCGCATGCTGCCGGGCTGCGGGTGATCCTCGACATCGTCCCCAACCACACCTCCGACCAGCACGCCTGGTTCCGTGCGGCGCTGGCCGGTGACGAGGCGGCGCGGGCGCGCTACATCTTCCGCCCCGGGCGCGGGGAGGCCGGTGAGCTCCCGCCGAACAACTGGCAGAGCGTCTTCGGGGGGCCGGCCTGGACCCGGTCGACGAACACCGACGGCACACCCGGTGAGTGGTACCTCCACCTCTTCGCCCCCGAGCAGCCCGACCTCGACTGGGAGAACCGCGAGGTCCGCGCCGAGTTCGAGGACATCCTGCGCTTCTGGTTCGACCGTGGCGTCGACGGCTTCCGCGTGGACGTCGCGCACGGGCTGGTCAAGGACCAGGGCTTCGCGGACGCCGAGGGACCGGTGGGCCTGCTGCGCAACGACCACACCCACCCGGCGTGGGACAACGACGGGGTCCACGAGATCTACCGCGGGTGGCGCCGGGTTGCGGACTCCTACGACCCGCCGCGGATCTTCGTCGCCGAGGCGTGGGTCGCGGGCAGCGAGCGGCTCGCGCAGTACCTGCGGCCGGACGAGCTGCACACCGCCTTCCAGTTCGACTTCCTCGGGGTGCCCTTCTCGGCGGCGGCCATGGCGCCCGTCGTCGACAGCGCCCGGGAGGCGGTCGCGGAGGCCGGGGGCACGACGACCTGGGTGCTCTCCAACCACGACGTCGTCCGCCACGTCACGCGCTACGCCCGCAGCCAGCCCGACCACTACATCGACTCGGCCTGGGACCGCCGCCGCTGGGCCGACGAGAAGCCCGACCTCGCCCTCGGCGTACGCCGCGCACGGGCGGCCACCCTCTTCGTCCTCGCCCTGCCCGGCACGGTCTACCTCTACCAGGGTGAGGAGCTCGGCCTCCCCGAGGTCGAGGAGATCCCCGGCGAGGCGCGCCAGGACCCGGTCTTCGCGATGAGCACCGACGGCGACGTCGGCCGAGACGGCTGCCGCGTCCCGCTGCCGTGGGGCGGTGACGGAGAGGCGGCCGGCTTCAGCCCGCCGGGTGCGACGGCCGCGCCGTGGCTCCCGCAGCCGCAGGGCTGGGAGCGGTTCAGTGCAGCCGCCCAGGACGGCGACCCGGCGTCGGTACTGACCCTCTACCGCACCGCGCTGCGCCTCCGCCGGGCCCACCTCACGGGGGCGACGGACTTCGCCTGGGTGCACCGCTCCGAGGACGTGGTCGCCTTCCGGGTCGGGGCCGTCGAGGTGTGGACCAACACGGGCGACTCCCCGGTGGAGGTCCCCTCCGGCGAGGTGCTGCTCGCCTCGGTCGACGGCTTCACGGACGGTCTCCTTCCCGCCGCCGCGACCGTGTGGCTGCGGACGTCATGACGGGTATCGCAGGTATGCGGGGCCGGCCGTGAGGTTCATCTTCAGCCCGCCCGCGGACGGCGCGGCCGGGCTGCTGGACCTGCCGTGGGAGGACCCCCTCGAGAGCTGGCAGGACGAGCGGCTGGTGGAGGTGCCGACCGCCGGCATCCATCGGCACGTGGTGCGCTTCGTCGAGACCCCGGAGGGCACCTTCGTCCTCAAGGAGCTCCCCGACGAGCTGGTCCGCCGCGAGTACCGGGTGCTGCGCGAGCTGGCCGACGTGAGCATCCCGGCGGTCGAGGTCGTGGGTGCGTGCCTCGACCGGGTCGGCCAGGACTCGATCCTGGTCACGCGCTTCCTGAGCTACTCCGCGACGTACCGGCGCCTGCTGAGCACGATGCACGCCGGCCCGCAGCTGGACGCCCTCATCGGGGGCATGGTCGAGCTGCTCGTGCGGCTGCACCTGGCCGGCTACCTCTGGGGTGACTGCTCGCTCTCCAACACGCTCTTCAAGCTCGATGCCGGCGACCTCGAGGCCTACCTCGTCGACGCCGAGACGATGGAGCACCACCCGGCGCTGACGGCGGGGCAGCGGAGCCTGGACCTCGACTTCGCCCACGAGCGGATCGGCGGCGAGCTGATGGACCTGGAGGCGGGCGGCCTGCTCGCCGAGGACATCGACCCGGTCGACACCGCCGACAGCGTGCGCGAGCGGTACCACGCGCTCTGGAACGAGGTGAACCGCGAGGACGTCGTCGCCAAGGACGAGCAGCGCTACCTCATCGGCGAGCGGATGCGACGCATCGAGGAGCTCGGGTTCGACGTCGACGAGGTCGAGCTGCTCCCCGCCGAGGACGGCTCCATGGTCCGGGTCCGCACGCGCGTGGCCGACCCCGGTCGCTGGCGGCGCCTGCTGCTGCGCCGCACCGGGCTGGACGTGCAGGACCAGCAGGCCCGGCGGCTGCTGGCCGACATCGCCAGCTTCCGGGCCTGGCTCGAGCAGGAGTCGGGCCAGCCGGTCTCCGAGGCCGCGGCGGCGAGCCGCTGGGTGCTCGACTGCTACAACCCGATCGTGTCGGCGATCCCGGCGGAGCTCCGCGGCAAGCGCGACGAGGCGGAGGTCTTCCACGAGGTGCTCGAGCAGCGCTGGCTGCTCTCTGAGCGCGCGGGCCACGACGTCAGCACCTCGGAGGCGGCCCGGCACTACTTCCAGGTGGTGCTGCCGGACCTCCCGACGGCTTCACTGCCGGTGATCCCCGAGCACGACTGACGTCGCTGCACACCGGCCGGGAGCGCCGAGACGGGGCTCGTGCCCGGCACGAGCCCCATCTCGGCGTCAGAGGAGCGAGCGGTAGAGGGCTGCGGTCTGCTCCGCGATCGGGGCCCAGCCGAACTGGTCGCGCGCCCGGTTCATCCCGGCGAGGCCCATGCGCGCGGCGAGCGCCGGGTCGGCGACGAGCCGGTTCGCTGCGGCGGCCAGGCCTGCCTCGAAGCCGTCCGGGTCCTCGGCGTCGTAGTCGACCAGCATGCCCGTCTCGTCGTCGACGACGACGTCCGGGATGCCGCCGACGCGGCTGGCGACGACCGCGGCGCCGCACGCCATGGCCTCCAGGTTGACGATGCCGAGCGGCTCGTAGACCGACGGGCAGCAGAAGAAGAGGGCATGGCTCAGCACCTGCCGGACGTCCTCGGGAGGCAGCATCTGAGAGACCACGAAGACGCCGGTACGCCGCGCGTGCAGCTCAGCGATGGCCGCGTCGGTCTCCGCCTCCAGCTCGGGGGTGTCGGCGGCGCCGGCGAGCAGCACCAGCTGCAGCTCCGGGTCGAAGTCCAGCGCGGCACGGAGCAGGTGGGCGACGCCCTTCTGCCGCGTGATCCGGCCGACGAACGCGGCGTACGGTCGGGCGGGGTCGACGCCGATCCGGTCGAGGACGCCGCGGTCGGGGTCGGGGAAGTAGAGCTCCGCGTCGATCCCGTTGTGGATCACGTGGATCCGGGCGGGGTCGACGGCGGGGTAGGCCCGCTGGACGTCCTCGCGCATCGCCGCGCTGACCGCGACGATCGCGTCGGCCGACTCGTAGGCGGTCCGCTCGGCCCACGACGACAGGGCGTAGCCGCCGCCGAGCTGCTCCGCCTTCCACGGCCGGTCCGGCTCGAGCGAGTGCGCGGTGATCACGTGCGGGACGCCGTAGAGCAGCTTCGCCCAGTGGCCGGCCATCGCGGCGTACCAGGTGTGGGAGTGGACCAGGTCCGAGCCGGAGACCGCGGCTGTCATGGTGAGGTCGGTCGAGAGCACACGCAGCGCCGGGTTGGCGTCGGCGAGCCGCTCGTCCTTCTCGGAGTGGGCGGTCGCGCCCGGCCGTGGCTCGCCCATGCACTGCACGTCGACGTCGACGAGCGCCGCGAGCTCGCGGGCGAGGAAGGTGACGTGGACGCCGGCCCCGCCGTAGACGTCGGGCGGGAACTCCCGGGTCAGGATGCTCACGCGGAGGTCGCTCATACGACCTGCCCCTTTCCGATGACGACGACGCCACCCGGGCTCACGTGGAACCCGCGACGCCGGTCGTCGTCGTGGTTGATGCCGATGAGGGTGCCCGGCGGGACCACGACGTTCTTGTCGATGATGGCGTTGCGGATGATCGCACCCTTGCCGATGCGGACGTTGTCCATCAGGACCGACCGCTGCACCGTCGCGCCGTCCTCGATCCGGGTGTTGGTCGCGAAGACAGAGCTCTCGGTCGTGGCGCCGGAGATGATCGAGCCCGCGCTCACGATCGAGTCGCGGACCGTCGCGCCGTGCACGAACTTCGGACCGGGCAGCTGTGCCTGGTAGGAGTAGATCGGCCACTGGTCGTTGTAGAGGTTGAAGATCGGCTCCGCGGAGACCAGGTCCAGGTGGGCCTCGTGGTAGGAGTCGATGGTGCCGACGTCGCGCCAGTAGCCGCGGTCGCGGTCGGAGGCGCCGGGCACCTCGTTGTCCTTGAAGTCGTAGACGGCGGCCAGGCCCTTCGCGACCAGGGCGGGCACGATGTCGCCGCCCATGTCGTGCCGCGAGGTCGGGTCGGCCGCGTCGGCCTCGAGCGCCTCGATGAGGGTGTCGGCGGTGAAGACGTAGTTGCCCATCGAGGCGAGCACCTCCTCGGGGGAGTCGGGCAGACCGGGCGGGTCGGCCGGCTTCTCCAGGAACTCGCTGATCGTGCTGCCGTCCCCGGCGACGGTCATCACGCCGAACTGGTCGGCCTGGCTGCGCGGCACGCGGATGCCGGCGACGGTCACTCCTGCACCGGAGGCGACGTGCGCGTCGACCATCTGGCGGGCGTTCATCCGGTAGACGTGGTCGGCGCCGAAGACCACGATGATGTCCGGGTTCTCGTCGGTGATCAGGTTCATCGACTGGTAGATCGCGTCGGCGCTGCCCTGGTACCACTGCTTGCCGCGCCGCTGCTGCGCCGGCACCGGCGTGACGTAGTTGCCGAGCATGCTCGACATCCGCCAGGTCAGCGAGATGTGGCGGTCGAGCGAGTGCGACTTGTACTGGGTGAGGACCGCGCACTTGAGGAAGCCCGAGTTGATCAGGTTCGACAGCGCGAAGTCGATCAGCCGGTAGCTGCCCGCGAAGGGCACCGCGGGCTTGGCCCGGTCCTCGGTCAGCGGCATCAGCCGCTTCCCCTCGCCACCGGCGAGGACGATGCCCAGCACCTTCATCGCACGTCTCCTTCGTCGTCGGGTGATGCACTGTCCAGGGGCGCGGCGACGGGCGTCAGCCAGACGACGCCGAGCGGGGGCACGACGACGTCGGCCGACGCCGGCTGGCCCTGCCAGGGCCGTGACGCGGCCTCGACGGAGCCGAGGTTGCCCACGCCGCTTCCTCCGTACGGCGTGGCGTCGGTGTTGAGCACCTCGCGCCACGTGCCCGCGGCGGGCAGGCCGACCCGGTGCGCGTGGAGCGGCACGGCCGACAGGTTCGCGACGACCGCGAGCGGCTGACCGTCGGCGGACCAGCGCAGGAACGCGAGCACGTTGCGCTCGGCGTCGTGTGCCTCGAGCCAGGTGAAGCCGGCCGGGTCGTGGTCGACCTCGAAGAGCGCGGGGGTGGCGCGGTACGTCGCGTTGAGGTCCGCGACCAGGCGGCGTACGCCGTCGTGCTCGGGGCGGTCGAGCAGCCACCAGTCCAGCTCGCGCTGCTCGGCCCACTCGGTCTCCTGGGCGAGCTCGCCGCCCATGAAGAGCAGCTGCTTGCCGGGGTGGGACCACTGCAGGGCGAGGAGGGAGCGGAGGTTCGCGCGGCGGCGCCACGGGTCACCCGGCATCTTCGTGAGCAGGGAGCCCTTGCCGTGCACGACCTCGTCGTGGCTGAGTGGCAGGACGAAGTTCTCCGAGAAGGCGTAGACCAGGCTGAAGGTCAGCTCGTCGTGGTGGTGGCTGCGGTGCACCGGGTCGTGCGCGAAGTACTGGAGCGTGTCGTGCATCCAGCCCATGTTCCACTTGAAGCCGAAGCCCAGGCCGCCGGCGTCGGTGGCGCGCGTGACGCCTGGCCACGAGGTCGACTCCTCGGCGACGGTGAAGGCGCCCGGCACCGCGCGGTAGACCGTGGCGTTGAGCTCCTGGAGGAACTGCACGGCCTCGAGGTTCTCCCGCCCGCCGTGCACGTTGGGCAGCCACTGCCCGTCCTCGCGGGAGTAGTCGAGGTAGAGCATCGAGGCGACGGCGTCGACCCGGAGGCCGTCGGCGTGGAACTCCTGGAGCCAGTAGAGGGCGTTGGCGACGAGGAAGTTGCGCACCTCGGGGCGGCCGAAGTCGAAGACGTAGGTGCCCCAGTCGGGGTGCTCGCCGCGGCGCGGGTCGGGGTGCTCGTAGAGCGGTGTCCCGTCGAAGCGGGCCAGCGCGAAGGCGTCCTTCGGGAAGTGCGCCGGCACCCAGTCGAGGATCACGCCGACCCCCGCGTTGTGCAGCGCGTCGATGAGCCGACGGAGGCCGTCCGGGTCGCCGAAGCGCGCGGTCGGCGCGTAGTAGGAGGTGACCTGGTAGCCCCACGAGCCACCGAACGGGTGCTCCATGACCGGCAGCAGCTCGACGTGGGTGAACCCCAGCTCCCGGACGTACGCCGTGAGGTGCTCGGCCAGCTCGTCGTAGCTGTAGGAGCTGCCGTCGGGATGCCGGCGCCACGAGCCGAGGTGCACCTCGTAGACCGACATCGGCTGGCGGTCCGGACGCGCGGTGCGCGCGGCCATCCAGGCGTCGTCGGTCCAGACGTGGCCGGACTCGAAGGCCACCGACGCGGTCAGCGGCGGCACCTCGGTACGCCGGGCGAGCGGGTCCGCCTTGTCGGCCCATTCACCGTCGGGCCCGAGGATCGCGAACTTGTAGCGGAAGCCCGGCTCGAGCCCCGGCACGAAGAGCTCCCAGACGCCCGAGCCGCCGAGCCGGCGCATCGGGTGCTCCGCGCCGCTCCAGCCGTTGAAGTCCCCGGTGACGCGCACGCCGCGGGCGCCGGGCGCCCAGACCGCGAACGCTGTGCCGGACGCCCCGCCGGAGGTGACCTGTCGCGCGCCGAGCACCTCCCAGAGTCGCTCGTGCCGGCCCTCGGCGACCAGGTGCAGGTCGAGGTCGCCCACGGTCGGCCAGTGCCGCCACGGGTCGTCGACCAGCTGCGGCTGGCTGCCGGACCACACCACCTCGAGCCGGTAGTCCTCGACGGGAACGTCGAGCGCCGCCTCCCAGACCCCCGCATGCACGTGGGCGAGCGGGACCCGGAGGTCGCCCGCCACCAGCGTCACGCTCGCGGCCAGCGGCTTGAGTGCCCGGACGACGGCGCCGTCGTCGGTGACGTGGACGCCGAGCAGCCGGTGCGGGTCGTCGTGGTGGCCGGAGACGAGCGCGTCGACCTCGGCGTGGAGGGCGGTGCTCATGCGTCACCTCCCGTCGGCCGGTGGACGTGCAGGACGTGGGCGGGCTCCACCGCGGGGTCGAGACGCACGTAGTTGGTGCCACCCCAGGTCCAGGTCTGGCCGCTCAGCAGGTCGGTCACCTCGAAGCCCCGGTCGGCAGGGAGGCCGAGGGCGTCGAGGTCGAGGTGCACCAGCGTCTCCCGCGTGTGGTGGGGGTCGAGGTTGGCCACGACGACCACCGCGTCGCCGCCAGCGGGGTCGGCGAGGTCGTGCTTGCTGAAGCAGAGGACGGCGTCGTCGTCGGTGTGGTGGATCGTCACGTTGCGCAGCTGTCGGAGGGCGCGGTGCTCCCGGCGGATCGCGTTGAGCCGGGTCAGGTACGGCGCCAGCGTCTGCGCCGACGCCTCTGCGGCCGCCCAGTCGCGGGGCCGGAGCTGGAACTTCTCGGAGTCGAGGTACTCCTCCGCTCCGGGACGCAGCGGCTGGTGCTCGCACAGCTCGTAGCCGGCGTACACGCCCCAGCTGGGGGAGCCCGTCGCGGCCAGCACCGCGCGCACCTTGAACGCCGCCGGCGTGCCGCTCTGCAGGTAGAAGGGGTTGATGTCGGGGGTGTTGACCCAGAAGCTCGGCCGCAGGGCGGCGCTGGTCTCGCGGGAGACCTCGGTCAGGTAGGACTCGAGCTCGGCCTTCGTGTTGCGCCAGGTGAAGTACGTGTAGGACTGGTGGAAGCCGACCGTGGCCAGCGCCCGCATCATCGGCGGCGCGGTGAACGCCTCGGAGAGGAAGACCACGTCGGGGTCGGTGGCGCGGATCCGGGCGAAGAGGTCGGCCCAGAAGTGCACCGGCTTGGTGTGCGGGTTGTCGACGCGGAAGATCCGGATGCCGTGCGCCATCCAGTGGCGCAGCACGCGCTCGGCCTCGGCGAGGATGCCCGGGTAGTCGTTGTCGAAGTTGATCGGGTAGATGTCCTGGTACTTCTTCGGCGGGTTCTCGGCGTAGGCGATCGACCCGTCCGCGCGCGTCGTGAACCACTCGGGATGCGCCTCGACCCACGGGTGGTCCGGCGCCGCCTGCAGGGCGAAGTCGAGGGCCACTTCCAGGCCGACCGCGGCGGCGTCGGCCACGAAGGCGTCGAAGTCCTCGATAGTCCCGAGGTCAGGATGCACGGCGTCGTGTCCGCCGTGACGCGACCCGATCGCCCACGGCGAGCCGACCCAGTCCGCGGGGTGCGGCCCCGCCGGCTCCTGGACGACGTTGTTCGGCCCCTTCCGGTTGACCTCGCCGATCGGATGGATCGGCGGCAGGTAGAGCACGTCGAAGCCCATCGCCGCGACGGCAGGCAGGCGCTCGGCCGCCGTACGGAAGGAGCCGGAGACGAGGGAGCCGTCCTCGGCGCGGTGGGCGCCCTCGGACCGCGGGAAGAACTCGTACCAGCTGGTGACCAGGGCCCGCTCGCGGTCGACGAAGAACGGATGCGGCTCGTCGCTGCCGCACAGGTCGCGCAGCGGGAACGCGTCGATCGCGTGGCGGATCTCGGCCGACTCGGCCGCGGCCAGCCGGACTCCGGGAGCGACCGTGGTGTCGGCGAGCAGCCTGCGCACCTTGCGTACCGCGGCGCGCGTCGGGGCGTCGGCCTTCACCTCCTTCTCCCAGCGCTCGAGCAGCAGCGCGCCTTCGGTGAACATCAGCTCGACGTCGACGCCGGCCGGCACCTTGACCGACGTCGCGTGAAGCCAGGTGGCGAGCGGGTCGCTCCAGGACTGCACCTCGAACGTCCAGGCACCGACGAGGTCGGGCGTCACGACGGCGGAGAGCCGCGCGGCGTCCGGTCCGGTCGCGCGCATGCGCACGGGCGCGCGCCGCTTGCGCCTGGGGTCGGTGAGGACGACGTCGGCGCCGTAGCGGTCGTGGCCCTCGCGGAAGACCAGCGCCGACACCTCGAACGGCTCGCCGACCGCTGCCTTCGTGGGGAACCGTCCGCCGTCGATGACGGGGGAGACGTCCATGACCGGGATCCGGCCGACGCGTCGCCCGCCGCCCGCAGCAGGGGCGGCGTCCTTGCGGACGTGGCGCCCGCCGGTGATCGCGCTGTTGCTCATGCGTGGTGCTCCGCATCTGCTTGGAGGAGGACGAGGGAGTGCGAGGCGAGCGTGATCGTCCGGCCCGCGAAGACCTCGGTCCCGACCGGGAGGAGAGGGTCCGTCGACAGGACGACCGTGCCTGCCTGGATCCACTTGTTCGGGGGCAGGTCGCACGCACAGTCGTGCTCGGAGCCGTTGAGCCAGAGCAGGAACGACGCGTCGCGCAGCACCTCGCCGCGCGGTCCCGGCGCGCGCAGCGGGGAGCCCGAGACGAACATGCCGATCACCCGGAGGAGGTCGTCGTGCCAGTCGTCGGTGGTCATCTCGCGGCCGGTCGGGTGGATCCAGGCCAGGTCGGGCGGCCCGCCGGGCACGGTCGGCCGGCCCTCGAACCAGTGCCGCTGCCGCAGGGCCGGGTGCTCGCGCCGGATCCGGAGGGCGGCCCGTGTGATCTCGAAGAGGTCGAGCCAGGCGTTGTCTGCGGACCAGTCGACCCAGGAGATCTCGTTGTCCTGGCAGAACGCGTTGTTGTTGCCCCCCTGCGTGCGGCCGCGCTCGTCACCGGCGGTCAGCATGGGCACGCCGTTGGAGAGGCAGAGGCTGGCGATCAGGTTCGCCGCGAGGCGGTGGCGCGTCGCGAGCACGTCCTCGTCGTCGGTCTCGCCCTCGACGCCGCAGTTCCAGGACCGGTTGTCGTCGGTGCCGTCGCGGTTCTCCTCGCCGTTGGCCTCGTTGTGCTTCTGGTCGTAGCTGACCAGGTCGCGCAGCGTGAACCCGTCGTGGGCGGTGATGAAGTTGACCGAGGCGTACGGCGAGCGCCCGTCGTCGGCGTACAGGTCCGCGGAGCCGGCGAGCCGGGTCGCGACCGTGCGGATGCCGTCGGAGCGTCCTCGCCAGAAGTCCCGCATGGTGTCGCGGTACTGGTCGTTCCACTCGACCCACGGCGGCGGGTACTGACCGACCCGGTAGCCGTCCATGGAGGCGTCCCAGGGTTCGGCGATGAGCTTCACGTGGCGCAGCACCGGGTCCTGGCTGATGGTCGTGAGCAGGTGACCGTGCATGTCGACCTCGTACCCAGACCGGGTGATCGCTGACATGAGGTCGAAGCGGAAGCCGTCGACGTGCATGTCGGTCACCCAGTAGCGCAGCGAGTCGAGGATCAGGCGCAGGGCGCTCGGGTCGCTGCTGTTGACCGTGTTGCCGCAGCCGGTGACGTCCCAGTAGGTGTCGTCGAAGCCGCCCTCGTCGGCGGGGGCGCCCCGGCGATAGAAGCTCCGGTCGTCCAGGCCGCGCCACGACAGCGTGGGTCCGGAGGGGCCGCCCTCCGCGGTGTGGTTGTAGACCACGTCGAGGATGACCTCGATGCCCGCGGCGTGGAGGCTGCGGACCATCTCCTTGAACTCGCGGACCTGCTGGCCCCGGTCCCCGCTGGCCGAGTAACCGCCGTGCGGGGCGAAGAACCCGATCGTGTTGTAGCCCCAGTAGTTGGTCGCGCCGCGGTCGAGCAGGGCGGTCTCGGAGACGAAGTGGTGGATCGGCAGCAGCTCGACAGCGGTGACACCGAGGTCGTGGAGGTAGCCCGTCACGACGTCGTGCCCCAGGGCGGCGTACGTGCCGCGGAGGTCGGGCGGGATCCGGTCGTGGAGCTGGGTGAACCCGCGGGTGTGGAGCTCGTAGATGACGGTGTCGCGCCAGCGGTGCCGGAGGGGGGCGTCGCCCTGCCAGTCGAACTCGTCGTGCACGACCACGCCGAGGGGCACCGACCCGGCGGAGTCGAGGTCGGAGCGCTGCCCGGGGTCGTCGAGGTCGTGGCTGAAGATCGACGGCCCGTTCTCCAGGGTGCCCGACACGGCGCGCGCGTACGGGTCCAGCAGGAGCTTGGCAGGGTTGAAGCGGTGACCGGCCTCCGGCTCCCACGGCCCGTCGGCCCGGAAGCCGTAGCGTGTGCCGACGGCGACCCCCGGCACGGCGCCGTGCCAGATCCCGAGGGTCTGCTCGGTCAGCCGGTGGCGGGTCTCGGTGCCGTCGTCGTCGACCAGACAGACCCACAGGTCGGTCGCGGAGGGAGCATGGACGGCGAAGTTGGTCGCCTCGTCGGACCACGTCGCGCCGAGCGGCCAGTTGCGGCCGGGCCAGATCGGTGCAGTCATGCCGATGGGGTGTCCTCGCTGTCGGGCGGCGTGACCAGCATCACGTCACTGCTTGCAAGAGTACAGACTTTTGCCACGTTCGACTACCTAAGTGTCGGTTCATCGGTCGAGATCCGCACCGGTTTGTGTAATCTCCGGGCTATGGCGCAGCACGCGGTGACCCCGACGGCGGGAGCGATCCTCGAACTCATCCGACGGGGCGAGGTCACGACGCGTGCCGAGGTCGCCGCGGCCACCGGGCTCTCGCGCACGGCCGTGACGGCTCGCCTCAGCGCCCTCCTCGCCTCCGGTCTGGTCGTCGAGGGCCCCGAAGGCCCGTCCACCGGTGGCCGCCCGCCGGTCCGGCTGCAGTTCAACGCCGCTGCGGGCGCCGTGCTCGCCGCAGCCCTCGGCCGCAGCCGCACCCAGATGGCCGTGTGCGACCTCGAGGGACGGGTCCTGGCGTCCTCGGAGTTCGACCACGAGGATGGCCATACCCCGGACGAGCTGATGCCACGCGTGCGCGCCGCGCTCGATGCCCTGATGGTCGAGGCCGGCGTCTCGGCTGACCGGGTGCGCGGCGTGGGCCTGAGCCTGCCGTGCACCATCGACCCGGCCACCGGGATGAGCCTCTCCTCGCCGGTCATGCGTGGATGGGACGGTGTGCCGCTCGGCCGCTGGTTCGAGGACTTCGACTGCCTCGTGCACGTCGAGAACGACGCCAACGCGCTCGCCCTGGCCGAGACCCACGGCCACGCGCTCCGGTGGCCCGACCTCGTCGTGCTCAAGGCCTCCACCGGCCTGGGCGCCGGTGTCCTCGTCGGTGGACAGCTGGTCCGCGGCTTCCGCGGGGCAGCCGGGGAGATGGGCCACACCAAGGTCGCTGCCGCCGACGGTCGCGTCTGCCGCTGCGGCGACGTCGGCTGTGTCGATGCGGTCGCCGGTGGCTGGGCGATCGTGCAGGACAGTGTCGAGGCGGGAGAGCCCGCGGCCCACATCCGCGACCTCGTCGCCCGTGCGCTCGACGGCGACGCCTCCGCGCGGCGCCGGATCCGCGAGAGCGGCCGCCGTGTCGGCGAGGTGCTCGCCGGCGTGGTCAACCTGCTCAACCCGGGTGCGCTCGTCATCGGCGGCGACCTCGCGGCGGCGTACGACATCTTCGTGGCCGGCCTCCGCGAGACCCTGTACGCCGGTGCGACGGCCGCGGCCTCCACGGCGCTCGAGATCGTCCCCTCCACGCACGGTGCGGACTCCGGGATCGTCGGATGCGCGCAGGCCGCGGTCAGCGACGTGCTCCGCCCCGACAGTGTCGACGCGATGCTGCGCCGCCACGCCTGACCCTTCCGGAGCGGGTCAGCCGAGGATTGAGCGGAGCTGCTCCAGCCCGGCGTCGAGGTCGGTCAGGTGCAGGCGCAGGACGGGACGACCGTGCTCGCCGAGCACGACTGCGTCACCGGCCGCCTGGGCCTGGATGTACTGCCCGAAGGTGAAGGGACGGTCGGGGATCTCGACGTCCGTGACCGGCGTCGCGGTGATCTGCAGGAAGACGCCGACCGGAGCGCCGCCCTTGTGGAACTGGCCGGTGGAGTGGAGGAAGCGCGGACCCCAGCCGAACGTGACGGGTCGTCCGAGCCGTGTGGCGAGGGAGTCCCGCACGGCGGCGAGGTCGGCGTGTGCGACCCGGTCGAGGTACGCCATCACCGCGAGGTAGCCGTGGGCCGGGTCGACCTGCGCGAGCAGGGCGGCGACCGCAGCGCGTGCTTCCTGCGTGCCGTCGAGGAGGCCGCGGGTCGCGTGGACCTCGATCGCCCCGTCGCGGAACGCCGCCTCGGGTGATGCGCCGCGGTCCTCGAGGAGTGCACGGGAGGCCTGCTTGGCGCTCTCGACGTCCGGCTGGTCGAACGGGTTGATGCCGATCACCCGGCCGGCGATGCTCACGGCGTACTCCCAGAGGAGGAACGCCGCGCCGAGGGGGGCCTGGATGGCAGCGGCGAGACCGGACGTGGTCCGCAACGGGACCGGGCCACCGCTGACGATCAGCGCGTCGGGTCCCGGAGGGGTGAGCGGGGTGGCCGGGTCGTCGCTGCGACGGGGCGAGGGGACCACGACGGGGAGCAGGCCCCGGCCGTCCTTGCCGGTGGACTCGGCGATCAGCTGTTCGGCCCAGTCGCCGAAGCCGGGTGCACCCGAGAGGTCCTCGTCGAGGACCAGCTTGTCGACGCCGTTCACGGCGGCCACGCCGAGAAGGGCCCCGAGCTGCAGGCCGGGGTTTGCTGCATCGTCCGATCCCAGCCGCCCGGAGACGGCGGCGGCCTCGTCGAGCAGGGCCGAGATGTCCGCGCCGGCAAGGCCGCTGGGTACCAGTCCGTAGGCGCTGAGGACCGAGAAGCGGCCCCCGACATCCGGGTTGCCGTTGATGACGACGTAGCCGGCAGCACGCGCCTCCGCGTCGAGCACGGTACCCGGGTCGGTCACGACGACCACGTGGTCGCGGGGGTCGAGGCCGGCCTCGCGCATGGCGCGGCGGAAGGCACGGTGCTGGCTGTCCGTCTCGAGGGTGCCGCCTGACTTGCTGGACACGACCACGACCGTGTGGGCGAGGTCGCCGGCGAGGGCGGCTGCCACCTGACCCGGGTCGGAGCTGTCGACGACGGTCAGGTCGACGCCGGCCGCGGCGCAGACGACCTCGGGGCCGAGCGACGAGCCGCCCATGCCGCACAGCACCACGCGGTCGAGGCCGCGCGCCCGGAAGTCGGCGCGGAGCTGCTCGATGGTGGCCACCAGGGGGCGCGAGGAGGCGGCGAGGTCGACCCAGGCGAGGCGCCTGCGTGCCTCGGCCTCCGCTGCGGGGCCCCAGATCGTCGCGTCCCGCGCGGCGATCCGCGACGCGACGTGGTCGCCGACGAGGTCGTCCAGCGCAGGCGTGAGCGAGGACTCGGGGCCGGCGATCGTGACTGCCATCACCTTCTTCATGTATCTAGGGTACAGACTTTTGCTTTTAACGTGTATAAAAGTCGTACGGCGTTGTTGCGCCGATCACAGCCGCCGTCACCATCCACCAGGAGTTCTCATGACCGTCCGCGTTGGCATCAACGGATTCGGCCGCATCGGCCGCAACTTCTTCCGCGCGGTCCGCGCCTCCGGTGCGGACATCGAGATCGTCGGCATCAACGACCTCACCGACAACGCGGTCCTCGCGCACCTGCTCCAGTACGACACGATCCTGGGGAAGCTCGACGCCGAGGTCACCGCGACCGGCGACACGATCGTCGTCGGCGGCCAGGAGATCCGGTGCTTCGCCGAGCGCGAGCCGCACGCCCTCAAGTGGGGCGAGCTCGACGTCGACGTGGTGATCGAGTCGACCGGATTCTTCACCGACGCCACCCGTGCCCGCGAGCACATCACGGGTGGCGGCGCGAAGAAGGTCATCATCTCGGCGCCTGCGACCAACGAGGACGCCACGATCGTCATGGGCGTCAACGACCACCTCTACGACGCCGCGCTGCACGACGTCGTGTCCAACGCCTCGTGCACCACCAACTGCCTGGCCCCGATGGCGAAGGCCCTCAACGACGCGCTCGGCATCGAGCAGGGCCTGATGACGACCGTCCACGCCTACACGGCCGACCAGAACCTCCAGGACAACATCCACAAGGACCTCCGCCGCGCCCGCGCCGCCGCGCTCAACCTGGTGCCGACCTCGACGGGTGCCGCCAAGGCGATCGGCCTGGTCCTGCCCGAGCTGAAGGGGAAGCTCGACGGCTTCGCCGTGCGTGTCCCTACGCCGACCGGCTCGCTCACCGACCTGACCTTCACCGCGGGCCGCGAGACGTCCGTCGAGGAGGTCAACGAGATCGTCCGTGCCGCCGCCGAGGGTCCGCTCGCCGGCTACCTCACGTACTCCACTGCGCCGATCGTCTCGAGCGACATCGTCACCGACCCGTCGTCCTGCATCTTCGATGCGCCGCTGACCAAGGTCATCGGACGGCAGGTCAAGGTCGTCGGCTGGTACGACAACGAGTGGGGCTACTCCAACCGCCTCGTCGACCTCGTCGGCCTGCTCGCCCAGCGCTGAGCCGGTCCCGGCTCGACGGCCGGCTCACTGGGGCTGGGTGAAGAACCCGTCCGGGTCGTAGCTGCGCCGCACCTGCTGCAGGCGCGGCCAGCTCGCCCCGAAGTACGCCGTGCCCGGGTCGGGCAGCGAGGCGTCGGCGTAGGTGACGTAGGCGTGGTCCCCGACGCAGCGGCGGCGCCGGTCACCAGCAGGGCCCGGCGGCTCAGACCCGCCAGGGTCAGTGCCCGTCGATCCGGCAGGCGTCGGTCGCGCCCGGGAGCCGGTAGCGGTTGCGCGCCACCCAGCCGTAGACCACGGCGGCCACCACCCGGACCAGCGGCAGCGTCATCAGCCAGCCCGCGAGCCGGTACGGCGCGGCGCACGTGCGCAGCGCGGCCGCGATCGCCTGCGCGCCGGACGCAGTCGCCCGACCGGAGACGTCGAGCCACCAGGCCGCCGTCGTGACGTCGTCCTCGGTCAGCTGGAGGGCCTCGAGGTCCTGCGACTGCCACGGCGCGACCGTGCACGTGCCGTGGCGCTCGAGCCAGCGTGCGCACGTGGTGCAGAAGCCGCAGTCGGCGTCGTACAGGACGGTGCCCGCGAGGCGCGTCAACGGCGGGATCATGCTCCGAGCGTACGTGCGGCTTAGAGTGCCGGTCATGCGCATCGTGGTCCTGACCGGCGCCGGCGTCTCCGCGGAGAGCGGCGTGCCGACGTTCCGTGACGCCGACGGCCTCTGGGAGGGGCACCGGGTCGAGGACGTCGCCACCCCCGAGGGGTACGACGCGGACCCGGCGCTCGTCCACGCCTTCTACGACGCGCGCCGCGCCGCGCTCGCCGACGTGGTGCCCAATGCGGCCCACCTCGCGCTCGGCCGTCTCGAGTCGGTGCTCGGCGACGACCTCACCATCGTCACCCAGAACGTCGACGACCTCCACGAGCGCGGCGGCGCCCACCATGTCGTCCACATGCACGGTGAGCTGCTGTCGGCGCTGTGCCGCGCCTGTGGCCACCGCTTCCCGTGGATCACCGACCTCGGCGATCGTCCGGCCTGTCCCGGCTGCGGGGTGAGCGAGCTCCGCCCGGACATCGTGTGGTTCGGCGAGATGCCCTACGAGATGGACCGCATCTCCCACGCCCTCGCGGCGGCCGACCTCTTCGTCTCGATCGGCACGTCCGGTGCGGTCTACCCGGCGGCGGGTTTCGTCATCGAGGCCCGGGCTCGTGGCATCCGCAGCCTGGAGCTCAACCTCGAGCCGTCGGAAGGCACCCACTGGTTCGACGAGGCACGCCAGGGCAAGGCCGGCGACCTCGTGCCGCGCTGGGTCGACGAGGTCATCGCTTCCCTCGGACTCTGAGCCACGTCATCGCATGACGGCGGTGACCACCGCGTTGCCGAGCGGATCGCCGTCGTGCAGCGGGCCGCCGGTGCTGATCAGCCGTAGCTCGGGTCGCCTGGTCTGCGGGAAGACCGTGGCGGCCGGGAAGGTGCCGCGGGCGTAGTAGTCGATCCCGGTCACGTGGCAGGCACGCCATGCGGCGAAGGGACGGCGAGGGTGTCGTACGCAAACCCCTTGGGGACGAACAGCCAGTGCTGCGGCTCAGCTCGCCGATGTGGATCCCGTGCACCTGGCGTTGGAGGAGACGCCCCAGGAGCCCGACCAGCCGTGCAGGGAGCGGTCGGACGACGGGACCCTTGCGCCGGCGAATCTCGGGGCCGCCGTGGCTGAGGAGTTCCCGGGTTCCCAGCGGCCGGATATCCGGTCGGCGCGGGCAGGCGCCGTCGTTAGGCTTCGGTCATGACTGACGCGCCTGCTGCCCACGTTGACGCCCGGGGACTCCTCGACGCGATCACGGGGCGCGAGGCGTGGGCGGCGATCCGGCTGCGCGACTCCGCGACGGTGACGCTCGTCGGCGGTCCCCGCTCCGAGGTCGCCAGCATCCTCGACATCCCGCTCGAGACGGGCGTGCCCGAGGCCGGCCGGCGCTTCGACCGGCTGGTCGCGATCCCCTTCCGCCAGGTGACCGAGCGCGGCTTCGAGGCGCACGACGACGGGACCCCGCTGGTCGTCGTCACCATCGACAGCGAGTCCGAGGTGCCGGTCGCCGACCTCCTGGCCGCGCTGCCCGACGTACCGGTGGAGTTCGAGGACCGCGGTGGGTTCGAGTCCAGTGACGAGGACTACGCCAAGGTCGTCGAGACGATCATCCGCGACGAGATCGGCCAGGGCGAGGGCGCCAACCTGGTGGTCGGTCGGCACTTCCGTGCGCAGGTCGCCGCCATGTCGACCGACGTGGCGCTCACCGTCTTCCGCCGCCTGCTCGAGCGCGAGCGCGGCGCCTACTGGACCTACGTCTTCTTCACCGGGGACCGCTACCTCGTGGGCGCCAGCCCGGAGCGCCATGTCTCCGTCACCGGCGGCGACGTGCGGATGAACCCGATCTCCGGCACCTTCCGCATCCCGCGTGACCCGGCGGTGGACCGCAAGGCCGCCCTCCTCGACTTCCTCAAGGACGAGAAGGAGATCTACGAGCTCTTCATGGTCGTCGACGAAGAGCTCAAGATGATGTGCGACATCTGCAACGAGGGTGGCCAGGTGCTCGGGCCGTTCCTCAAGCCGATGACCCACCTCGTCCACACCGAGTACCTCCTCGCGGGCCGCTCGACGCGGGACGTCCGCGAGATCCTCCGCGACACGATGTACGCCGCGACGGTCACCGGCTCCCCGGTCGAGAACGCCTGCCGCCTGATCAAGAAGTACGAGACCGAGGGCCGCGGCTACTACGCGTCCGCGCTCGCGCTGATCGGACGCGACGCGTCCGGCGAGCCCACGGCGGACAGCCCGATCATCATCCGCACGGCCGACGTCGCGCTCGACGGCCGGCTCAAGGTCACCGCCGGAGCCACCCTCGTGCGCGACTCCGACCCGGCGTACGAGGTGGCGGAGACGCACGCGAAGGCGGGCGGCATCCTGTCGGCGTTCGGGCTCGTGCCCGCCGCCCCGGCCGCACCCGAGGGGTCGATCGCCTCGCTGGCCCAGGACGAGGACGTGCTCCTCGCGCTCGGCTCGCGCAACCAGCGGCTCTCGAAGTTCTGGCTGACCGACCAGGGCGGCGCCACGCCGGACGCCGCGCTGCGCGGCAGGCGGGTCGCGATCCTCGACGGCGAGGACGACTTCGTGAACATGATCCGCCACGTCTTCGCCGTGATGGGCATGAGCTCGGACGTCGTGCAGCACGAGGACTACGCGCCCGGCTGCTTCGACGCCTACGACCTGGTGGTCATCGGCCCCGGCCCGGGTGACCCGCGCGACGGTGACCACCCCAAGATCGCGGCCTTCCGTGCGGCGACCGACGAGCTGATCGCGGCCGGCAAGCCGTTCCTCTCCATCTGCCTGGGCCACCAGACGCTCTGCGAGCGGCTCGGCATCGAGCTCGGCTACAAGGACATCGTCTTCCAGGGCACGCAGTCGCCGGTGCCGTTCAACGGGCGCACCGAGCGGGTCGGCTTCTACAACACCTTCGTCGGTCGTGTGGGGCTCGACGGCTCGGGCCTCCCGGAGGGCGTCACCGCCGAGTTCGACCCGGAGACCGGCGACATCCACGTGGTCCGGGGAGCGACCTTCCGGGGCATCCAGTTCCACGCCGAGTCGATCCTCACCGAGCACGGCTTCGACCTGATCCACGAGCTCGTCGCCGACCTCCTGCTGGGCTGAGACCGATGCCGGCGCCGGGTCCCGATCCTCGTGTGGTGCTGGTCGACCACCACGACTCCTACACGTGGAACCTCGCGCACCTCATCGCCTCGGTCACCGGTGAGCTCCCGGACGTCGTGGCACACGACTCCGTGGGGGTCTCCGAGCTCGAGGGCTACTCGCACCTGGTGCTCTCCCCGGGCCCGGGGTCACCGCACAACCGGGCCTTCTTCGACCTCGGCCGGACACTGATCCTCGAGGATCCGAGGCCGCTCCTGGGCGTCTGCCTCGGTATGCAGGGCCTGGTCACCGCCTACGGCGGGCACGTGGGCCGCACGACGCCGGCTCACGGCGAGGTGGCCTCGGTGGTCCACGACGGGTCGGCGCTGTTCGCGGGAGTGCCGACACCGTTCGCAGCCGTGCGGTACCACTCGCTCGAGGCGCTCGAGATGCCGGACGAGCTGACGGTCACCGCGGCCTGTCAGGCCCACGACGGCTCCTCGGTCGTCATGGCGGTCGCACACCGGACGAAGCCTCAGGTCGGGGTGCAGTTCCACCCCGAGTCGATCCTCTCCGAGTACGGCGCGAACATCGTTCGCAACTTCCTGGAGCTGCGATGACCTCGCCCGAGGAGCACTTCCGCGAGGTCGCCGCTGCCCACGACCGGGTGTTCTGGCTCGACGGCGGGGGCGGCCGCGCGTGGTCGTCGCGACGGTCGATGATCGGGTGGCTCGACGACGACGACGTCTCCCTCACGTTCGACGCGCTGCACCACGAGGTGACCCGGCATGCGGGTGGCTCCTCGGAGGTCGTCGGCAGCGACATCTTCGACGTGCTCGAGGCCGAGATCGCGGCCGGTCCTGCCGATGCCCAGTGGGTCGGCTACTTCGGCTACGCGTGCCGCACCGACCTCCCTGCGCGCCCGGCTGCCGGGGTACCGGACGCGGTCTGGATGAGGACGACGAACCTCCGCACCTTCGACCACGAGGTCGACGCCGTCCCAGGCGGCGCAGGGAAGGAGGCGGAGCCGTGGTGGAACTGGCAGGCCGGCGCGAGGCACGAGCGGAACCAGGGTGGACCCGCCTCCTTCCCGGAGCCGACGGTGGCCCCACGCGACTACGAGGTCGCCTTCGCGGAGGTCCAGGAGGCGCTGCGTGCGGGGCTGACGTACGAGCTGAACCTCACGTACCGCGAGGCCGTCGAGTCCGGCGTCGGCCCGGTGGCGGCGTACCTCCGGCTGCGTGAGCTCAACCCCGCGCCGTACGCCGGCTACCTGCAGCACCGCGGCACCCACCTGCTCTCGAGCAGTCCGGAGCGCTACGCGCTGGTCGACCGGCACCGCGTGCTGGAGACCAAGCCCATCAAGGGGACGACGCCGCGAGGCTCGACGCCCCAGGAGGACGAGCGGCTGCGCACGCACCTCGCGACGGATCCGAAGTTCCGCGCCGAGAACCTGATGATCACCGACCTCCTGCGCAACGACGTGGGGATGGTCTGCGAGGCGGGCTCGGTGGAGGTGCCGGCGCTGATGGAGGTCGAGTCCTATGCGTCGGTGCACCAGCTGGTGTCGACGGTGCGCGGCCGGCTGCGCGACGACCTGACCACCGTGGCGGCACTGCGCGCGCTCTTCCCGGCGGGATCGATGACGGGCGCGCCCAAGCTGCAGACCATGCTCGTGACCGACGACGTCGAGGAGACGCCGCGCGGGGTCTACGCCGGCGCATTCGGCTGGATCGCGGCCGATGGCAGGGCCGACCTGGGCGTCGTGATCCGGAGCCTCGTGGCGACCCCGGCCGATGCCGGCTGGCGCTACGAGCTCGGCACCGGGGGCGGCATCACGGTGCAGTCCGACTGCGGCGAGGAGTACGCCGAGACGCGCTGGAAGGCGGAGCGCCTGCTGCGCGTGCTGGCCGACTGACCGACGTCAGTCCGGCGAGACCTTGCCGGGCACGCGCAGCGTGAGCATCGCGCCCCCCTCGGGAGCGCGACCGGCCTCCACGCGACCGGAGTGGCGGACCGCGATCTGGTGCACGATCGACAGGCCGAGTCCGGAACCGGGCATGCCGCGCGACTCGGGCGAGCGCCAGAAGCGGTCGAAGACGTGGGGCAGGTCCTCGTCGGAGATGCCGTGGCCCTGGTCGACGACGCGCAGCACTCCGGCGGACAGCGTCACCGTCACGGTGCCGCCCGCAGGGGACCACTTGGCGGCGTTGTCGAGGAGGTTGAGCACGGCCCGTTCGAGAGCGGCCGCCTCGCCGGTCACCCACCACTGGTCGGTGTCCACGTCGAAGTGGACCTCGGGCGCACGGCGCCGCACGCGGACGAGGGCCCGGGCCACGACCTCGGCGAGGTCGACGGGCTCGACGACGTGGGTGAGGGACTCCTCGCGGCCGAGCTCCACCAGGTCGCCGATCAGGGTGGTCAGCTCCTCGATCTGGCCCTGCACGTCGGCGAGCAGCTCGTCGCGCGCCTCCGGCGGGATCTCCAGCTCGCCCGAGGAGGCCTGGGCGAGCAGCTCGAGGTTGGTGCGCAGCGACGTGAGCGGCGTACGCAGCTCGTGGCCGGCGTCGGCCACCAGCTGCCGCTGCCGGTCGCGCGATGCAGCCAGGGCGGTCAGCATCTGGTTGAACGCCGTCGCCAGGCGCGCGATCTCGTCGTTGCTGCCCGTGGCCTCGATCGGGCGCAGGTCCTCGGTGCGGGCGATCTCCTCGGCGGCACGCGTGAGGCGGCGTACCGGACGGAGGCCGGAGCGGGCGACCGCCCAGCCGGCCAGGCCCGCGCCGACGACACCGGCGCCACCGAGCAGCAGCATGACCAGGCCGAGCCGCTTGAGCACCCGCTCCTGCGGTGCGAGCGACTGGACGACCACGATCGCGCGTCCGTGGTCGCCCGCCATCGGCCAGGTCACCGCGCGGTAGCGCGCACCACCTTGCGTGATGGTGCGGATCGACTGGTCGCGGCGACCAGCCGCCACGTCGACCTCGGGGGTGCCGAAGTTGGGGGAGCCGGCCCGGTCCGCCGACCACACCAGCCCGTCCGAGGTGACCTCGAAGAGCCGCACATCGGAGGCGCCGAGCAGCCAGCCGGGCACGTTGTAGTCGGTGCCACCGACCTCGGCCTCGCGCACCGTCGCGGCGACGAGCTTCGCCCGGTCGACCAGGGAGGAGTCGAGCGAGGCCTGGGTCTGGAGCCGCACGGTCATGAAGGCGCCGAAGGCGACCACCGCGATCGCGATCGCGACCGCCATCGTGGTCAGCAGGGTGACGCGGCTGGCCAGGCTCCGGCGGTAGTGGACCTTCACGGCCCCTCGCGCAGCACGTAGCCGACGCCGCGCACGGTGTGGATCAGCCGCTGCTCACCCTCGGCCTCGGTCTTGCGGCGCAGGTAGCCGACGTAGACCTCCAGCGAGTTGGCGGTCGTCGGGAAGTCGTAGCCCCAGACCTCCTCGAGGATGAAGGCACGCTCCAGCACCCGGCGCGGACGGCGCAGGAACATCTCGAGGAGGGCGAACTCGGTGCGGGTCAGCTCCATCCGCCGGTCGCCACGACGCACCTCGCGCGAGGCGAGCTCCATCGTCAGGTCGGCGAAGCCGAGCACCTCCGAGCTGTCCTCCTCCGCCGGCGCCACGCGGCGCAGCAGCGCACGCAGGCGCGCCAGCAGCTCCTGCAGCGCGAACGGCTTGGTCAGGTAGTCGTCGGCGCCGGCGTCGAGCCCGTCGACGCGGTCGCCGATCGCGTCGCGCGCGGTCAGGACCAGGATCGGTACGTCGTGGCCCGCGGACCGCAGCGCACGGGTCGCCTCGATGCCGTCGAGCCGCGGCATCATCACGTCCATCACGACGACGTCGGGCTTCACCGAGCCGATGCCGGCGAGCGCCTCGGCGCCGTCGGCAGCCATCGACACCTGGTAGCCGTTGAACTCCAGCGACCGGCGCAGCGACTCGCGCACGGCGCGGTCGTCGTCGACGACGAGCACGTGCGGCTTGGGGGCGGGCGTGGAGGGCACGCGCCAACAATGCCACCGGTGCCTGAAGCCGCGCTGAGAAGTCGCGCTCCCCGGGGCGGTCAGGAGAGGGCAGCGACCGCCACCCGCAGGTCGGCCACCAGTGCGGCCAGGCCCGCGTCGTACCCGTCCCGCCCACGCAGTCTGATGACGGCCGAGGGGTGCGTCGTCACGACGACCTGGCGCGACCCGGCCTCCTGCAGCAGCCCGCGCTCCGCCCCGATCCGGACGGGCCGACCCAGCACCGCCCGGCCGGCCGTGGCCCCGAGGGCCACGACGACGTCCGGGGTGACGGCGTCGAGCTCGGCCTCGAGCCACGGATGGCAGGCGCTGATGTGCCGGACGTCCGGCTTCCTGTGGATCCGGCGCTTGCCGCGCTCCTCGAACCGGAAGTGCTTCACCGCGTTGGTCAGGTAGACCTCCTCGCGGCTGGTCCCGGCCTGCGTGAGGGCCTCGTCGAGCAGCCTTCCGGCAGGCCCGACGAACGGCTCGCCCTCGAGGTCCTCGTGGTCCCCGGGCTGCTCGCCGACGACCATCAGGGCGGCGCGGACCGGACCGGCGGAGAAGACCACCTGGGTGGCCAGCTGCCACAGCTCGCAGCCGCGGCAGTCGGAGGCAGCTGTCTCGAGGCGCGGGACCGACGGGTCGTCCGGCACCCACAGGGAGGCGTCCATGGCGACGAGGTACCCGGGTCGGGTCAGAGGAACGCGTGGGCGATGCGGGCGGCTCGGTCGCCGTAACCCCCGCCGAACATCGCGGCGTGCACCAGGAGCGGGAAGAGCTGGTGGATGCCGACACGCTCCTGCCAGCCGTCGGCGAGCGGGTACACCTCGGCGTACGCCGCGAGGACGCGAGGCAGCTGGGGCAGGCCGAAGAGGGCGAGCATGGCGAGGTCGGTCTCGCGGTGACCGGCGTGCGCCGCGGGGTCGACGAGCCAGGCCCGGCCGTCGGCGCCCCACACGACGTTGCCGTTCCACAGGTCGCCGTGGAGCAGCGCCGGTGGCTCCTCCGGCACGATGTCCGCGACCCGTGCGACGACCGCTGCCACGACGGCCGCATCGTCGTGGTCGATCGCGCCGCGCTCCATCGCGAGCCGCAGGTAGGGCTGGACCCGCCGGTGGGCGTAGAACTCGGCCCACGTCGCGCACGCCTCGTTCGGCAGCGGCAGTCGGCCGATCCACCCGTCGGCGTGGTCGCCGTACGCGGGCTGCGGCTGGTGGTGCAGCTCCGCGAGGTCGCGGCCCAGTTGCTCGGCGGCGTCGACGGTCGGTCGTCCGTGCTCGATCCAGGGCAGCACGAGGCAGGCGTCGTCCACGGCCAGCACCTCGGGTGCCGGGGCACCGGCCGCGGCGAGCTGTGCCAGGCCACGGGCCTCGCTCGCGAAGAAGCCGGCGGGCGGAGACGGCTGGGACTTGAGCAGGACGACGCGACCGTCGGCCAGCCGGAGCCGGGTGGCGGCGTTGATGTCGCCGCCGGCGACCGGTGCCGTGGAGACCACCGCCGTGCCGAGCAGCTGCTCGACGCGGCGCGCGATCGCCGACTGCCGGGTCATCGCTGGAGCGCCTCCACGAGGGCGTCGGCCGTGCGCTCGATCATCGCGAGGACGTCGTCGAAGCCCTGCGGGCCCCCGTAGTACGGGTCGGGGACGTCGCCCGGCCCCTCCGGGTCGAACGCCCGGAACATCAGGAGGCGCTCCGCCGGCACCCCGAGCGCGGCGAGCTCGCGGTGGTGCGAGGAGTCCATCGCCAGGATCAGGTCGTACGCCGACGCGTGGTCGCCGACGAACTGGCGGGCGCGGTGCCTCGTGGGGTCGTAGCCGGCGCTGGTCAGGGTGGCCGCGGAGCGGCGGTCCATCGGCTCCCCGACGTGCCAGCCGCCGGTGCCGAAGGAGTCGACGCGGACGTCCAGCCCGGCGGCGGCGATGCGGTGGTTGAGGACGACGTCGGCGACCGGTGAGCGGCAGATGTTGCCGAGACAGACCACCGCGACCCGGTAGCCGGGCCCGGTGGCGGCCGGGAGCGCCGGCAGGCTCACGAGCGGTCCTTGCCGTCGTCGTGGAGGACGGCGCGGGCGAACGACCCGACGAGCGTGATGATCACGCTGCCGAAGAGGGCGGTCCAGAAGCCCTCGACGTGGAAGCCCACGTCGAGCTGCTCTGCCAGCCACGAGGTCAGCAGCAGCATCAGTGCGTTGATCACGAGCAGGAAGAGCCCGATGGTCAGGATGATCACCGGGAACGAGAAGAACTTCACCACCGGCTCGACGAGCGTGGAGACGAGGCCGAGCAGCACGGCAGCCGCGAGGAGGGGCGGAAGCCGGTGCTGCCAGTCGGCGCCCTCGACCCGGATGCCGTCGAAGAGCCAGGCGGCGACGGCGAGGCCGGCCATCGTGGAGGCGATCCAGATCAGCAGCTTCACGGCACCAGCGTAGGACCTCGGGGAAGGGGGCGGCCCGGGCGGAAGGGTCTCCGCCCGGGCCGTCGTCGTGGGTGACCTCACTCCTTCCGGCGGGAGAGGCCGAGCCGGAGGCCGAGGGCCAGCAGCAGGCCACTGATCGCCGCGATCGGTCCGAGTCCGGCCGGTGCGCCGGTCTGCGGCAGCTCCGCCTTCTTCGGCACGTCACCGGGCTCGTGGTGGGTCTTCGTCGGCGGGGCCGTGACGGAGGCCCGGACGATCACCTCGTTGGAGACCAGCGAGTGGTGCTCGGTCGGGAGGTCGACCATGGCAGCCGAGCTGAGCCGTCCGGCGGCGCCACCTGCGGCAGCCCGGCCGAAGGTCGCGGCGGTCTGCTCGATCGCCTCGTCCCAGTCCAGGAAGCCCTGGTTCCACAGTGCTGCGGTGTAGGTCTCCCCGGGCTGCAGGACCAGGTCGGCCGGCTTCTCCGGGAACTGCACCTCCATGACCGCGGTGCCGCCCTCGGTCACGCCCGCCGGAGGCGTGATGTCGCCGACGTCGAAGGTCACCAGCTGCGTCACCGGGTCGACCGTGACGGTGCAGGTCAGCCCCTCCTCGCACTTCGCGCTGTCGGGAACCAGCGTCGCCTTGACCGTCGAGACCGTGTCGGCCGGGTTGTAGCCAGGCACGTAGTCGGTGACGAGGACGTTGTGGAAGTTCTTCGGACCGGTCGCGTTGACCCGGACGACGTACCGCACGCGGTCGCCGAAGCCCACCACTCCGTCACTCGGCTCCCAGGCGCCGTTGTGGAACTCGAACTGCTGCTTGGCCACGATCGCCAGCTGGCCCTCGGCGAAGTCCGTCACCACGATCGGGGACATCTGTCCGCCGCCCACGAAGTTGGACTCGTCGACCTGGATGCCCATCACCGGGTGAGCCGGCAGTGCGTATCCCGGAGGTGCCGTCGTCTCGACCAGCACGTAGCAGCCGTGCTGCAGGTCCTGGAAGAGCGCCTGGCCGATGTCGTCGGTCGTCGCCGTGCCGAGCAGCTTGTCCTCGCCGGGCACCGCCACCGGGTCGCCGAACTGGCAGCCGCCCTCGGGGATCGCGCCCGCGTCGTACAGCTGGAACGTCGCGTCCGCGAGGACCTCGTCCGACTCCAGGTCGCGCTTCTCGACGACCATGGTGGTCACCTGCGGGGTGTCCGTCGTCGTCTCGCACTCGCTGGTGTCGTCGGTGCCGCCGGGCACGTCACCCGGAGGCACGCACTCACCGCCGTCGTCCGGGACGGGCGTCGCGATGTTGTGCAGGCTCACCCCCCAGGCACCCGGGTCGATCTCGACGACGTAGGACACCTCGACGGTGTGACCCGGCTCGAGTCCGGCGATCGACCAGGTGAAGGTCGAGCCGTCGAAGTCGAGCGCGTCGTCCTTGCTCACCAGCGACGCGTGGGCGAAGACGTCCGCTGCGTTGTCGGTGATGACCGTGTCGACGGTCGCGTTGTCGGTGTCGTTGGTGACCGTGAGCGTGTACTTGAGGTGCTCACCGGGCTCGGCCAGGCCGTCGTTGTCGCCGGGAGAGGCGAGCAGCTGCACGGCCTTGTCGAGCGTGTAGTGCGGCGTGAAGTGCTCGGTGTGGCCGCAGTCGGCACCCAGCGTCTCCTCACAGGGCACCGGTCCCGGCGTGACGACGTTGTCGATCTCGGAGTTCCAGGCGTCCGCCCCGACGGTGACCGTGTAGGTCAGCGTCAGCGGGGTGGTCCCGAGCTCGGCGACCGGCCAGGTGATCACGCCGTTGCTGATGCTCGCACCCTCGTCCTCGAGGCCGGAGACCCAGCTGTCCTCCACACCGGTGATGGTGTCGGTGACGTCGAAGTCCTCGACCGGCACTCCGTCGCCCACCTTCGTCAGCGTGACCGTGTAGTCGATCTGCTCACCGGGCTGGACCGTCGACCCGCTCGGCGGGTCGGAGGTCTTGGAGACCATCCACTCGCTCGGGATCGCGTGGTTGGTGATCGTGCAGGTCACCGAGGTGGCCAGCGGCACCGTCACGGTCGACGCGGTCACCGGCACGGAGTCCTCGTCGGCGGAGCAGGTCCAGCCTGCTTCGTCCGCGGCGTACGTCGACGGTCCGTCCTCGCTGAGCACGTAGTCGCCGGCGCTGACCGCCGAGCTGGCGCCACCCGCACCGCTGAGGGTCGGCTCGTCCGGGATGCCGGACGGCGTCGCCGTGAGCGTGAACGCCGAGGCGTCGGTCTCGTCGCCGGTGGTGCCGTGGTCGACGACCTTGACCAGGGTCAGCCGCGAGGCGCAGGTGACCTCGTTGGTGATCGTGTAGTGGTTGGCGCCCGCGAGCACGGTCGTCGCGAACGGCACGGCCTCGTCGGCGGCGGAGCCGTTGACCTCGACCACGGACGCTCCCGTCTCGCGGCAGAGGTCGTTGCCGATGGTCACGTCCTCGTCGAGCGTCACCGGGGCCCCACGGAGGAAGCCCCCGATGGCGGTGTTCCAGGAGTGGTCGTCGCCGTTGACGGTGAGCTGGGCCCCGAGCTGCAGGTAGCCAGGCTGCGTGCCGTCGAGCATCGGCTCGCCGCCGTTGACCACCCAGTACTTGTCGACCTCCACGGTCGCCGGGACGGCGACGTTGGTGATGGTGCAGGTGACGTGCTGGGCCAGTGCCAGGGTGACGGCGTCAGCGGTGACGGACACCGGGTCCTGGTTCTGGTCGACGCAGGACCAGCCGGCCTCGCTCGGGTCGTAGCCCACCGGGCCCGACTCGGAGAGGTCGTAGGTGCCCACCTTGACGGTCGCGCTGACCGACGGGCCGGGGCCGCTCACCGGGTCCTGCCCGTCGATGCCGTCGGGCGTCGCGGTCAGCGTGAACGCGCTGGGCTGGGTCAGGTCGCCGGTGTCGAGCGGGTCGACGATCTTGACGAGGGTCAGCTGCGGGGCGATCGCGGTGTTGGTGATCGTGCAGGTGACGTCGTCATCGGGCGCAACGGTGACCGAGCCGTCGGTCACGGCCACGGAGCCGCCGCTGTCGGCACAGGTCCACAGGCCGGCGGTGTGCGTGGCCGGACCGCTCTCGGACAGGTCGTACGTGCCGGCCTTCGTGGCGCCCGAGACACCCGTCGTGCCGCTGATCGTGGACTGGCCGGCGATGCCGTCAGGCGTCGCGCTCAGGGTCCACGCGGTGGCCGGCGTGGTGTCGCCGGTGTCGTTGTGGTCCACGACCTTGACCAGCGTCAGGCTGCCGGGGTTGTCGTGGTTGGTGAACGTGCAGGTGCGCGTCTCGCCCGCAGGCACCTGCACGCTCGTGACCGGTCCGGCACCGCAGTCGATGCCGCTCAGGTCGTATCCGGACGGGCCGCCGGTCTCCGACAGGTCGTACGACGTGCCCGCCGTGACCGTCAGGGAGTGTCCGGCAGTCGAGCCCGGGGTGGTCAGGTCGGCACCGCCGCCGGCGGGGGATGCGACGAGTGTGAAGTCGCCCGGTACGGCGGTGCCGCCGTTCGAGTTGTCCACGACCTTCTTCAGCACGAGCTCACCGGCACAGGTGACCTCGTTGGTGATGGTGGCGTGGTTGGCTCCGCTGCCGAGCGCGACGCTGTCGGGCAGCGCGGCGTCCGTGGCGGTGCCGTTGACCTCGGTGACGTGGCCGTGGGTGGTGCCCGCCCAGTCACAGAGGTCGTTGCTGAAGGTGACGCTCTCGCCGAGCGACACGCTCGTGCCGTGCAGGTAGCCGCCGATCGCGGTGTCCCAGGGCTTGTCGGCGCCGTCGATGGTGAGCTGGGCGCCGAGGCCGAGGACCGCGGGCTCGCTGCCCTCCTGGACCGGGGTGCCGCCGTTGATCACCCAGTACTTGTCGACCTCGATCGTCGAGGTGCGGCTGTTGGTGAAGGTGCAGGTCACCGCCTCGTCGTCCGCGATCGAGACGCTGGCGGAGGTGGCCGTCTCGGTGGCCGCCTTCGAGCAGGTGATGTCGGTGAGGGTCCACCCGTCGGGGATGGCGAGCTCGCTGACGGTGGTCGTGCCCGGCGGCACCCGGTAGGTCACCGTGTTGGCGGTGCCTCCGTCGTCGACCAGGTCGAAGGTGGTGTCGAGGCTGTTCGGCGCGGTGATGCCGAAGTGGAAGGGCTGCGAGGAGTCCGGCTGGGCGTCCTTGACGACCGTGATCGTGCCGGCGTCGACGGCGTCCGCCATCAGCTGGTTGTCGCGGTTGCCGGCGTCGCAGCCGAAGTCGCCCGTCGTGCTGGTGAGGGAGAAGTGGTACGGCGCACCGCTGATCGACCCGGCGCCCGTGCCGGGGCCGTAGTCGAGCTCGGAGGCGACGTGGCCGCTCCAGCGGAGCGTCGCCGTCGGGTCGCTGGCGTCGGTGATGGTGAACTCGATGGTGACCGCCACCGTGTACGTGCCACCGGGGCTGTTGGTGGGGGCGGGGCCGTCGAAGTCGGCGACCGGGCTCGACCACGAGACGCTCGCGCCGGCGCTGCCGGTGATGGCGAGGTCGGCGACGTAGTCGTAGGCGTACTTGCCATTCTTGGTGCGGTCGAAGGTGAACCCGAGCGTGTAGGTGCCGGGCACCAGGCCACCGAGCTCCACCTTCTGCGGCACGAAGTCGCCCTCGGCGTAGTTGCTGTTGTTCTGGTTGAGGGCGCCGTTGATCCAGCTTCCGCTGCTGTCCTCCTGGGTGTTCTGGTCGAAGTCCGTGACCGAGCAGTCTGCTGCAGGAGTCGGGCTCGCCTGGGGGGAGAGCTTCAGCGCCGTCGTGGCGCCCGAGCCGCCCTTGCCGGAACCACCGGAACCGCTGGTGTCCCCGGAGCCGCTGGTGTCCGTCGTGGACGTGTCGGTGGTGGCTGCCGGGTCGGGCGAGGACGTGTCAGGTGCCGGCGACTCGGGGGCTGGCGCCTCCTGTGCCGCGGGGGCAGGCTCGGGAGCCGCCGACGTGTCCGTCGGCGGCTGGTCCGTGGATGTATCCGGGGGCGGGTCCACCACCTCCGTCGAGACGACCGCCGTCGACGTCGTGGCCGGGTCGTCGGCGTACGCCGGGACGAGCGTCAGGAACGGCACTGTCAGGAAGCCCATCGCCATCGCGAGGACCGCCCGGAACAGGCGTACGACGGGCCGCGCGGAGCTGCTGCCCGCGCGAGGAGAGGTGGTGCTCACGATCTTCCCCCAAGAAGATGCGATCGCCGGCGCCCGAGCAGCGGTGACCTGGACTGAGAAGCGGGCTCCCGCGCGCCCTCGGTGGAGGACGGCGAAGGAGCCAGACGCGCCGATCCGAGAGGAGCCCCATGGCTCCCAGCGACGACATGTCCAGCGCCTCGATCCTGTGTCGCCCTACCCTCGGGCCGCACTGGGGTCGAACCCCTGACCCCACCCGGTGGTCGCAGGCCCCGGGGTACCCCAGTGCCGACCGGACGATCCCGTCCCTCGGGTCGGACGACACCTCCGCAGCCCACCCTCCGATCAGCCTGCGGAGTCGCTCGTCTGCTGGGTACCGTTGACCCGTGGCCTGGGTCACACCCTTGTTCCGGCCACGAACGACCGCGGTCGGTGATCCCGGCCGCGGCAGACCCGAGGGAGTCACCGTGTCTGACCTGATCCAGCTGCTCACCGCCGACGGAGTCCGGGTCGAGCACCCCGACGTCGCCTTCTCGCCCGACCCGTCCCTGCTCGACACCTACGGCGACGAGCCCGGCGTCCTCAGGGCGCTGCTGCGCGACATGACGCTTGTGCGACGGTTCGACGTCGAGGCCACGGCGCTCCAGCGGCACGGCGAGCTCGGCCTGTGGCCGTCCAGCCTGGGGCAGGAGGCTGCGCAGATCGGCGCCGGCCGGGCCCTCGCGCCGGGCGACTACGTCTTTCCGACCTACCGCGACCACGGCATCGCCTGGTGCCGGCGGATCGACCCGGTCGACCTCCTCGGCGTCTTCCGGGGGACCGACCACGTCGGCTGGGATCCCGAGGAGAAGCGCTACGCGCCCGTCACGATCGTCATCGGCGCCCACACCCTGCACGCGGTGGGCTACGCCCTCGGCGCCCTGCACGACGGTGCCGTGGGCACGGGCGACGCCTCGCGCGACACCGCGGTCCTGGCCTGCTTCGGCGACGGGGCGACCTCGCAGGGCGATGTGAACGAGGCGATGGTCTTCGCGGCGTCCTACCACGTGCCGGTCGTCTTCTTCCTCCAGAACAACCACTGGGCGATCTCGGAGCCGGTGACCCGCCAGTCCCGGATCCCGTTGGTGCAGCGCGCCGCGGGTTTCGGGTTCCCCGGCTACCGCGTCGACGGCAACGACGTGCTCGCGACGTACGCCGTGGTCCAGCGCGCGCTCGAGCACGCCCGCACCGGCCAGGGGCCGGTGCTGGTCGAGGCGGTGACCTACCGGATGGGTGCGCACACGACCACCGACGACCCCACCCGCTACCGCACCGACGACGACCTCGAGGTGTGGCGCCGTCGCGACCCGATCGACCGGCTCGCCCGGTACCTGCGCACGACGGGTGGGGCCGACGACGCGTGGTTCGCCGCCCTGGAGGCGGAGGCGGACGAGCTCGGCGCGGACGTCCGCGCCCGCTGCCATGCCCTGCCGGACCCGTCCCCGCTGGTCTCCTTCGACGCGACCTATGCGGAGATCACCCCGACCCTCGCCGCGCAGCGGGCCGAGGTGGCCGCGCTCCTCGACGGGACGGAGGTGGCGCGATGACCACGCTGACCCTGGCCAAGGCGCTCAACGCCGGCCTGCGACGGGCGATGGAGCAAGACGGCAAGGTCGTGCTGCTCGGCGAGGACATCGGACGCCTGGGTGGCGTCTTCCGGATCACCGAAGGGCTGCAGAAGGACTTCGGCGAGCAGCGGGTCCTCGACACCCCGCTCGCCGAGTCCGGCATCGTCGGCACGGCGGTGGGCCTGGCGCTCCGCGGCTACCGACCTGTCGTGGAGATCCAGTTCGACGGGTTCGTCTACCCGGCGTACGACCAGATCGTCTGCCAGGTCGCGAAGCTGCGCACCCGCTCCGGCGGGCAGCGGGCGCTGCCGATCGTCATCCGGATCCCGTACGGCGGCGGCATCGGCGCGGTCGAGCACCACAGCGAGTCACCGGAGGCGCAGTTCGCGCACACACCCGGCCTGAAGGTGGTGACCTGCTCCAACCCGGTCGACGGCTACTGGATGCTCCAGCAGGCGATCGCCCACGACGACCCGGTGGTCTTCCTCGAGCCGAAGCGGCTCTACCACTCGACCAGGGCCGAGCTCGATCCGGCGCTGGAGCCCGGTCCGCTCTTCGCCTCGCGGGTGGTCCGCTCCGGCACGGACGCCACGCTGATCGCCTACGGCCCCACGGTGCAGACCTGCCTCGCCGCCGCCGACCAGGCCGCGGAGGAGGGACGCTCGCTGGAGGTCGTCGACCTCCGCACCATCTCGCCGCTCGACCTCGGCCCGGTCGCCGAGTCGGTACGCCGCACCGGTCGCGCGGTCGTCGTCCACGAGGCGCATGTGTCGTTCGGCGTGGGGGCCGAGGTGGCGGCGGCGATCACCGAGCAGTGCTTCTTCTCGCTCGAGGCCCCGGTGCTGCGCGTCTGCGGCTACGACACCCCCTACCCGCTCTCGCGGGTCGAGCACGAGTGGCTCCCCACCGTGGACCGCGTCCTGGACGCCGTCGACCGGGCAGTGGGGTTCTGATGGCGGACTACCTCCTCCCCGACGTCGGCGAGGGACTGACCGAGGCCGAGATCGTCAGCTGGCACGTCGCCGTGGGCGACACGGTGACGGTCAACCAGGTGCTGCTCGAGATCGAGACCGCCAAGTCGGTCGTCGAGCTGCCCTCGCCGTTCGCGGGGGAGGTGCACGAGCTCCTGGTCGAGGTCGGGCAGACGGTCACCGTGGGCACCCCGCTCATCCGTATCGGCGATCCGGGCGCTCCGGCCGGCGCCGCTCCCGCGCACACCGCCGATGTCGTCGCGAGCACGGGCGAGGTCGGCGCGGACCTCGGTACCGAGTCGGATGGTCCACGGACCCTGGTCGGCTACGGCCCGCGCGAGACGGTCTCCCGGCGGCGGCGCGGCGGCCCCGTGCAGGGCGGCGTCCTCGCGCCCGGCCACCGCGCCCCGATGGCGCCGGCCTCGCCGGCGGCCCGCCCGCTCGCGCCGCCCCCGGTGCGCCTGCGTGCGCGCGAGCTCGGCATCGACCTCAACCAGGTCCGCGCCTCGCGCGCCGACGGGGTGATCTCCCTGGCGGACCTGACGGCTGCAGCGACGTCGGCTCCGGCTCCCGAGCTGCCGCCGCTGAAGGACCGCGAGTACCGCGAGCCGGTCAAGGGTGTCCGCAGGCTGATGGCGCAGGCCATGGTCGACTCGGCGTTCTCCGCTCCCCATGTGACGCTGACGGTCGAGATCGACACGACCCACGCGGTCGACCTCGTCCGCGAGCTGCGTACGGACCCGCGCTACGCCGGCATCCGGGTCACCGCCCTGCTGCTCATCGCCCGCGCGTGCATCCTGGCCCTGCGCGACCACCCCGAGCTCAATGCGCGCTGGGATGGCGAGGCAGTCACCTTCCGGCGCTACGTCAACCTCGGCATCGCCGCCGCGACGCCGCGTGGCCTGATCGTGCCGAACATCAAGGACGCCGCGGACCTCAACGGTCCCGAGCTCGCGCGGGCGATCGAGGCACTGACCGAGATCTCCCGGGAGGGCAAGGCGCAGCCGGCCGACCAGACCGGCGGCACGTTCACGATCACGAACATCGGTGTGCTCAAGGTCGACTCGGGCACCCCGATCATCAACCCGGGGGAGTCGGCGATCCTGGCCGTCGGCGCCATCCGCCGCAAGCCGTGGGTGATCACCACCCGGGACGGCTCCGAGGCGATCGCGATCCGTGACGTGGTGACCTTCTCGCTCTCGGTGGACCACCGCTTCATCGACGGCGCGACCGCGTCGATGTTCCTGGCCCGGATCGCGGCGTACTCCCAGGACCCGTCCGGTCTCGGTCTCTGACGCGCTGGACGCCGGCCCCTGGTGCGGGGCCGGCGTCCCTGGGGCGGATCCGGCGACGGGCCCGCACCGGTTGAGGATCGGGACCGTCGCCGGATCCAGCGGAGGGGTCGGGCACCGTGCGTGACGTGTGCGGGGCCCCGCCGCGGGTCCGGTGTGGCTGACGCCAGCGGCGCAGTACCCGGTGCCCGAGGGTGCTAACTCGGGAGTGCGGATTTCTTTCGCGGAATCAGAAGGCGTAGCGCTGCGAACGGGCGGAGGCCGTGCCGGCGCCCGCCGCGTGCAGCCGCGACAGCTCCTCGGCGAGCACACCGCCCAGCCGCGCGAGGAACGCCGGGGACTCGTCCGCTGCGTCGGGCACCTCCGCCACGACGCGGTCGACGACACCGCGCCCGGCGAGGCCGACGGCCAGCACCTGCTGGGCCTCGGCCATCTCGGCCGCGTGGTCGGTGTCGCGGTGGACGATCGCCGAAGCACCCTCGGGCGGGAGCGGCGAGAGCCAGGCGTGCTGGGCTGCCACGATCCGGTCGGCCGGGAGGAACGCGAGCGCCGCGCCGCCGTTGCCCTCGCCGAGCATCAGGCCCAGCGTCGGGGCGCCGCAGGTGACCAGGTCGCCGAGGCAGCGTGCGATCTCGCCGGCCATGGCGCCCTCCTCGGCCGCGGCCGAGAGCTCCCCGCCACGGGTGTCGATGACGGTGAGGACGGGGATCCGGAGCTCGGCCGCGAGCGCGAAGCCGCGCCGGGCGACGCGCAGGGCCGCCGGCCCGAGCTTGTGCCCCTCCGCCTCGGCTGCGCGGTCCTGGCCGACCACGACGCACGGCTGGCCGCCGATGCGCGCGATCGCGAGGAGCAGCGCGGACGCGGACTCGCCGGCCTGCGTGCCGGAGAGCTCGACGACGTCGGTCGCCTGCGCGGCCAGCAGGTCGCGGACGCCGGGGCGCTCCGCTCGCCGTGTGCGCGTGACGGCGTCCCAGGTGTCCAGCGTCGCGGGAACGGTGCCGGCGTCGGAAGGAGCCGCCTCGCCGTCGCGGGTCAGGGCGCGCAGCACCGTCGCCAGCCGGTCGCGCAGGTCGTGCGGCGCGACGACGCCGTCGATGACGCCCACCTCGGCGAGGTGCTCGGCGACCTGGACCCCGGGCGGGAACTCCTCGCCGTAGAGCGCCGAGTAGACGCGGGGGCCGAGGAAGCCGGCGAGCGCGCCGGGCTCGGCGTACGTGATCTGGCCGAGGGAGCCCCAGGTGGCCATGACGCCGCCGGTCGTGGGGTTGCGGAGGTAGGCGACGTAGGCCAGGCCGGCAGCGCGGTGGGCGGCGATCGCCGCACCGATCCGCACCATCTGCACGAACGCCGGCGTGCCCTCCTGCATCCGGGTGCCGCCGGAGCAGGTCAGGCCGACCAGGGGCAGGCCCTCGGCCGTCGCCCGCTCGATGCCGGCGACGAGGCGGTCGGAGGCAGCGCGGCCGACAGAGCCCGCAAGGAAGGAGAACTCGCCGGCGATGACCGCGACGGGCTGGCCGTCCAGGGTGCCCCGGCCGGTCAGGATCGACTCGTCGAGGCCGGACTTCTGCTCCGCGCGCTCCAGCTCCGCGACGTACGCCGGGTCGAGGCCGCCGCGGTCGGGCGCGGCGTCCCAGCTGGTCCAGGAGCCGTCGTCGAGGAGCTGGTCGATCAGGTCGGGAGCGGTGAGTCGGTCGGCCACGCGCTCACCCTAAGCGCCGGTGCGCGACGGTCGGGTCGTCCAGCCGCTCCGTGTGCCCGGCGTCTCACGATCGTCCATACTGGCGACACCGTCACGATCTCGGGGGACATGACATGGGGCGACTTCCCGTCGTTGGTGAGACCTTTGGCCGCTACCGCCTGCTGGAGCTGCTCGGCGAGGGTGGGATGGGTGTCGTCCACGTCGCGCACGACGAGCAGCTCAACCGCAAGGTGGCGCTCAAGCTGGTGCTGCCGCGCCATGCGGCCGACCCGGAGTTCCGGAGCCGCTTCGCGCGGGAGGCGGAGGCGCAGGCGCGGCTGGAGTCCTCGCACGTGGTCCGGGTCTACGACTACGGGGAGCACGACGGCGTCCTCTTCCTCTGCACCCAGTACGTCGAGGGCGGCGACCTGGCGGCACAGGTCGCCGCTGCCGGTCCCCTGGCGCCGGCGCTCGCGGTCGACCTCACCCAGCAGGTGCTCTCCGGCCTCGAGGAGGCGCACCAGGCGGGCGTCGTCCACCGCGACGTGAAGCCGGCCAACGTCCTGCTCCGCCGCCGCGGGGAGGGGGTGCAGGCCTACCTCTGCGACTTCGGCATCGCCACGATGGCAGGGCAGGGCCTCACCCGCACCGGTCAGGTCATCGGGTCCCTGCCGTGGATGGCGCCCGAGCGCCACTACGGCACCGAGCCGGGTGAGGTGGGCGACGTGTACTCCGCGGGGTGCGTGCTCTGGTTCGCCCTGACCGGCAGCGCGCCCTACGTCGGCAGCGACGGCGAGGTGATGATGGGCCACATCGAGGGCCCGGTGCCGCAGCTGCCGGGCCGGTCGGCGTTCGTCAGGCGGGCCAACGCCGTGCTCGTGAAGGCGCTCGCCAAGCACCCTCAGGACCGCTACCCGTCCGCGGCCGCGATGGCGGCCGACCTGCGCGGTCTCGCTGCGATCGCGCCCGGCGCGATCCGGCTGGCCGACGCCACCGTCATCCGGCCGGTGGCGACGACGCCCGCCACCGCGCCGCGCACGGTCCCGCGCCGCGCGGCCGTCCTGCGCCGCCACTGGCTGCTGCCGGCCGTCGCCACGGTGAGCCTCCTCGCCGCTGTCGCAGGCGGGCTGGCCGTGCGCTCGTTCGTCGAGGACGACCCGCAGCTGGCCGCGGGTGCCACCCGGGTCGACCTCGGTGGTCGGACGGTCACGCTGCAGCCGCGCCGGACGCTGAGCCCGGTACCGGCCACGCACACGCGCCACGAGGGGGGCGCCGCCCGTGACGTCGCCGGCAGCATCGCCGGGCCGGCTCCGGTGGTGGGCGACGTGGAGGTGGCCGGCTCGGCCGGCGGCTCCGGGGGTGGTGCACGGTCGGTGCCGACCGGTGCGGCAGCGCCCGTCGACCGCTACCGCTGCTGGAACGGCTCGACTGCGGTCACGCTCGGTGACTGTGGCTGGCCCACCGGCGTCGCGGGCGCGACCTGGATGGTCGACAACGTCGGCAGCTGCTACCACGCGACGCCCAATGACCCCCGCGTCCCCAACGACGACTCGTGGGGCTGTCACGTGTCGGGGCTCTCGACCACGATCTACGTCGATCGCGCCACGAGCGTCAGCGCCGCGCGCAGCTACCTCCTCTCGGCGATCAAGGACCCCGACAAGTCCTGGGCGTGGTCCGACGGATGGCAGTTCTCGTCGAACGCCACCGACAGCTCGCCCCGGTGGCGGTTCGGTCGCTACTGGCAGGGTCCCGACGGTGCCGCGTGGTTCATCTACGTCTCGACCACGACCGCCGCGGAGCGCGACGACGCGGTCAACGCCGTGAAGTACCACTGTCGCCCGCGCAGCGACATCCAGGGAGTGCCCCTCTGAGGCTGCGTCAGCCCTTCGGTGTCGTCGCGCCGTCGAGCCACGCGGCCGCCGATGCGGTCATGTCGACGCCGGTCTGCCGGCGCACCCACTGGAGGACGTCGGCGCGGGTGACGCTGCGGTCGGCGAACGCCTTCGGAAGGCCCTTCAGGACCTTCGCGAACTCCTCGTCGCCGACCTGGGCGCGGAGGTTCTGCCACATCAGCGCGCTCCCGTACTCGACGCTGGCCGGGCCGAAGCTGGTCGGGGCGAAGCGGGTCGGGCCGCCCGAGTGGCGACGGTTGAGCCCGTCGGCCTCGCGCCAGCTCGAGGTGATGTAGTCCCACGGGGTGTCCGTCCGGGCGACGCGCCAGTCGCCGTCCGCGACCAGCCACGGGACGCCCTCGGCGATCCACAGGTCGTGCCAGTCCGCCGGGGTGACCTCGTTGCCCCACCACTGGTGGGCGAGCTGGTCGACCAGGGCAGGCGCGGAGCGGCTGTCGGCGCTCGTCGGGACGATGAGGGTCTCCTGCGTGTCCGACCCGGCCTCACCCGGGATGACGACGGCTCCGACGGTCGCGAACGGATACGGGCCGAGCTGCTTCTCCAGCCAGTCCACGAGCGAGGGCAGCACCGTGAGCGCGCCGGCCGAGATCTCGTCGCCCTCGTGCACCCAGGTCGTGACCGGCGTGCCCGACGCGGTCTTCGCCGTCGTCGACGCGTAGGGCCCGATCGCCACGGTCATGGCCGAAGGGGCGGCCGGGGCGCTGCCGTGCCAGGAGGTGGTGGTCTGGCTCCCCGCGGTCGACCGCGAGGTGAGCGCACCGTTGGAGATGCCCACCCAGCCCTTCGGGACCCGCAGGGTGACGTCGTGGAACGCCTTGTCGGACGGGGTGTCGTTGACCGCCATCCACGTGAATGCCCCGTAGGGCTGCTGGATCGAGGTGACCTCGCCGTTGCTCGCCGGGTTCCACCCCAGGTACGGCAGCGTTCCACGCTCGGTCGGTGCGTCGACGGCGGCCGGGCTGCCGGAGTACTCGAGGCGGAGCACGGCGTCGACACCCTTGTCGACGCGTGCGGTGAGGATCAGCTTGTCGTCCTCGTGGTCGTCGGGGACCGAGGCACCGTCGATCTCCGCGCGGTTGACGTGCAGTCCGCTGCCGAAGTCGAGCACGACCCGCTTCAGGTTGGCGGTCGGGCGGAAGGTGAGCGTCTCGACACCGGTGAGCTGGCGCTCGTCGGGGTCCCACGTGACGTCGAGCTGGTACGAGCGCGCGTCGATCCCGGCGTTGCCGAACCGGGGGTAGACGGTGTCCGCCTGCGGCGTGGATGCCGCCCGGGACAGGTCGGTGGGTGGGCCGGAAGCGGTCCCGTCCGCGTCGTCGGAGCAGGCCGCGAGGCCGGTGCCGAGCAGGGCGGTGGCCAGGAACGCGGCCGCGGTGCGGCGTACGACGGGGGTCCCCATGCGCTCATCATGCGCCCGGGTGCCGGGCCCCCGTGGCAGAACCCCCGCACGCAGGCCGTGCGGAAATGCGTGACGCCCCGGCTGCCAGGAGCAGCCGGGGCGTCGTGCCGGGGTCCGCGCGACCCGGGGCGGGTCAGGCGTTCACCCGTGGATCAGAAGGCGTCCTCGGACAGCTCCATGATGTCGAGCGTGGTCGCCTTGGCGATCTCGAGCTCGGAGGCGATCTTCGGCAGGACCTGCGCGGCGAAGAACTTCGCAGCGGCGACCTTGCCCTCGTAGAACGCCTTGTCCTTCTCCGAGGCGCCGGCGGCGAGGGCGTTGAGCGCGACCTCGGCCTGGCGGACCAGCAGCCAGGCGCAGACGACGTCGCCGAGGGCCATCAGGACGCGGGTGGTGTTCAGGCCGACCTTGTAGATCGACTTGATCTCGTTCATCGCGTTCATCAGGTCGTTGACCGAGAGGGTCACGAGCTCGCCGGCCTGGGCCAGGGCGGTGCCGAGCAGCTCGCGCTCGACCTTGAGCTCCTCGGAGCCGTTGTCGATCGTGGCCTGGATCTCGGCCTGGATGTGGCCGAGCGCGACGCCCTGGTCCTTGACGATCTTGCGGAAGAAGAAGTCCATGCCCTGGATCGCCGTGGTGCCCTCGTAGAGGGTGTCGATCTTGGCGTCACGGATGTACTGCTCGATCGGGTACTCCTGCAGGAAGCCGGAGCCACCGAGGGTCTGGAGCGACTCGGTGCCGAGCAGCGTCCAGGCCTTCTCCGAGCCGTAGCCCTTGACGATCGGCAGGAGCAGGTCGTTGACCTTGGCGGCCAGCTCGGCGTTCTCGCCACCGATGAGGACCTGGTCCTTCCAGTACGCCGTGTAGACGTACAGCGCGCGCATGGCCTCGGCGTACGCCTTCTGCGTCATGAGCGAGCGACGGACGTCGGGGTGGTGCGTGATGGTGACCTTGGGGGCGTTCTTGTCGGCGGCCTGCGAGAGGTCCGGGCCCTGCACGCGCTGCTTGGCGTACTCGAGGGCGTTGAGGTAGCCGGTCGAGAGCGTGCCGATGGCCTTCGTGCCGACGAGCATGCGGGCGTTCTCGATGACGTCGAACATCTGGCGGATGCCGTCGTGGACCTCGCCGAGGAGGTAGCCGACGGCCTTCTCGCCGCCGCCGATCTGCGGGTCGCCGAAGGTGACCTCACAGGTGTTGGACGACTTGATGCCCATCTTGTGCTCGACGTTGGTGACGTAGGCGCCGTTGCGCTCGCCGGTCAGCTCACCGGTCTCGAGGTCGAAGTGGAACTTCGGGACGAGGAAGAGGGAGAGGCCCTTGGTGCCCGGGCCACCGATGCCCTCGATGCCGCGCGGACGCGCGAGCACGAGGTGCATGATGTTCTCCTGCAGGTCCGACTCACCGTTGGTGATGAAGCGCTTGACGCCGTAGACGTTCCAGGTGCCGTCCTCGTTCTGCTCGGCGTAGGTCTTGCCGGCGCCGACGTCGGAGCCCGCGTCGGGCTCGGTGAGGACCATGGTGGCGCCCCACTGGCGCTCGACCATGTGCTTGGCGATCTTCACGTCACGCTCGACGCCGTTGGCGTTGTGGTAGACGACCGAGGCGAAGAACGGGCCGGCGGCGAACATGTAGATCGGGGCGTGCGCGCCGAGGACCATCTCGGCGAGCGACCACACGAGGGCGGCCGGAGCCGGCTGGCAGCCGATCTCCTCGGGCAGGCCGACGGCCCAGAAGCCCGACTCCATGTAGGCGTCGTAGGACTTCTTGAACGACGCGGGCACCGGCGCGGTGTTGGTCTTGGGGTCGAAGACCGGCGGGTTGCGGTCGGAGTCGACGAAGGAAGCGGCCAGGTCCTCGCGGGAGAGGCGCTCGACCTCCTTGAGCGTCTCGCGGGCGGTCTCGACGTCGAAGCCGCCGAACGCCTCGGCGTCGATGTAGTCCTGGACGTTGAAGACCTCGAAGAGGTTGAACTCGAGGTCACGCAGGTTGCTCTTGTAGTGGCTCACTGATCCGCCTTCGCGTGGTGGAGATTGGGAAGTGGGCGATTGATTACTCGCCAGTAACAAAATGATGCAACGCCGTGTCACGCCGTGCAAGATCCGGGGGTGCATGATCTGGGCCACCTTCGGTTCGCACAAAGTCGAGCGATTGCTGCGACAATGCCCGCATGCGAGTCTCCGCCAAGTCCGACTACGCCCTGCGTGCGCTCATCGAGATCGCCTCGCGCGACGACGCCCGGCCGGTGTCCGCCGAGGAGCTCGGCCGACTCCAGGAGATCCCGCACGGCTTCCTCCAGGCGATCCTCGCGGACATGCGCCGAGCCGACATCGTCGTGTCCCAGCGAGGCCAGTCCGGCGGCTGGCGCCTCGCGCGCGACGCCTCGACGGTCACCATCGCCGACGTGATCCGCGCCGTCGACGGCCCGCTCGTCTCGGTCTACGGCCTGCGCCCGGAGGCGGTCACCTACAACGACAAGGCCGACGTGCTGCAGCACGTCTGGATCGCCGCCCGCTCGTCCCTGCGTGACGTCTTCGAGAAGGTCACCATCGCCTCGCTCGCCGGTCGTGACCTGCCCGAGGAGGTCACGAGTCGCACCGCCGACGAGGACGCCTGGCAGCCTCACTGATCCGCTGAGCGGATCTCCTCGAGCTGCTCCATGAGCGCCGAGCGCTTCTTCTTCAGCTTCACGATCCGCTTCTCGAGGTCGGCCTCGCGGGTGACCCGCGCCAGCTCGACCACGCGCGCGAGCAGTCCCTCGAGCGGCTCGCCCTCCTCGAGGGTGAGGACGTGGACGCGGCTCGGCTTGAGCTGGGCGGCCCAGCCGTCGATCAGGTCGTCGAGGCCCGGCGCGCCCCGCTCGGCCGTGATCACCACGTGCGTGCGGAAGCCGCTCATGGCATCGAGAAGGAGCGCGCGCTGGGCCTCGTCGGCGCCGGCGTACGCGTCGCTGCCGAAGAGGACGGCGGCCTTGCGCTTCTCCGCGCGGCGTACGACGCGGGCGAAGCTGCCCTCGACGTCCTTGCGCTTGAGGCCCTCGTCCTTGTGCGTGCGCAGCACCTCGACGGCGGAGCGGTAGAGGTCCGCCTGGGTGACGTCGGGGGTGGTCAGTGCCGCGTCCGCGAGGAGTGTGCCCTCGCGCAGCAGCACGTCGTGGAGCTCGTCGGCCCGGGGGATCGTGGGGCCCACGAGCAGGAAGGCGTGGTTCTTGGCCATGGGGCCAGCGTCGCACCGATCGGGGGCCGTGGGGTGAACGGCGCGAGAACGGACATCGCGTGCGGGTGTGACGTGGCCCGCGGTGTTCGTCACCGCCCTGCGGAAGGGGGACCCCCGACCTGCCATCCGTCGGCCGTCGGGCAGGGCTCAGAGTGCGGCGAGCCAGTCGACGAGCGGGCGCACCCGGCGCCAGTCGTCGCGGACGACGTCGACCAGCTCGGCGGTGTGGATGACGGGCTCGAAGCCGATCATCCGGCCGGCGAAGAGCTGCTTGTGCCGCAGCAGCTCGATCCGTGGGTGCTCCTTGTCGTAGCCGCGCGGCGCGGTCTTGAGGGTCTCGCCGCCGATCTCAAAGCCGTCGGCCTCGAGGGCCTTCACGATCGAGGCCAGGCGCCCGCCCTTCTTCTCGTCCGCGACTGCCTCGCGGAAGGCGGCCATCCGCTCGCCGCTCGCCTCGTAGAAGCCGGCGCCCGTGCGGACGCCGCGTGCCGACAGCTCGACGTACCAGCCGGTCGCGGGGGCCGATCCGACGAAGGCGCCCTGGTGGGTCTTGTAGGGGGTCTTGTCCTTCGCGAAGCGGACGTCGCGGTAGGGGCGGAACACCTTCGCCGTGCCGAACTCGGGGCCGAGCGCTTCGGTCAGCGCCTTCATCGGCGCCTCGACGGCCTCCTTGTAGACCGCCTTGTGCGCCTCCCAGAACGACTTGGTGTTGTCGACCTCGAGGTCGTCGTAGAAGTCGAGGGCGGCGGTCGGGAAGCCGGTGAAGGTCATGGCGCCGAGCCTAGGCGTCGACGATCACGGGTGCCGCGTGCCCACCCCGGAGAGGATCGCGCAGTATCCCTCGGCGTACGTCGGGAAGGTGGGGGCCCAGCCCGTCGTCCGGAGGCGGGCGTTGCTGCAGGCACGGTCGGCGCCGCGGGTGCTGGGTCGCTCCGCCTGCTGCGGCGTGGGCGCGTCCATCGCGGCGGCGAGCCAGCGCACCACCTCGCCGTACGTCGCGGGCGCGTCGTCGACCCCGAGGTGGATCCCCTCGGCCGTGCCGTGCGTGGTCAGGTGGACGATCGCCGTCGCCGCGTCGTCGCGGTGGATCCGGGCGGTACGCCGGTCCGGCGTCGGGATCGTCGCCGCGCCGGCGCGGACCAGGTCGAGCAGGCGCGTGCGACCCGGGCCGTAGATGCCGCCGAGGCGGAGCACCGTCGCGAGCGTGCCGGTGCCGGCCAGTCGCTGCAGGAAGAGCTCCTCGGCCTCGAGCATCACGCGACCGTTGAAGGCGATGGGCTCGGTGGGGGAGTCCTCGTCGACCTCCCCGGAAAGCGCTCCGTAGACCGCGGTCGAGGAGACGAAGAGCGCCCGCCTCGGTGTGACGCCGTCACGGTCGAAGGCATCGAGGACGTGCGTGGTGCCCCCGAGGTACGCCGCGCGGTAGGCGTCCTCGTCATGACCGTCGGCCGCGAGCGCGACGACCAGGACCTCGGTGTCGGCCGGCACGGTCGGTGCGTCGGTGCGCAGGTCCGCAGCGACGCCGGAGATCGCAGCGGGCAGCCGCTCCGGCGAACGGCGCCAGCCGGTGACGTGGTGGCCGGCGGCGGCGTACCGCAGACCGGCCTCGGTGCCGAGGTCTCCGCAGCCGGCGATGAGGACCGACATGAGCGGATCACCTCCTGGCCGTCTCTCGATGGTCTGTGTCGTTCGGGACAGTGCGGGGTCGTGCTGGCTGACGACGGTAGCGCCACGGCGTGACTGCCGCATGGCCGGCATCAGGTCGCGGGCATCAGTTGGGGGAGTCTGGCCGGGGAGTCAGGCCGGGGAGTCAGGCCGGGGAGTCAGGCCGGGCGGCCTGGCGCGAGGCGCCCGGCGAGCAGGGCGGCGCCGGGGCCCACGTGGTGCCCGAGCTTGAGGCACCAGGGCGGCGCCGACTCCTGCGCCGAGCCGCCGACGGCCACGAGCAGGTCCGGTCTGGCCGCGCGCAGGGCCTCTGCGACCTCCCGCACGGAGCCGCCGTCGGCCTCGGTGGGTGCAGCCAGGACCGCGCAGGCCACCTCGCCGAACGCGCCGGTGGTGGCCGCGGTGATCCACTCCGCGGTGGGCACATCGGCGCCGAGGTAGACCGTCGAGAGACCGGCCCGCCGGGCCGCCGTGGCGAAGGCGAGGAGCCCGAGCTCGTGCCGGGCGCCCGGAGGCAGGCCGATCAGGAGCCGGGGGCCCATCGGGTTGTCTCCCGCGGCGTCGTAGGCGGCTGCGAGGCGACGGGTGATCGCGTGGGCGACCATGTGCTCGCCGGCGACGCTGACGTGCTGGGCCTTCCAGGCCGCCCCCAGGGCATGGAGCGCCGGCAGCAGCCACCGGTCCGCGACGGCCTCGAAGGACGCCGAGCCGAACTGCCGGTCGAGGAGTGCGCCGAGTGCCGGGGCGTCCAGCGCTGCAGCGGTGCGGATCAGCGCCGCCGTGGCGTCGGTGTCGGCGCCGTCGGGCTCGACGGTAGTCGGGCGAGGGGCCTCGGACGCCATCCGGCGACGCATCTCGTCGGCGGCGGCCTGCGCCGGCCACCCGTCGTCGATGAGCGCGCGCATCAGGCCCAGCGCATGCAGGTCGCGTCCGTCGTACAGGCGGTAGCCGGACTCCGTGCGCTGCGTGGCGCCGACCCCGTAGCGCCGCTCCCATGCGCGCAGGGTCGACTCGCTGACGCCGAGCTGCTCTGCAGCGCGCTTGATCGTGTACACGGGCCCCGCTCAGCCGATCGCCGCGGAGCGAGCAGAAGCCACACCGGAGATGCTCATGCTTGCTCCAACCTTGGACAACTCTTCCGCAAAGCATACGTGGCGGTGGCCTTTCCCCGCGTGGTCGGCGGAGATGTGCACCGAACTAGTCCGTGCAAACCTTTGACAAACCTTGGACATACTCGTACGTTCAACGGAAAGGACCCGTGCACGTCAACCAAGGAGTCGAGATGAACCTGAGCAGCCAGCGCCCCGACAACGGGAGCGACGAGATCGTCGACTGGACCGACCTCGGCATGCGGATGTGGAACTTCCTCACCGGTCGGGAGGCAGCGATCAACTACGAGTTCCACGACATGGTCGTCGAGGTGCCGCGCGACACCGGCAGCAACGCGCCCCGGGCCACCTGGCGCGTCGACGGTCTGCTCCGGGTCACCACCGACGACAACGCGACCCCGCGGCCGGCCTGAGATGTCCATGCGTGTCACGGCGGACCTCCGCTTCAGCGTGGGGACGGCCGACGGCCGGACGATCGACGGTCGTGTGCACGGCGACGGGCGCCGGCTGCAGCTGGAGATGGCCGACCCGGCAGCGTTTGCCGGCTTCGCGGACGCTCCCGGCGTGGCCGGCATCGCGGAGGCCCTGGCCGTCCGTGGCCTGGTGCTCGACGTGATGGAAGGCCCGGGCCGGCGACTGCTCTCGCTCGGTGCGGTCCATGCGCCGTGGTGGCAGCGCAGGATCACCGGCTCGAGGCGGATCCGCCTCGCCGGATGGCGGGCACTGCGTGCTCCCAGCCGTGCCCGGCTGCGGGAGCTGGCCGGCCGCGTCCAGGGCAAGGAGCCGACGGGTGGTCTGCTACCGCCTGCCACGCCGTTCCCGCTGGCGCCGACGTTCGCCCGGCGGGTCCGCGTTCGTCCGACGGGCACCAACGACCCCGCCCGTGGCGGGCAGCCGCGGCTGGTGCTGGTCCGTGACTCCTACCGGCCCGGGGAGCGCCAGCCCATCTTCTGGCTGGGTGAGGGGACCTGCCGCATCGGCAGCGGCGCTGACTGCGACATCCGGCTGCCCGGCCTGCGTGAGCTGCACGCCGAGGTCGTCCACGACGCCAACGACGAGTTCGTCGTGATGGCCCATGCTCCGGCCACCTACGTCCATGGTGCGCCGGCGATCCGTGCGGTCCTGCGGACCGGAGCCCGGCTCCGGGTAGGCGAGTGGACGCTGGCCTTCGCACGCGCCGAGTACGCCGACCACGGCCGTCCGTTCGCCGGCCGGGTCGGCGGGGAGCTCGGCCACCAGCGTCCGCAGCCGAGTCAGACGCGGTGGTCGGGATGAGCGCCGCGCGGCGGCCGGGGGCTTGTCCCCTGGCCGCGTGCGGTGGGCTCCTGCTGCAGTCAGGCCGCGGCGACCCTGACGCCTTCGCACAGCTGTACGACGTCACGTGCGGCCCGGTGTACCGGCTCGCCGTGAGCCTCGTCGGCGAGGCGAACGCCGACGAGGTGCTCGTGCAGGCCTACGTGGAGGCCTGGCGCACCGCGCCCCGGTTCGACCCGGCGCAGGGCACTGCTCTCGCGTGGCTCCTGCGCCATGTGCAGCGGGTCGCCGGTGAGCAGTTCTCGGGGGAGGTCGCGTGACCTGCGGTGGAGCGTGGAGCGGATGACGAGACTCGAACTCGCGACATCGACCTTGGGAAGGTCGCGCTCTACCAACTGAGCTACATCCGCGTGCCCCGCGAGCGGGACGGTGGGAGCCTACTTGATCGGCTCCAGTGTCGGGCGCTTCGGGTCGATACCGTCGCCGGACGACTTCCCGGTGAGCCGGCGGCCGACCCACGGCACCGCGTGCTCGCGCACCCAGACCGCGTTGGTCCGGAGCGCCGCGCGGGCGGTTGACACCGGGTCGGGAACGACGGGCAGCGGCGCGAGGCCGTGCTCGATGCCGAGGGCGTCGAGGACGGCGATCGCCATCAGCTGGTGACCGGCAGCGTTGAGGTGGAGCCGGTCGACGTCCATGATCTCGGCGACCTTCCAGCCGCGCATCCGCCACATGTCGACGAGGGTCGCATCGTGCCGCTCGGCGATCTCGCGGGCGAACTCGTTGAAGATCGCCACACGGCCGCGGATCAGCTTGAAGACCGGGTTGAGGCCCGGGTCCGCGATCGTGAACAGGACCACCTTCGCCCCGCTCGCGGTGAGCCGCTCGATGGCGGCGTCGTACGCCGCCGCGAGCGCGTCGAGGTCGACCTGCGGGCGGAGGACGTCGTTGCCACCGCCGTGGATCGTGACCAGGTCGGGTCCGAGCGCGAGCGCCGGCTCGAGCTGCTCGTCGAGGATGGCCGGGAGCTTGCGCCCACGGATCGCGAGGTTGGCGTAGCCGAAGTCGTCGGCCTGCGTGGCCAGCACCTCGGCCACCCGGTCGGCCCATCCGCGCAGCCCGTTGGGTCGCGACGTGTCGGCGTCGCCCACCCCTTCGGTGAACGAATCCCCCAGAGCGACGTACCGGTGGAAGGTCATGGGGCCATGATGCCGCCATGGGGCAACGGGGCGTCGGGCGAGGGGTCGGTCTGGCGGCGCTGGCCGCCGGCGTCCTCGGGACGCTCGTGGCGACGACCGTCGCCGGGGCGCCACCGGAACGCTCCGGGGAGCCCGGCCCCTCCCATGTGGCACCGCCCGAGACGAGGTCGCAGGCTGCGCTCTTCTCCTGCCCCGAGAAGCACCCGGTCTTCACGCGCCACGCCCCGCCGGTCATGCACGTCCAGGAGGAGCGGGCGAAGGCGGAGCGGATCGCGTCGATGGCCGGGGGTGCGTGGTCGGTCGCGTTCGCGGAGCCCACCCGGCTCGGTGTGATCGCGTTCGTGGACGGCGACCTCGCAGCAGCGCGTCCGGTCCTGCTCGCCGCCGGGGCCGGCCACGTCTACCGGCGGGACGCGGGGCCCGAGCTCGGCGACGGCAAGGACCACCAGGCTCTCGTCGAGTCGGCCCTCGGATGGGCACTCGAGAAGCCGATGCGCGACGTGCGCCGGCGGCTGCGCGGGCTGCCGCACGACGGGGAGCTCGCCTACTGGAACGAGGCCGGCGCGGTCTACGTCCAGTGGAAGCCGACGCAGGTCGCCGCGCTCGCCGAGACCTACGTCGACGGTGCCCTGGTCGTCGTCGGCGAGACCCCGTACTCGCCCCGTGAGGTGACCGCGGCCATGAACCGGATCTTCGCCCCGCGGTATGAGCGGCTGACCGGGGCGAGGTTCACCTTCGGCGCCACGTGTGGCGACCTCTCCGGCGTGCTCCTCGGCGTGGACCCGGCAACGCTGGGCGATCGCGGTCCACGGATCCAGGAGCTCCTGGCCAGGGCCGCGGGCATGCCCGTGCACGTCGTGCCTGCCGAGCCCGTGAAGCTGCAGTGATCTGCCCGAGTGGCGCACCTGCGCACACGGGACGGGCGATGATGCAGCCATGCAGTTCCAGGGGAAGCGGCTGACGGTCCTCCGCGGTGTCGTCGGCGCCGCCGCGCTCGCGGCGGTGCTCGGGACCACCGCGGGCTGTGGTGTCGCGGTCGCGGGAGCCGCCTGGCGCGAGGACCCGGCGGCCTCGCGTCAGGTCGAGCAGAACCCGGTGGGCTTCTCCTGCGCGGCGATGCAGCGCTGGGACGCGCAGCCGAGTCCGGAGCTGCCTGACCGTGACGAGCAGGACCGGATCGAGGAGGCCGTCGCGCAGGCATCCGGCCCCGGCTGGCGGGTGCTGGCGACGATGTCCACCCACCTCGGCGTCGTCGCTCTCGTCGACGGGGATGTGACCGCAGCGCGCGGGGCTCTGGCGCCGCGCGGCGTGGCACGGGTGGTTCGCCCCTCCCGTAGGCCCGACGTCACGTTCGTCGACCAGGTGGACGCCCTGCAGGCCGCGCCGCTGGGCCCTGTCGTCCGCCGTCTCGAGCGCGGGCTGCGTGGCCGCCCCGGCTGGGGGGACGTGACCCCGTGGGCCGAGAAGGAGGCCGTGGTCATCCAGTGGAAGGCGCCTGTGCCGAAGTACGTGCGGGCCCTGGCGGGTCGCCTTCCGGACGGGGTGAACGTCGCCGTCCTCGAGGCCCGGTTCAGCCAGGTCGACCTGCTGTGGGCGGCGCGGCGCATCCACGGAGCCGCCGACACCCTCGATGCGAAGGTCGTGCGGATCGGCCAGTGTGACGACCTGTCGGGCCTCCGGGTCGGTATGCCGCCCGAGGAGGTCCGCGTGCGGCGGGACGAGCTGGCGGCCGAGCTGACGCACCTGGCGGGACTTCCGGTGGAGGTCGTCGCCGACGACGGCCGCGGCCCCGGCGCCGCCGCCTGAGCGCGACCCACGACCCTGCCCGATCACCGGGCACCCCGCCGGACGCCGCGGCGTACGACTAATCTGCTGGCCATGCTGCTCTCCGACCGGGACATCCTCAGCGAGATCGACGCTGAGCGGATCAAGATCGAGCCCTACGACCCCGCGATGGTGCAGCCGTCGTCGATCGACTTCCGGCTGGACAAGTTCTTCCGGGTCTTCGACAACCACAAGTACCCCGCGATCGACCCGGCGGTGGACCAGTCCGACCTGACCCGCATGGTCGAGGTCGAGGGCGACGAGCCGTTCATCCTGCACCCGGGGGAGTTCGTGCTCGGCTCGACGTTCGAGGTCGTCACGCTGCCTGACGACCTTGCCGCACGCGTCGAGGGCAAGTCCTCGCTGGGCCGTCTCGGCCTGCTCACGCACGCGACCGCCGGCTTCGTCGACCCGGGCTTCTCGGGCCACGTCACCCTGGAGCTGGCCAACGTCGCGACGCTGCCGATCAAGCTCTACCCGGGCATGAAGATCGGCCAGCTCTGCTTCTTCAAGCTCTCCTCGGCCGCTCTCCACCCCTACGGCTCGGAGAAGTACGGCTCGCGCTACCAGGGCCAGCGCGGCCCGACCGCGTCCCGCTCCTTCGCGAACTTCCACCGCACCGAGATCTGATCACCCGGGCCGTCGAGGGCGCTCGCTGGCGCAGGTCACGGAGCGCGGCGCACTCACCGCGCCGAGCTCCTGAACGCCGCCGGCGTCTGGCCGGCACGCAACCGGAACCACGTCCCGAAGTTCGACGCGTCGTCGAACCCGACGGCCTCCCCGACGCGCGCCACGCTGAGATCGCTGTGCGCCAGCAGGCGGCGTGCCTCGAGCAGCACGCGCTCGTCCACCAGCTCCTTCGGAGTGCGCCCGGTGGCGGCCCGCGTCGCCCGGGCGAGGGTCCGCGGTGACCAGCCCAGCCGGGCGGCGTACCAGGCGACGTCGTGGTGGTGCGCGTGCTCGGCCTCGAGCAGCTCACGGAAGGCCAGCCAGGGCTCGGAGCCGCGCGGCGCCCCGGGACGCGTGCTCGCCTGCGCGGTCAGGCGCAGCAGCATCGCCGAGAGCAGGTGCGTGAGGGCGGGGCCCCGGAGCTCGCGCGGCACGGTCGCGTCGTCGGCGAGGTCGGCGATCTCCTCCACCAGCGCCGGTACGCCGGCGGCCCGCGCGTCGTCCGGGGCCCACCAGCACGGAGCCGCGGGGGAGGTCGCCGCGACGAGCTCGGCGGTCGCCGGGTCGAGCAGGCCGGCGGGGAAGATCAGCACCCATCCGTCGTACCGGTGGACGTCGCCCCAGCGCTGCACCTGGCCGGGGCGCACCCAGAGCACGGCGCCGGGCTCGAGCGCGTGGTCGGCGAAGTCGAGCATGTGGGTGCCGTGGCCGGACGTCGGGAGCAGCAGGAAGTGGAACTCGGGGCGCTGGACGTCGACGAAGCCGTCGGGTCCGCCGCGCTCGAGCATCGCCCTGACGGTCGTCGCCTCGACCTCGCCGGCCTTGCCCTCGGGTGGGTGGTAGCCGACGGCGGCGATGGGGGTGTGTCGCATATTCACCAGCTTAGGTCGCGCCGAGACCGTGAGTACACGGCAAGCCGACACCAGAATGGTGACACATCAAGGAATTGATCCACCAGCGCAAAGGACACCGACATGACCACCATCGCAATCTTCGGCGGCACCGGCTACGCGGGCGGCCACATCGCCCGCGAGGCGCAGGCCCGTGGCCACGAGGTCACCATCGTCTCCCGCTCCGCCGAGACGCCCGGCGCGATCACGGGCTCGTTTGCCGACGAGGCCTTCGTGAAGCAGCTCGCCGCCGACCACGACCACATCGTCGTCGCCACGCAGCCCGACGGTCTCCTCGAGGCCCTGCCCACGCTGGTGGGCGCGGCCCGCGACGGCGGCGCCCGTCTGAGCTTCGTCGGTGGCGCCGGCTCGACCCTCGTCGCCGAGGGTGGCCCGCAGCTCGTCGAGACGCCGGACTTCCCCGAGGAGTACAAGGGCGTCGCCCTCCAGCACGGTGCCGTGCTCGAGGCGCTGCGTTCCGACGACAACGGTGCGGACTGGTTCTACGTGTCGCCGGCTGCGGTCTTCGGCGCCTGGGCCGAGGGCACGGCCACCGGGTCCTACCGCACCTCCGACGACGTGCTGCTCGTCGACGCCGCGGGCGAGTCGAAGATCGGCGGCGCCGACTACGCGAAGGCCTATGTCGACGAGATCGAGAACCGCGCCCACGTCAACAAGCGCTTCCACGTCGCCTACTGACGACGCGCCTCGCGCTCCGTAGCCGGAGGCCGCCGCACCCGTGAGGGGACGGCGGCCTCTGCCGTGTCTTGAGGGCGGGCGCTGACGAAATTACCCAACATTTGACTTTCGTTATTCAATCCATACAAGGTAAGCCTTACCTAAGTTTGATCGACGGAAGTGATCTCCAGATGAAGCTCCGCATGACCGCCCCCGCCACGGCGGCCGCTCTCCTCACCGGCCTGACCGCGTGTGGTGCCTCGGGCGCCGACACCGGCCACACCACCGGCACTGGACCCTCGGCTGCGGCTGCCGGTGCGTTCCCGGTGACCATCGAGCACGCCTACGGCGAGACGGTCATCGACGAGAAGCCGGTCCGGGTCGCGACGGTCGCCTGGGCGAACCAGGAAGTCCCGCTCGCCCTCGGCCTCGTGCCGGTCGGCATGAGCAAGGCGGCCTGGGGCGACGACGACGGCGACGGCGTGCTCCCGTGGGTCGAGGAGCGGCTCACCGAGCTGCACGCGGAGACGCCGGTCCTCTTCGACGAGTCCGAGGGCATCGACTACGAGGCCGTCGCCGACACCGAGCCCGACGTCATCCTCGCGTCGTACTCCGGCCTGACGAAGGAGGAGTACGACAGGCTCTCCCGGATCGCCCCGGTCGTCGCCGAGCCCGGCGTGCCCTGGGGCACGTCGATGGATGACATGGTCCGCATGAACAGCACCGCCCTCGGCCTCGCGAGGGAGGGCGTCGCGCTCGTCGCGCGGCTCGACTCCGAGATCCGGGAGTCGCTCGCCGAGCACCCGTCGCTCGAGGGCAGGAAGGTCCTCTTCAGCTACGTCGACCCGACCGACATGAGCAAGGTCGGCTTCTACACGACCCACGACACGCGTCCGGGGTTCCTCGCCGGTCTCGGCCTCCCGCAGCCCTCCGTCGTGACGGCCACCTCGGCGACGTCGACGAGCTTCTACGAGACGGTCAGCTCCGAGCAGGCGGCGAAGTTCGCGGACGTCGACGTCGTCGTCGCCTACGGCAACCCTGACGGCTCCACCCTCGAGGCGCTCCAGGCCGACCCGCTGATCGGCAAGATCCCGGCGATCCGCAAGGGCGCGGTCGCGGTCCTGCCGGACGCGACCCCGCTCGCCGCCTCCGCCAACCCGTCGCCCCTCTCGATCGGCTGGGGCATCGACCGGTACTTCGACCTCCTCGCCTCCGCAGCCGACAAGGCCTTAGATGTCCCTGCAGCTCACCCGACCCGGTCCGTCGCTCGCCGCGGTCGCCACACCGCGGCGAGCGACGGGTCGTCCTGCCTGGCTCCTCGCGGCGCTGCTGGTCGCGGGAGCTGCGTCGGTCGCGTCGGTCGCCCTCGGCCTCGCCGCCGTCAGCTGGTCCGACATCGGCCGGGGCCTGACCGGAGACGACGCCACGCTCGGCGCAGCGGCGGTCGCGCGGCGCGTGCCCCGCACAGCCCTCGCCCTCCTGGTCGGTGGCGCGCTCGGCCTGGCCGGCGCCGTCATGCAAGGGGTCACGCGGAACCCGCTGGCCGATCCGGCCATGCTCGGCATCACGAACGGCGCATCCCTGGCCGTCGTCTCCGGCATCGCGTTCTTCGGGCTCTCCTCGCCCACCGCCTACATCGCGGTCGCGATCACCGGAGCCGCGGTGACCGCAGTCGTGGTCTGGACGATCGGGTCGCTCGGTCGCGGCGGCGCCACACCGCTCAAGCTCGCGCTCGCCGGAGCCGCGACAGCGGCCGCCCTCTCCTCGCTCGTCAGCGCCGTGCTGCTGCCCCGCCTCGACGTGATGAACACCTTCCGCTTCTGGCAGGTCGGCGGCGTCGGCGGTGCCACCTGGGACCGCATCGGGCTGGTGCTGCCGTTCCTTCTCGCCGGAACCGGCGGCTGCCTGGCGATGGCCCGCGGGCTGAACGCTCTCGCGCTCGGCGACGACGTGGCGGCCGGTCTGGGGCTGCACGTCGGCCGGACCCGTCTGGCCGCGGGCGCCGCGGCTGTCGTCCTGTGTGGCGCTGCCACCGCGATCGCCGGGCCGATCGCCTTCGTGGGCCTCGTCGTCCCCCACCTCTGCCGTCTCCTCGTCGGTGTCGACCACCGCTGGGTGCTGCCCCTGGCCATCGTGGTGGGCGGCGCGCTGCTCACCAGCGCCGACGTGGCCGGACGACTGGTGGCCCGGCCCGACGAGGTCGAGGTCGGCATCGTCACGGCGCTGATCGGTGCGCCCGTGCTGATCGGCATCGTTCGCCGTACCCGGATGCGTGCGCTGTGAGCACCACGGTCAGCGTGCTGGGCGCCGGTCGTCGGCGTCGCGCGCAGCGGCGTACGACGGTGGTGGCGGTGCTCGCCGTGCTGGTGGTCGCCGCGTGGTTCACCAGCCTGATGGTGGGGCACCGCTTCTACGGACCCGGTGACGTCCTCCAGGTCCTGCTCGGCCAGCCGGTGCCCGGCGCCTCGTTTACCGTCGGAGACCTCCGGTTGCCGCGCGCCTTCCTCGCGGCGCTCACGGGAGCGGCGTTCGGGCTGGGCGGGGCGACCTTCCAGACGATGCTGCGCAACCCCCTCGCGTCGCCGGACGTCATCGGCATCAGCACGGGCGCGTCCGCGGCGGGTGTCTTCGCCATCGTGGTGCTGGGACTCAGCGGGCCGGCGGTCTCGGGCATCGCCGTGGTCGCGGCGCTCGGTGTCGCCCTCGGCATCCACGTGCTCGCCTGGCAGGACGGCGTCGTCGGCTCGCGGCTCGTCCTCATCGGCATCGGTGTCGCGGCGATGCTGCACGCCGTCGTCTCGTGGGTGCTCATCCAGGCCTCGGAGTGGGACGTGCAGGCGGCGATGCGCTGGTTCACGGGCAACCTCAACAGCGCGGACTGGCCCCTCGTGGTCCCGCTCGCGGTGGTCATGGTCGTGGTCGTCCCGGTGCTCCTGGCGCAGGCTGCCTCGCTCGACCTGCTGCACCTCGGCGACGACACAGCCGCCGCCCTCGGCGTGCCCGTGGAGCGGACCCGGCTGGTCTGCGTGATCGCGGCGGCCGTCCTAGTCGCCTGCGCCACGGCCGCCGCCGGTCCCATCGCCTTCGTGGCGTTCCTGGCCGGACCGATCGCCGCCCGGCTGGTGGGTGGGGCGCGGTCCCTGCTCGTTCCCGCTGCGCTGGTCGGCGCGCTGATCGTGCTCCTCGGTGACCAGGCGGGGCAGTGGGCGCTCGGTGTCCGCTACCCGGTGGGTGTCGTCACCGGGGCGCTGGGAGCGCCGTACCTCGTCCACCTGCTCATCCGCACCAACCGGACGGGAGGCGGCCTGTGAGGCTCACGGCCCACTCACTCACCCTCGCGTACGACGGCCGGCCGGTCGCCACGGACCTCTCGCTCGACCTGCCGGAGGGCCAGGTCACGGTCATCGTCGGCGCCAACGCCTGCGGCAAGTCGACGCTTCTCCGGGCACTCGCCCGCCTGCTGCGGCCCACGGCCGGCCAGGTGGTGCTCGACGGGCGCGACATCCACGGGGTCCCGACGCGGGAGCTGGCCCGGTCCCTCGGGTTGCTGCCGCAGACACCGCTCGCCCCCGAGGGGATCGTCGTCGGCGACCTCGTCGCGCGAGGCCGCCATCCGCACCAGGGGCTGCTCCGCCGCTGGACGTCGCAGGACGCCGCAGCCGTCGCTGCTGCCCTCGACGCGACCGGCACGGCCGCCCTCGTGGACCGCCCCGTCGACGAGCTCTCGGGCGGCCAGCGCCAGCGGGTCTGGATCGCGATGGCGCTCGCGCAGCAGACGTCGGTGCTGCTGCTCGACGAGCCCACGACGTACCTCGACCTGAGCCACCAGGTCGACGTGCTCGACCTGCTGACCGACCTCAACCGGTCGCGCGGCGTCACGATCGGGATGGTGCTCCACGACCTCAACCTGGCGGCGCGGTACGCCGACCACGTCGTCGCCCTGCGTGCCGGCGAAATCGTGGCAGCCGGGCCTCCCTCCGACGTGGTCACCGCGGAGCTGGTCCGGGACGTCTTCGGGATGGAGGCGCAGGTCATCGAGGACCCCGTCGCCCGCACGCCGCTCGTGGTCCCGGTGGGCCGCCACCACTGCAAGGAGCCCGCATGACGACCAGCACCGCGTTGCCGATGCTGCTGACCGAGGTCACGGTCGCCGCTGTGGAGCGGCTCTCCCCGTCGTTCGTCCGCGTCGAGCTGGCCTCGCGCGAGCTCGCCGACTTCGGCGTCGACGGACCGCTGCTCGACCAGCGGATCAAGCTCGTCTTCCCGAACGACGCCGGTGAGCTCCCCTCCCTCGAGGGGGCCGACGCGTCCTGGCTGGGCACGTGGCTGCAGCAGCCGGCCGGCGAGCGTGGCCCGATGCGGACCTACACGGTGCGCGATGTCGTCGGCTCCGGCGCGTGCACGCGGGTCGTCGTGGACATCGTCGTCCACGAGCCGCCGTGCGGCCCGGGGTCGACCTGGGCGCGATCCGCCCGCGTGGGCGACCGGCTGGTGGTGCTGGGTCCACGGCGAGGGGTGCCCTTCGCTGGCATCGAGTTCGCGCCGCACGAGGCGATGGACGAGATGGTGCTGGTCGGCGACGAGACCGCCGTGCCGGCCATCGCCGCCATCCTGCGCGACCTCCCGGGGACGGCCGTCGGTCGCGTCCTGCTGGAGGTGCCCGTCGCCGGGGACGTCCAGGACCTCACGGCCCCGCCGGGCATGGTCGTGACCTGGCTGCCGCGCAACGGCGCCGCCCACGGCACCCGGATCCTGGCCGCGGCGGCCGAGCGACTCGGCGTACGGGTGGCGGGGGAGCCTGCGCGGTCGGCCGCGGCAGCGGAGCCGGCCCGGCTGGCGCTGGCGGCTGACGACGAGGTCGACCCGGAGCTATGGGAGACGCCCGGATACTCCTCCTCGGGGGAGCCGCTCGACGGAGGCGGGGCGGCGGTGCTGCCCGGTGTGTACGCGTGGGTCGCAGGGGAGTCCGCGATGGTCACCGCCCTCCGCCGCTACCTGGTCAGGGAGCTCGGCATCGACCGCTCGCAGGTGGCCTTCATGGGCTACTGGCGCCGCGGCGTCTCGATGCGCTCCTGACCCGGGGAAGCCGAACGCCGCCGCACCGATCTCGGGGCGGCGGCGTTCCCTCCGGTGGGTCTCAGGACTCGGCGGCGGCCTTCAGCTTCGTCAGGCCCTTGTCGAAGTCCTTGGCGATCGCCTTGTCGAAGAAGAGCTTGCCGAGGATGGCGAACGCGAGGTTGCGCTCGCCGGACATCGTCCAGTCGACACGCGTGCCGGTGCCCTGCGGGGTCAGCGTGAAGACGGTCTTGTTGCTCGCCTTGAACGGCTTGAGGAACTCCAGGTCGATGTCGATCCGCTCCGGGGTCGAGGCGGTGATCTCCATGGAGCCCTGGCCGACCTTGTTGTTGCCCTCCCAGGCGTAGTGCGCGCCGACGCCGGCCTCGGCGCCCGTGTAGCTCCGCTTCACTGCGGGGTCGAGCTCCTCCCACGGCGACCACGCCGTCCAGTTGCGGAAGTCGTCGATATGCGTGTGGACGACGGCCGGCGCGGCGTCGATGCCGATGCTGCGGGAGTTCTCGAAGTGAGGCATGGCGAGAAGGCTAGTCCTCGGTGCCGGACGGCTCTCGGCGTACGGCGGTGCCGGCTCGATGGTGGCGAGACGCGCTGACGGCACGTGCGGGAGCTCGCTCGTGCCGAGGGGAAATGCACGACGGCCGCCCGGTCAGGCCGGGCGGCCGTCGTGTTCAGCGGCTGATCGTCAGAGGTCGAACAGCGAGGACGCGCCGTGGATGTCGGCGTCCGTACGCGGCGTGTGCGTCGCTCCGCTGGACTTCGGGGCCTCCGCGGGCGCGGCGGGCGCGGCCGGGGCCGGCTCCTCCGCAGCGGGGGCCTCGACGACCGGCTCCTCGGCCGAAGCCTGCTCGGCAGGAGCCTCCGGCGCGTCGTCGGCCTCGAGGATCGTCTCCGCGGCCTCCGCCTCTGCAGCAGGTGCCTCCTCGGCGACCGGCTCGGCAGCCGGAGCGGCCTCCGCCGGAGCGGACTCGACGGGAGCAGCCGGAGCAGCGGCGGCGGGAGCCGCAGCGGCAGCCGGGGCGCCACCCTCGGGCCACGGGATGTCGAAGAGCGACGAGGCGCCGTGGATGTCGACATCCGTACGCGGCGTGGTCGCCGCACCACTCGAGGCCGGGGCAGCCGGGACGGCCGGGGCAGCGGCGGGCGCAGCGGCCTCCTCGGCAGCGGCCTCCTCGACCGGCGCGGCCTCGACCGGTGCGGCCTCGACCTGGGCGGCCGCGGCCTCCTCGGGCGCAGCCGGAGCGGCCGCGGCCGGGGCGGCCGGAGCGGCCGGAGCGGCAGCCGGGATGTCGAAGAGCGAGCCGCCGGCGTTGAGGTCCTGGGCCGGGGCAGCCGGAGCCGCCTCCGCCTTCGGAGCCTCGGCCGGAGCAGCCTCAGCCGGCGCAGCGGCGGCGGGAGCAGCCGGAGCGGCCTCCGTCGGTGCCACGTCGAAGAGCGAGCCGCCGGCGTTGAGGTCCTGGGCCGGGGCAGCCGGAGCCGCCTCCGCCTTCGGGGCCTCGGTCGGTGCCACGTCGAAGAGCGAGCCGCCGGCAGCAGGGGCAGCCGGAGCGGCCGGCTCAGCCGGAGCAGGCGTGTCGAAGAGCGAGCCACCGGACGCGGGCTTCGACTCGGCCGGAGCCGGGGTGTCGAAGAGCGAGCCACCCGAAGCCGGGGCGGCCTCGGCCGGAGCAGCGGGGGCGTCACCGAAGAGCGAGCCACCCGACGCCGGCGCAGCCGGAGCGGCAGGCGCGTCACCGAAGAGCGACGAGCCACCCGCGGCGGTCGAGCCCGCACCACCGGCGGTCTCGGCGCCGGCGACGCCGGACGCAGCCGGCTCACCCTCGGCGGCCGGAGCCGGAGCGGCAGCCTTCGCGGCCGGGGCGTCGACCGGAGCCTCGCCCGGCTTGAACTTCGTGGCGACCTCGCCCTTGACCGACGCGAGCAGCATCTGCGCGACGTCGAGCACCTCGACCTCCGTGCGGGCCGTCTCGTCGGCCTGCATCTTGGTGAGGCCGTCGGCCAGCATCACGCGGCAGAACGGGCAGCCGACGGCGATCTGGTCGGCACCGGTGCCGACCGCCTCTTCCGTGCGGTTCAGGTTGATGCGCGAGCCGATGGTCTCTTCCATCCACATGCGGGCACCACCGGCGCCACAGCAGAAGGACTTCTCCTGCGACCGCTCCATCTCCTTGTACTCCGCACCCGGGAGGATCTGGAGGAGGTCACGCGGCGGCGAGTAGACCTGGTTGTGGCGACCCAGGAAGCACGGGTCGTGGTAGGTGATGGAGCGCTTGTGGGCGCCCTCGCCGGTCTTGACCGGGGTCAGCTTGCCCTCGCGCACGAGGCGGTTGAGAAGCTGCGTGTGGTGCACGACCTCGAGCTCGATGCCGAGGTCCTTGTACTCGTTCTTCAGGGTGTTGAAGCAGTGCGCACAGGTCGAGACGACCTTCTTGACCTTGAACTCCTTGAAGGTCTCGATGTTCTGCTGCGCCAGGCCCTGGAAGACGAACTCGTTGCCGGCACGACGAGCGGAGTCACCGGTGCAGGTCTCGCCGTTGCCCAGGACGCCGAACGACACGTCGGCCATGTGGAGCAGCTCGGCGACGGCGCGCGTCGTCTTCTTGGCACGGTCCTCGTAGGCACCGGCACAGCCGACCCAGAAGAGCCACTCGACGGAGTCGAGGTCCTCGATGTCCTCGCCGACGACCTTGACGTCGAAGTCGAGACCCTGCGCCCAGTCCATGCGGGCGTTCGGGTTCATGTTCCAGGGGTTGCCCTTGTTCTCCAGGCCCTTGAACAGACCGTTGAGCTCGGCCGGGAAGTTGGACTCGACGAGCACCTGGTAGCGGCGCATGTCGACGAAGTGGTCGACGTGCTCGATGTCGACCGGGCACTGCTGGACGCACGCGCCGCAGTTGGTGCAGGACCACAGGGCGTCCTCGGAGATGACGAAGTCGCCACCCTCCGGGTTGTAGAACCAGTCCTGCGCGTCCTCGAGGTGACCACCGTCGAGGTCGACGGAGCCGACCAGCGAGCGGTCAGCCGCACCCTCGACGCCGGCAGCGACGTCGTACGCGTGCTGGCGCAGGCCCATCATCATGAGCTTCGGGGAGAGCGGCTTCTCGGTGTTCCACGCGGGGCACTGCGACTGGCAGCGACCACACTCGGTACACGTCGTGAAGTCGAGGATGCCCTTCCACGAGAAGTCGTTGATCGAGCCGACACCGAGGACGGAGTCCTCGTCGAGGTCGTCGATGTCCTCGAGCGTGATCGCCTTGCCGTTGGACGTCAGCGGCTTGAGGCCGCCCAGCGCCGTACCGCCGGAGGACTCACGCTTGAAGAAGATGTTGAACCACGCGGTGAAGCGGTGCCACGCGACACCCATCGTGAGGTTCGAGGAGATGACGATCAGCCACAGCATCGCGGAGGTGACCTTGAACATCGCGATGGCGAAGACCCAGTTCTCGGCGCCGTGGTGCGACGTCGGGAAGAGGTGCGAGAAGTACTGCGAGAGCGGGAAGTGGAAGCCCGTCGCGTGCTCGGCGTGCTCGCCACCCATGGCCTTGGCCATGTTGTACTCCGCGCCGCGGATGAAGAGGATCGCGGCCGACTCGAGGAAGACCATCGCCTCGACGAAGTAGGCCTGCCACATCGTCGAGCCGTAGAAGCGCGTCTTGCGCGACGGGGTGTTCGACGGGCGGTGCGTCAGGCGGTACGCGATCAGCGGGAGGATCGCCAGGGCGCCGAGGAGGCCGATGAACTCGGAGAACCACTCGAAGCCGAAGAAGGTGCCGATGACCGGCCAGGCGAACGTCGGCGCGAAGAGCTGCACGACGCCCTGCATGACGGCGGTCGAGAGCACCAGGAACGCCATGTAGGCGAACCAGTGCAGGCCGCCGACCCACCAGATCTGGAACATGCGCGTGTGGAGGAAGGTCTCCTTCAGCATGTTCAGACCGCGGGCGATCGGGCGGTCGGTGCGGTTCAGCGCAGGCTGACCCTGGCGGATCACCTTCAGCATCGCGCGCACGGCGCGGGTGGTCAGTGCAACCGCGACGACGGTGAACGAGAGGCTCACCACGATCGCGATGATCTGCATCAAAGACATGGAGGGACGGCTCCTTGCGAGTCGGTTCTACCCATGGGTAGGGCTGGCGGCATCCTAGCCCGCGCAGCGGCCCCGTCTCGCGTGAGAGCGGTCGCTTAGGAGACCCTTACCCGCAGGTCAGCGGCCCGGTCGGAGGCCGAGCCAGCCGGCGGCGAGGCAGGCGACAGCGGCCAGCCCGGCGAACCACGGGTAGATCGCGTCCAGTCCCCAGGTCGTCGCCGCCCAGCCCGCGCCGATCGTCGGGAAGGCCATCGTGGAGTAGGCCAGCAGGTAGTAGGCCGACATCGTCTCGCCACGCCGGCCCGCGGGCACGACGTTGGAGAGGTGCCGCAGCGAGCCGCCGAAGCTCAGCCCGAACGCGCCGCCGAGGACCGCTGAGATCACGAAGACGGCGTACGGGTCGTGGCTGGCGAGGGCGGGGATCGTGAGCAGCAGGGAGGCTGCCATCCCGACGTCGCCGACGAGGGCGGAGCGTCGGGCCTCGAGGTCGGTGGCCGCGAGCTGGACCAGTGCGGCGGCGAGCGCGGAGACCGCGACGACGGCACCGCCGAAGACGAGGTTGTGCACGCCGGTCTTCTGGGCGGCCAGCGTGGGGAAGAGCGAGAGCAGCACACCGAGGACGGACCAGGCGGCCATCACGCCGAGCGCGGCGAACCAGAAGTCCACGCGGATCTCCGCGGGCACCGACGGCCTGGCGATGCGGATCGCCCCCCGGGTGGGGGCGGCGTGGGTCTCGCGCAGCGCGAGAAGGCCGATGCCCATCGCGACGACGAGCGCGCCGATGACGACGAACGGCAGCCGCAGCGGGTGGGGTGCGTACTGGGCGAGCAGCGAGGAGGCCAGGATCGCGACGGTGATGCCGATGTTGAACGCCGCCCCGCTGAGCTGGCCGGTCCGGCGGCCGTGGTCGGGACGCAGGTCCATCAGGGCGGCAGCGCCGGCCACGACGATCGACCCGACGGCGGCGCCGTGCAGCACCCGCGCGGCCAGCAGCATCCAGACGTTGGTCGCGAACAGGAAGATCACCAGGCCGACGACCAGCGTCGCGGTCGCGGCGAGCAGCACCGGCTTGCGCCCGACGGCGTCGGAGATCGTGCCGGAGACGAGCACGGCCGCGAGCGCGGCGAAGGCGTAGACCGCGAAGATCACGGTCGTGGTCAGCGGGGTCAGGTGCCACTCGGACTGGTAGATGCCGTAGAGCGGCGCCGGCATGCCGGAGACGCCGAGGGCGATGCCGGTCAGCGTGAGGACGAGCGAGTACGCCCAGCGCTGGCCGGTGTGGGGGTCGGACAAGGCGTGGATGCCGGGTGTGGCTGCTGCGCTCGTCACCGCGTACCTGCTTCCGGTAGGTTTGATGTACGTCGAACTCCTACGGTACGCCTGGTTCGATGAACGTCAAACCTGATTTCGAGGTGAGCGACATGACGCCCGACCCCGCTACGGCCGCCGCGCCCGCCGCGCAGGATGCCGCGATCCCTGTCGCCGGCATCCAGCAGCTGCTCGCAGCCCTGCAGGATCCGGTGCGCCTCGAGATGGTTCGCCGCCTCGTCGACGCGGGTGGCGAGGCGCAGTGCAAGCTCCTCTACGACGGCGTCGGCAAGTCGACTGCCGCCCACCACTTCAAGATCCTGCGTGAGGCGGGCATCACCGAGCGCCTCACCGTCGAGGGCACGACCTACCAGCGACTGCGCTCGGCCGACCTGGCGGAGGCCGCACCGGGGCTGCTCGACGCCGTCGTCGGTGCCGCCCAGCGCGAGACGGGGTGACGACGGCCGCCGCTCCTCGGGGGAAGGAGCGGCGGCCGTTGCGTCCGGGTCCGGCTGGCTCGCCGGAGTCGGGGCCTCAGCCGACCCGTCGTACGCCGGTGACGACGCCGGCCGCCGAGAAGTCCACGGCCATCCGGGCAGCGGAACCGTCGCGGTCCGTCGCGCAGGTCGTGTACGTGTGGCCGAGGCGCTCGTAGGGCTGGCCCACCGCGTCCAGCACCTGTCGGGTCGTCATGCCGGTGCTGACCGCCGCACGGAAGGCGTCCACGCTCCGGCGCTGGTCGGCGTTGCGGCACGCGTCGGGTGCGATGCCGACGGCGCGCTCCCACATCTCCAGGTACGCCTCCGCACCGCGGCTCATGTCCTCCTTGAAGCCCACGCCCTCGGTGCCCGCGACGTGCGCGGCGTCCTCGATCCAGTCGGGGTAGAGGCCGTACTGCGCCACGCCGTCGGTGTTGATGTCCCACACGCGCTGGCCGCTGACGCCCTTGTCGACCGTCACGCCGCCGAGGCCGGTGAACGGGTAGGTCACCGGGTTGGTCGCGTTCGCGCCGCGCGGGGAGCCCTGGGCGCCGAAGCCGTTCATGTCCGCGCCGTAGCCGAAGCCGAAGTAGTAGCGCGGGTCCGCCCAGCCCAGGTGCTGCCTCCACTTGTCGACGAAGCCGGGGGAGTCGCCGGCGTACGGCGTGACGAAGCCGCCCAGCTTGTAGATCCGCGGGTAGGCGTCCGGCGTCGACCACGAGTGGCTGGACAGGATCCCCGGGTGGCGGCCGTCGGCGGCTGCCTTCTCGTAGAGGTCGAGGGCGGCGTTGCGGCCGTTGACGCTCATGTGGTCGGGGTCGAAGAGGATCCCGTTGTCGATCATCTCGTTGAGCAGGCGCTTGCCGAGGTCGGTCAGGCCACGGGCGTTGCAGTGCGGGCCCGGCGGGTACGCCGGCACCGGCTGGGTGCCGCCGAGCCCGTAGAGCTCGCCGATCGCCCCGAAGATCGCGTCCTGCTGGGGCAGGGCGCCCTCCGGGGCGGTGAGCGGGCCCTGCAGCTTGTCGTGCTCGTCCTCGTCGTACGTCGACGGGCAGGTCCGCATCTGCAGGAACGAGCCGGTGTTGATGAAGTTGCCGAGGTTCGTGATGGTGCCCGTCGTGCCCTCGTCGCCCGCGACGCCGGTCAGGGCGTTGTCGAACTTGTTGGTGATCTCCATCTGGCGCACGCCCATCGCCTTCACCTCGGCGAGGCCGGCGTCGAGCTGCTGCTGGGAGCAGGTCGGCTGCCCGGCGACCACGTTGCACCCGAACGGCACGGACGTCTCGATGCCCATGATCACCGCGAGCTTGCCGCTGTTGATCACCTGACGGGCCTGGAAGGGGTCGGTGACGATGCGGTACCAGCCGCGGCCCGGGCCGCCGTACTGCGCGTCGATGTAGTCCTGCATCTTCCACATGTCCTTCGCCTGGCGGCGGATGGACTCCATGTCGTTGCAGGAGTTCTTCTTGAGCGGGTAGAGCTCACAGAGCACGTTGTTCTCGACGAGCAGGTTCGTGTAGACGCGCAGGCCGCCGCGCCACGAGCGCTCGAGCCACTTCCAGTAGACGCCCTGGTGGGTCAGCGAGTGCGGGTTGGGCCAGTCCTTGAAGGTCGGCCAGCCGACGGGGTCGTGACCGGTGCCGGGAGCCCGGCCGGCCAGGAAGTCGTCGAGCACCGCGCCCTTGCCGTTGGCGACCTGGTGGTCCGGACAGTCGACGAGGGCGTACGGCGCGCCGTAGCGGTGCCACGGCGGGCTGCAGATCACGCGACCGCCGAGGAACTCGTGGCTCATGCCGTGCGTGTGCGGGTCGACGTAGCCGCGCACCTCCTGGAAGGAGCTGGTGCCGGCGAACGGGCCGCCGCTGATGTCGACGTCGACCTCGGGGTACGCCGTGCAGCCCGTGGTCCGCGCCAGCGGGAAGGCCGAGGCGGTGCCGGTGGAGAGGCCGCCGGTCAGCGTGCGGTGCAGCGCCTTGCCGTTGGCCAGCGTGAAGGTGAAGCCGCCGGAGCTCGTGCGCTGGACCGTCCAGTCGGTCGTCGTCGACGGCTTGTCGACGCGGGTGACCCCGCCGAGGAGCGTGACGCCCAGGAACTTCCGGTCCGGCGTGTAGAGCAGGTAGCTGCCCAGGTCGGTGGCCTGGAAGAGGTAGGGCTTGCCGTTGAGCGTGTAGCAGCCGCCGGCCATCGCGTAGCGGTCCTCGGGGACCGCGAGGCGGGGACGGCCGAGGGTGGCGGTGGTCAGCTGCGGGTCGGGCATGGCGCGCTCGGACTCGACGTACGCCTCGGAGGCGGCGCGCTGCGCGTCGGTCGTCGGGTCGGTGACCAGGGCCGCCTCGGGGGAGCGGCTGAGCGCGTTCTTGACCGTGAGGTCGTTCTCGTCGTGGTCGGCGGCCGCGTGGATCGCGGCGAGCGTGCCGGCGACCTCGTGCATGGACCCGACCGGGTTGCCCGGAGCGGCGGCGTCGCTGCCACTGCCGAGCCCGCCGAACGCCGCCGCGAGGACGGTGGTCAGGGCGACGGCGCTGGAGACTCCGAGGCGGAGGAGGCGCGGGTCGGGGCGCATGGGCACTCCTTGGCAGGGCGAATTGTGACGACGGTCATATCGCTCAACGCCCTGCGCCTGCGCCGGTGACGCGGTAATTCACAAACGTTGGGACCGCGATTGACGCAATCACCACCAGTGCCACGACGAGTACGCCGCCGCCCGCCGCCGCGGCAGCTGCGCCGGTCAGCGCGGCAGCCCCGCCGTGTGCCACGTCCGCGATGCGCGGCCCCCCGGCCACGACGACCACGAAGACACCCTGCAGCCGGCCCCGCATCTCGTCGGTCGCGGCGGTCTGCAGCATGGAGGTGCGGAACGCCGCCGACACGATGTCGGCCGCGCCGCCGACCGCCAGGAACGCGGCCGCCACCCAGATCACCACGTGCGGCGACCACGCGGCGAAGAGGCAGGCGATGCCGAAACCGGTCATCGCCAGGCCCCACACGACGATCGCCGCCACCACCGCGACGCCCTGGCGGGTGACCCGGGAGACCCAGCCGCTGAGGATGCCGCCGACCACCGCTCCCGCGGGGATCGCTGCGAAGAGCAGCGCGAACGCGAAGCCGCCGCCGTCGTGCGGGCCCTCGAATGCCTGGTCGGCCAGCTGCGGGAAGAGCGCCCGCGGCATGCCGAAGACCATCGCGATCAGGTCGACGACGAACGACATCAGGAGCACCGGCTGTGTGGCGAGGTAGGAGAAGCCGTCGACGACGCTGCGCAGGCCCGGGCTCCCGCTGACACCCTCGACGGGCATCCGCGGGAAGCTGCTCACCGCCCAGAGCGGCGCCAGCAGGAAGAGCGCGTCGATCGCGTAGAGGCAGGCGTAGCCGGTGAGGGGGAGCAGCACGCCCGCGAGGAGCGGTCCGGCCACGGCGCCGGCGGTGAACACGGTCATGCCCAGCGCGTTGGCGGCGGGCAGGAGCTCCTCGGGGAGCAGTCGCGGGAGCACGGCGCCGAGCGTCGGGGACGACACCGCGAAGAACGCCTGCTGGACCGCGAAGACGGCCAGAAGGGACCACGGCCCCGCCGTACCCGTCGCGGCGAGGAGCCAGAAGAGAGCACTCGTCGCCATCAGGCCGAGCGTCGTGACCTGCAGGATCGTGCGGCGGTCGAGGTGGTCGGCGAGCGCGCCGCCCCAGAGGCCGAACACCACGAGCGGGACCAGGCCGAAGAGGCCGGTCAGGCCGACGTACGCGCTGGAGCCGGTGAGGGCGTAGATCTGTGCGGGGACCGCGACCACGGTCAGCTGGGCGCCGACCATGCTGACCAGGTTGGCGGTGAAGAGACGGCGGTAGGCGGGCACGCGCAGCGGCCGGACGTCGGCGAGCAGGCCCTTCACGCGAGCGGCCTCTCGCCGCGCACGGGCACCAGCGGGATCGCCGCGAGTGGGAAGAGGGCCGACAGGGCGAACGTCGCCGGGTGGCCGACGTGGGTGATGCTCGCGCCCGCGACCGGTGCGCAGAGGGCGGCGGTGAGGTACTGCGCCGTGTTCTGGAGGCCGAGGGCCCGGCCGCTCCAGTAGGGCCCCGCGCGCTCGGCCGTGGCGGTGAAGGCAAGGCCGTTGTCGGCGACGGTGATGACGGTGGCGGCTGTCAGCAGGAGGATGCTGACCGCCCACCCCAGCCAGGCGGTGAGGCCGAGGAGCGCCATCGTGACGACCGCGGCCACGGCGATCCAGCGCATCGGCCGCATGCGTCCGCCGACCACGTCGGAGAGCTGGCCGCTGGCGATCCGGCCGAGGGCGCCGAGCAGCTGGGTGCCGGCGACCAGCAGACCGGCGGTGCCGGGATCCCAGCCGCGGTCGTCCAGGAGCCAGACCAGCGCGTAGGTCCAGACGAGGAACTGCGGCACCACCAGCAGGATGGAGGCGACGTGGATGCGCGCGAGGTAGGTGTTGCCGCGGTAGGGGTTGGCGGTGTGCTCGACGGCCCGCTCCGGACGGGGAGGGTCGACGACGGTGACCGCGACCGCGAGCGCCGCGACAGCGGCGACCACCGGCGACACGGCCAGTGCCGCCGAGACTCCCTCGTGGGCGGAGACCACCGGGATCGAGACGGCCGCGATGCCGACGCCGGCCGGCTGTGCCATCTGCCGGATCCCCATCGCCAGCCCACGGCGCTCGGGCGGGAACCAGCCCACGACCACGCGCCCGCCGGCGCTCGAGGTGCTGGCGGCGAAGGCCCCGGCGGCGAACAGCGAGGCCCCCAGTGCGGCGGTGCCGTGCACGGCGGTCGCGGCGACACCCGCCAGCGCCGTGCCGCCGAGGCCCGCGAGCAGGACCGCGCGCTCACCGACCCGGTCGACCGCGGCGCCCCAGAGCAGCAGGGTGCAGAGGACGCCGATCAGCGGAAGCGCGGCGACCGTGCCGGCCTGCGTGAGGCTCAGCCCCCGGTCGTGCACCAGCACCGGGATCAGGAACGCCGCGCCGTTGATCGCGACGCTCGCGGCCGCCTGCGCCGCCGTGCTCACCGCCAGCATCGCCCAGCGCCGTCGCTCGCTCACCGCCCGTGCGGAGGCGGTGACGGTGGACATGGCAACCATTGTCCGACCTGCGTCCACCGGTTTGTGCGCCGGGCCCGCCGCGAACCGGTCAGCAGGCACCGATCGTCGGAGCGGGATCGGTGCCTACTGCTCGGTTCGCCGATCCTCGGGCGGTCGGCCGTGCGCGACGACCCGCGCGTCGCCGGTCCAGCCGTCGGCGAACGCGAGCACGGCGACCGCCGACGTCGGCAGCTCCACGCCCTCGCCGGTCAGCTCGGCGACGAGCTCCTCGAGGCCGGGGTTGTGGCCGACCAGGGCCACCGTCGTCATGGTCGCGGGGAGCGCCCGGACGAGGGGGACGAGGTCGCGTCCCCACGCGGCGTACACGCGCTCGTCGGTGACCACCTCGGGCTGGCCGTCGAGCGACTCCGCCACGACGTCCCAGGTCTGCTGCGCGCGCAGTGCTGGGGAGACGACGGCGAGGTCGACCACCGGGTGGTGCTCCGCGATCCATGCGGCTGACGCGGGCAGCTGGCGGCGTCCCCTCTTCGCGAGCGGCCGCTCGCGGTCGGGCTCGTCGCCGGACCAGTCCGACTTCCCGTGCCGTACGACGATCAGCGTCCGCATGGCAGAAGCCTGCCACGCGCATCCCGCCGAGACGGGGCCTGTGCCGAGACGGGGCGTGTGCCGAGACGGGGCGTGTGCCGAGACGGGGCCTGTGCCGAGACGGGGCGTGTGCCGAGACGGGGCGTGTGCCGAGACGGGGCGTGTGCCGAGACGGGGCCTGTGCCGAGACGGGGCCTGTGCCGAGACGGGGCGTGTGCCGAGACGGGGCCTGTGCCGCGCTAGACCGGTGCGACGCGCTGCCAGGGACGGAGCCGCTCTATCTGGGCGGCGACGCCGAGCAGGGTTCGCTCGGAGCCGGGCCGGCCGACGAGCTGGACGCCGACCGGGCGACCTCCCGCGTCGAGGCCAGCCGGGACGCTCATCGCCGGCCATCCGGCGACGTTCCACGGCGCAGCGAAGGGGGCATAGCGGGCATTGGCGAGCATGGTCCGGGTCCAGCCGGTGCGATGCCAGTCGCGCGCCTTGACAGGCGGCTGGGCCAGGGTCGGCGTGACGAGCACGTCGACGTCCTGGAAGAACTCCTCGGCGATCCGGCGCCAGGCCTCGCGGGGACCCGGCGTGGGGAGCCCGCGCCCCGCCAGTGCCCGCCCGAGCCCGGTGTGGACCTTGTTGCGCCGTTCCATCAGCGAGGGGGCGGCGAGCAGGGCCGCCTCCTCCGCCGAGCCGGTGGTCCAGAGCGCCAGGGCGGTCGAGGTCATCAGCGTGGCCGGATACCTCGGGGTACGCCGCGCGACCTCGTGCACCTGCGCGAGGAGCCGACCCGTGTCCTCGGCCGCTGCTCGCCATGCGGCAGCGACCGGGATGCCGGGCGCGGGCGCCTTGGTCGAGATCGCGATCCGCAGCCGGCAGGGCTCCTCGACCTGGGCGTACGACGGATCGCCGGCGAGCACGGAGAACATCAGCGCCGTGTCAGCGACCGTGGTCGCGAGCGGACCCTGTTCGGCCATGTCGTTCCAGGCGGAGGTCTCGGTGTCACGCGGCACGACGCCTCGTCCGGGCTTGATGCCGACCAGGCCGCAGGCGGCCGCCGGGATCCGGATCGAGCCCATGCCGTCGTTGCCGTGGCCGATCGGCACGTCGCCCGCGGCCACGACGGCGGCGGTGCCGCCCGACGACCCGCCCGGGGTCCGGCTGGTGTCCCAGGGGTTCCGGGTGATCCCGAAGGCGGAGTCGGTGGCGCCCCAGATGCACAGCTCGGGGACCCGGGTCAGGCCCACCACGACGGCTCCCGCATCGCGCAGGCGGCGTACCAGCAGGTGGTCGGCGGGCTGCAGCGCGTCGTCGGTGGCGCGGGAGCCACAGCGCATCGGCTCGCCGGCGACAGGGATGTTGTCCTTGATCGCGACCGGTACGCCGGCCAGCGGCAGCGCGTCGCGGTCGGCGCGGGCGTCGACCAGGTCGGCTTCGGCGCGGGCCGCCTCGCGGCGTACCACCTGCCATCCTTCGGTGACACCAGCCGTGCGCTCGATCCGGGCGAGCGCCTCCTCGAGTGCCTCGCGTGCCGTCAGGTGCCCCGCGCGGACGTCGGCGCTGATGGCGGTTGCGGTCCACTCCATGGAGCGACACTAGCCCCGGCCGGGGCCCGGATCGGCCGCTCGCGCACCGGAGAAGATGCAGTGAGGGGCCGGACCCTCGCGGATCCGGCCCCTCGACCTGTCGGGCTGACAGGATTTGAACCTGCGGCCTCTTCGTCCCGAACGAAGCGCGCTACCAAACTGCGCCACAGCCCGATCGTGAACCACTTGGGCTCACGAGCAGTGGAGCATACCGGGTCCGGAGCCATGCCCTGAAATCGGGTCTGCGCGGGGCCTGTGTGAGTGCGGCACGAGCCTCGTCTCGGCGCGGCACAGGCCCCGTCTCGGCGGGGAGGGTCAGCGCTCGACGAGGGTCATCAGGGTCGTCTCGGGCCGGCAGGCGACGCGGAAGCGGACGAACGGGTTGGTCCCCAGGCCCGCCGAGACGTGGAGCCACGCGGAGCCGGGGTCGCCGGGGAGGGAGTCGGCCGGGTGGCGGTGCAGACCCTTGACCCGGGCCGGCTCGAGGTCGCAGTTCGTGGTGAGCGCGCCGTAGAACGGGAGGCAGACCTGCCCGCCATGCGTGTGCCCGGCGATGATCGCGTCGTAGCCCTGCTCCGTGAACCGGTCCAGCGCGCGGAGGTACGGCGCGTGGACGACACCGAGCCGCAGGTCGGCGTCACGGGGCGCCGGTCCGACTGCCGCCAGGTCGTCGCGGCTGATGTGGGGGTCGTCGAGCCCGGCGAAGGCGATCTCCTCCCCGTTGACCCTCAGCCGGCCCGCCCGGTTGGAGAGGTCCAGCCAGCCAGCGTCCACGAACCCCGAGACGAGCTCGCCCCAGGGCAGCTGGGCGCCGTCGGTGTGCCGCACGCCGTCGTCGGGCAGCAGGTAGCGGAACGGGTTGCGCACGCCCGGGTCGAAGTAGTCGTTGGAGCCCAGCACGAAGACACCCGGCCGCTCCATCAGCGGGGCGAAGGCGTCGAGCGCGAACGGCACGGCGCGCATGTGCGCCAGGTTGTCGCCGGTGTTGACCACGAGATCCGGCGCGAGGTGGACGAGTGAGCGGACGAAGTCGCGCTTCCGTGTCTGGCCCGGGGTGAGGTGCATGTCGCTGACGTGGAGGACCCGTAGCGGAGCGTGGCCCGCCGGGAGGACCGGCACCGTCACGCGCCGCACCGTGTACGCCCGCGCCTCGCAGGCGGCGTACGTCGCCAGGGCGGCGCCGGCGGCCGCGCCGGCTGCCAGGACACCGCCAGCGAGCTGCAAACCGCTGGGGGACATGCCGGCAAGGCTGCCACAATGGCCCCCATGAGTGCTCTGAAGGACAAGCTCCGCGCCGACCTGACCACCGCGATGAAGGCGCGCGACACCGACACGTCCGCGACGCTCCGGATGATCATGACCGCCATCGGCAACGCCGAGGTCGCGGGCAAGGAGAAGGTCGAGCTCACCGACGAGCAGGTCCTCGGTGTCCTCACCACCGAGGCGAAGAAGCGCCGTGAGGCCGCTGCCGCGTTCGACGAGGCCGGCCGCACGGAGATGGCGGAGAAGGAGCGCACCGAGCTCGCCGTCATCGTGACGTACCTGCCGGAGCAGCTCAGCACGGAGGAGATCGCGAAGATCGTCGCCGACGCCATCGAGAAGACCGGGGCCGCCGCCGAGGGGCCGCGGGCCATGGGCAAGGTCATGGGCGTCGTCCAGCCCCAGGTCAAGGGGCGTGCCGACGGTGGCGCTGTCGCCGCCGAGGTGAAGAAGCAGCTCTCCGCCTGAGGGCACGCGATCACGCACGAAGGGGCGCGGACCTGTGTGGTCCGCGCCCCTGCGCGCTCAGTGCCTCAGTGGCCTGGCTTGGGCTTGCCGCCCCCGTTGGTCGGTGACGGCTTGTCGCCGCCCTTGGTCTTCTTCGGCTTCGGCTTCACGTACGGCGTGCCGTCACTGATGTAGATCGTGATCAGGTCGCCGCTGCCGGTGGTGGCTCCGCCGCCCGGGCTGGTGTACGCGACCGTGCCCTGCGGGTAGCTCGAGTCGACCTGGCCGCCCGAGATCGTGACGTTGAACCCGGCCTTCTCCAGGACCTTCTGCGCGTCGTCGGGGTTCATGCCCCCGACCGACGGCACCTGGACCAGCACGCCCTTGATGTCGGCGCTGTCGGGCTTGTGGAAGTCGAGGTCGGGCAGCCACTGCGCGATCGCGCTCATGGCCGCGGACCACATGGGACCGGTCGTGCCGGCACCCGAGCCGTTGGAGATGTAGCGCCCGCCGACGGACTGGCCGTTGAGGGAGATCGGGTGGCCGGCGCTGTTGACGCCGCCGATGAACGCCGACATCGCGAGGTTCGGCGTGAAGCCGGTCAGCCAGGTCGCCCACGACTTCGTCTCGGTACCGGTCTTGCCCGCCGTCGGCTGGCTGATCGGGATGCCGTACGCCGTGCCGCCGGGCTTGAACGCACCCTGGAGCACGTCGTCGACCGCGTCGGCCACCGGGCTGGGCAGCACCTGCGTGCAGTCCTTCGCGTAGGTCTTGACGACGTTCTTGTTGGCGTCGAGCAGGGCGGTCACCGGACGTGCGTCGCAGTGGACACCGCGCGCGGCGAACGTCGCGTAGGCCTCGGCCACCTCAAGCGGCGAGGTGACCGACGTGCCGAGCACCATCGCCGGCTGGCGCTCGTGCACGGGCACGTGGACGCCGAGCTTGTTGGCGATCTGCCAGGGCTCGCAGACCCCGGTCTTGCGCTCGAGCTGTGCGTAGAACGTGTTGATCGAGCCGGCGGTGCCCGTGTAGAGGTTCCGGGCACCGGCGTTCTGGCCACCGGCGTTGTGCACCGGCCACGTGCCCACGAAGTTGCCGGCGCCGGGGCAGTTGGCGAAGTCGGCCTGCGGGAGGTCAAGGAAGGGCGGTGCGTTGAAGGTCGTGGTCAGCGGGATGCCCTGGCGGATCGCCGCCGCGAGCACGAACGGCTTGAACGTGGAGCCCGGCAGGAAGCCGCCGGAGCCGCCGTACTCCTTGGGGACCACGTAGTTGATCATCGACTCGCCGCGCTTGGTGTTCAGGCCCATGGGTCGCGACTGGGCGATCGCGCGGACCGCGCCGGTGCCGGGCTCGACCATCGCCATGCCGCCGATGGCGTTGTCGGTGGGGTAGACGTAACGCTCGACTGCCGCGTCGGCCGCATCCTGGAAGCGCGGGTCGAGGGTGGTCTTGATGGTGAGGCCGCCGGACTGGAGCAGCGCCTTGCGCTCCTCCACGCTCGTGCCGAGGGACGGATCCTTCAGCAGGTAGTTGACGACGTAGTCGCAGAAGAACGGTGCGCGGCTGAACATGCAGCCGTTGCGGTTGGCCGTGATGTCGAGGCCGAGCGGCTTCTTGGCCTCGGCCTTCGCCTTGTCGAGCGGGATCGCGCGGAGCTGTGCCATCCGCTCGAGGACGATGTTGCGCCGGTCGAACGCCTTGTTGGGGTTGCGCGTCGGGTCGTAGCCGACCGGGTTCTTGACCAGGCCGGCGAGGAGCGCCGCCTGGCCGAGCGTGAGCCGCTTGGCGTCGGTCGAGAAGTAGTGGCGCGCGGCCGCCTGGATGCCGTAGACGCCGTCGCCGAAGTAGGCGAGGTTCAGGTAGCGCTCGAGGATCCAGTCCTTGCTGTGCTCCTGCTCGAAGGCGATCGCGTAGCGCAGCTCCTTGATCTTGCGCGCGACGCTCTCCTCCACGGCGGCGCGCTGCTCCGCCTTGGTCTTCGCCTGCGACAGCAGGGTCAGCTTGACCATCTGCTGCGTGATCGACGAGCCACCCTGGACGGTCTCGCCGGCCGCCTGGTTGGTGACGAGGGCACGCAGCGTGCCCTTCAGGTCGATCGCGCCGTGCTGGTAGAAGCGGTAGTCCTCGATGGAGATGATCGCCTCGCGCATCACCGGCGCGACCTGGGTCAGCGGCACGTTGACGCGGTTCTCGTCGTACAGCGTGGCGATCGGGGTGCCGTCCTTCGCGACGATGCGCGAGGCCTGCGCCAGCGGCTTCGTCTCGAGCCCCTGCGGAAGGTTGCTCATCGAGTCGGAGACGTCCCGTGCGGCGAAGCCGAGGACGCCGGCGAACGGGATGGCGAGGCCGGCGACGACGATGCCGAGGGCGACCGAGACGAGCGCCATCACCCACAGGTGTCCGAGCACCTGGTTGGGCGGAATGCGGTCGTCGTCCAAGGGATCAGACATGGCGTCAGCGTACGGGAGCCGGCTGAGAGCGCCCGTTGGACTAGTCCGAACTGACTACCCCGGTCTAGTCGTCTCGTGTCTGGTTAGGCCAACTGTCCAGATCTACGTTGCATGTGGGGAAAGACATGGGGCTCACTGGGGGACCCCTTCTTCTCGGAACGGGGTCAGGTCATGTGGGTTGAGGACTGGTCGATGCAGGCGGCGTGTCGCGAGACGCAGCCGGACTCGCTCTTCGTCAAGGGCGCGGAGCAGAACAAGGCCAAGCAGGTCTGCGCCAGCTGCCTCGTCCGCTCCGAGTGCCTCGCCGAAGCCCTCGAGAACCGCATCGAGTGGGGAGTCTGGGGCGGCATGACCGAGCGCGAGCGCCGTGCGCTGCTCCGCAACAACCCCGGCGCGTCGTGGGCCGATGTGCTCCGCGCCGCGAAGAGCGCCGGCGTGCGCGTCACCGCCTGACGGCTGCCCTTCGGCGGTGGGACCTCACTGGTCGGCCAGGAGCTGACCCACGCGACGCAGGCCGTCGAGGTCGTGGACGTCACCGGCCAGCGCCGGCACGACTGCCGTCGCCACACCGGGGTGGGCCGTGGCGAAGCGTGCGCGCAGGACGCGTTCGCGCTCGACGATCCGCACCCTGTCCGCGTGCAGCCGCAGCAGGCCCGCCGTGAGCTCGGCGGCGTCGCCCGGCGTGCCGGACCGCAGCCTCTCGGCGGCAGCCATCGCGGCATCGGCCGAGAGGTCGCCCGCGGGCTTCGGGCTGGCCCGGTTGACGACCAGGCCGGCGAGCGGCATCTGGTCGCCGGTCAGCCGCTCGACGAAGTACGCCGCCTCGCGCAGCGCGTCGGGCTCCGGTGCCGCCACGACGAGGAACGCCGTGCCGCGGTGCTGCAGCAGGGCGTAGGTCTGCTGTGCGCGCTGCCGGAAGCCGCCGAAGAGCGTGTCGAAAGCGGTCACGAACATCTTCAGGTCGGTGAGCACCTGCGCGCCGATCAGCTTCGTCAGTGCGTTGACGACGAGCGAGAAGCCGGCGCCCATGACCCGTGCCGGCCCCTTCGCGGGAGCGAGGAGGAGGCGGATGAAGCGGCCGTCGAGGAAGCTCGAGAGCCGCTCGGGGGCGTCGAGGAAGTCGAGAGCCGACCGCGAGGGCGGGGTGTCGACGACGATGAGATCCCAGGTGCCCTGCTCCTGCGAGTCGCGGTGCAGCTGGCCGAGCTTCTCCATCGCCATGTACTCCTGCGTGCCCGCGAACGAGCTCGACAGCGCGATGTAGAAGGGGTTCTCCAGGATCGCCCTGGCCTTCTCGGGGCCGGCCTGGGCGAGCACCACCTCGTCGAAGGTGCTCTTCATGTCGAGCATCATCGCGTCGAGCGAGCCGGTGCCGCCGACCCCCGGCACGGGCCGCGGGGTGTTGTCGAGCTGCTCGATGCCCATCGACTGGGCCAGTCGGCGGGCGGGGTCGATGGTGAGGACGACGACCTTCCGGCCGAGCTCGGCGGCGCGCAGCGCGAGCGCCGCCGACGTCGTCGTCTTGCCGACGCCGCCGGAGCCGCAGCAGACGAGGATGTGGGTCTGCGGGTCGTTGAGGAGCGCGTCGACGTCGAGCGCGGCCGCGGCTGCCGGAGCGCCGGGTGAGGTGGCGAGGGGGCCCAGCCGGGCGGAGTCGCGCGTCGTCGTGGTGATCATGCGAGTCCCTGCTCCCTGAGGCTGCCGGCCAGCTCGTAGAGCGCGCCGAGGTCGAGTCCGCCGGCGATCCGCCCGAGCTCGTAGACCTTGGTGCCCATCTCCTGGACCAGGGCGCGCTGGCTGTCCTCGAGGGCACGGCGCTCCGCGTGGTCGCGGGCCTCGGAGAGCAGGCCGTCGACGAGCGCGTCCGTGCCGGCGACGCCGGCGCCCGCGAGCTCCGTCGCGATCGCGCCGCGGTCCACGGTGTCGCTGCGGATCGAGGCGAGGTCCGCCTCGTCGAGGTCGCGCGGACGCACCAGGTTGACGATCACGCCGCCGACGGGAAGCTTCGCCTGGTGCAGCTCGGCGATGCCGTCGGCGGTCTCCTGGACCGGCATCTCCTCGAGCACGGTGACCAGGTGCACCGCGGTCTGGGGCGACCGGAAGAGCGTCATGACGGTGTCGGCCTGGGCCTTCACCGGACCGACCTTGGCCAGCCCCGCGAGCTCGCGGTTGACGTTGAGGAACTGCGTGATGCGGCCGGTCGGCGGGGCATCGAGGACGATCGCGTCGTAGCCGCGACGGTCCTTCGACGAGGTGCCCTTGCGACGGTCGGTCTTGGCCGCCTCGAAGACCTTGCCGGTCAGCAGGACATCCCGGACGCCGGGGGCGATCGTCGTCGCGAACTCGATGACGCCGAAGCGGTCGAGCGCCTTCCCGGCGCGACCCAGCTTGTAGTACATCGCCAGGTACTCCAGGAAGGCCGACTCGGCGTCGATGTGCAGCGCGTGCACCTCGCCGGGCTGCCCGCCCTCGGTGCTCGGCAGGCCGGCCGCGATCCGGCGCTCCTCGTAGGGGAGCGGCGGTACGTCGAAGAGCTGCGCGATGCCCTGGCGTCCCTCGACCTCGCAGAGGAGCACCCGCTTGCCGGTGCTGGCCAGGGCGAGCGCGAGGGCAGCGGCGACCGTCGACTTGCCGGTGCCGCCCTTGCCGGTCACGACGTGCAGTCGCACCTGGGGCCAGTCGCTCATGCGCTCGAGGTTAGCGGTCCCGCCTCACGTCGTGTCCACGGATCGGGCGCAACGTGGTGGGGGTCATGATGTCTCCGTGGACGCCCTCTACCTCGACAAGGCCAACCCCGACGTGTACGCCGGCTTCCGGGCCGCCGCGGACGCCATCGCCGCCGCTGCCCGCGACGCCGGCCTGCCCCGGCTGCTCACCGAGCTGGTGAGTGTCCGCGTGTCCCAGGTCAACGGCTGCGCCTACTGCCTCAACGTCCACACGAAGAAGCTGATGGACGCGGGGGAGACGGTGCAGCGCCTCGGTGCGCTGACCGCGTGGCGGGAGACGGAGCTCTTCGACGAGACCGAGCGGGCGGCGCTGGAGATCGCCGAGGCGATCACGACCCTCCCCGCCCCGGAGGAGCGGATCGCGGTCGAGTACCGGGTTCGCGAGGTGCTCAGCGACGCGGAGTTCGCGGCCGTCTCGTGGGTGGCGATCTCGATGAACGCGATGAACCGGCTCTCGATCACGAGTCGTCACCCGGTGCGGCCGCCCCGCGCCTGACGTGGCGCAGCACGGGGGCTAGCCTCGGATCCATGACCAAGTGGGAATACCAGGTGGCGCCCGTGCTCAACCACGTCGCGGGCCAGATCCTCAACAACTTCGGCCAGGACGGCTGGGAGCTCGTGACCATCACGGACAACGGCTCCGGCAACCTCGTCGGCTACTTCAAGCGTCCCGTCGAGGCCTGAGCCGATGACGGTCGAGGCACGTCTGGCAGAGCTCGGGCTGACCGTCCCTGGCGTGGTGCCGCCGGTGGCGGCGTACGTCCCGGCGGTGCGCTCGGGCAACCAGGTCTTCACCGCGGGCCAGCTGCCCATGCGCGACGGTGCGCTCCTGGCCACCGGCAAGGTCGGCGACGGTGTCCCGGCCGAGCAGGCCACCGAGTGCGCCCGCCAGTGTGCCCTCAACGCGATCGCGGCCGTGAAGTCCGTCGTCGGCGACCTCGAGAAGGTCGTGCGCGTGGTCAAGGTCGTCGTCTTCGTGGCGTCGACCCCCGACTTCACCGGCCAGCCGGCGGTCGCCAACGGTGCCTCCGAGCTGCTCGCCGCCGCTTTCGGGGACGCCGGCGTGCACGCCCGTTCCGCGGTCGGCGTTCCGGTGCTGCCGCTCGACGCGCCGGTCGAGGTCGAGATCCTCGTCGAGATCGCCGGCTGACGGCTTCTTCGTCGATGGACGCGCGCAGCCTGCCGCCGCACCTCGTCGAGCACGCTCGGGCGTACGCCGACGGCAGCCGCGTCGCTGCCGAACCGCGCGCCGCGTCGACCGTGGTGCTGCTGCGCAACGGTCCCGCGTCCCCGGCGCCGGGCGGCCTGGAGGCCTACCTGCTGCGGCGCCACGTGGGCATGGAGTTCGCGGCCGGCATGTCGGTCTTCCCCGGTGGCGGGGTGGACGCGCGCGACAGCGAGTTCGACGACGCCCTGTGGGCGGGGCCGTCCGTGGCCGAGTGGGCGGCCCGGCTGGAGTGCTCGGAGGCGGAGGCGCGCGAGCTGGTCTGCGCCGCGGTCCGGGAGACCTTCGAGGAGTCGGGCGTGCTGCTGGCCGGCACGGTGGACGCCGTGGTCGGCGACACCACCGGTGAGGACTGGGAGGCCGAGCGCGTCGCGCTCGAGACGCGTCAGCTCTCTCTGACCGACCTGCTGACGCGCCGCGGTCTGGTCCTGCGCACGGACCTGCTCGCCGGCCTGAGTGGCTGGCTGACCCCGAAGTTCGAGCCGAAGCGCTACCGGACCTGGTTCTTCGTCGCCGCGCTGCCGCCGGGACAGGTCACCCGTGACGTCTCGACGGAGTCGGACGCCGTCGCGTGGTGGTCGCTCCGCGACGCCATCTCCGCGGTGGCCGCCGGCGACATGCTGATGCTGCCCCCGACCGTGATCACCCTCGCCGAGCTGTACGACGCCGGCTCGGTGGACGAGGCGCTCGCGACCGCCCGGGCACTGCCGTGGGAGATGGCGGAGCCGGTCTTCGACCTCGCGACCGACCAGCTGGTGATCCCGGAGCGCTTCGGCGCCCTGGCCGCCGACGTGCTCGCCCGCGTGGCCGACGCGACGGCCGGTTCAGCGGCGGACGCGACGGCGGAGGCGACGGCGGAGGCCGGCGCATGAGCTGGAGGGGTGGGGACTTCGGCGTGCACGGCACGTGCGTGCTCGCACCCAACGCCAACCTGATGACCCTCGACGGCACCAACACCTGGGTGCTCCGCGTGCCCGGCTCCGAGCGGTCGGTCGTGGTGGACCCCGGGCCGCTCGACGAGGGCCACCTCGGCGCGGTCGCGGAGGTCGCCGGTGACGTCCAGGCCGTGCTGCTGACCCACCACCACGCCGACCACTCCGAGGCGGCGCGGGCGTTCGCCGAGCGGTTCGGCTGTGGCGTGCGCGCGCTCGACCCGGCGTACCGGCTCGGGTCGGAGGGTCTCGCCGACGGCGACGTCGTCGCGCTCGGTGACCTCGAGATCCGCGTGGTCGGCACGCCCGGGCACACCTCGGACTCGCTGAGCTTCTGGGTGCCGGCCGACGGTGCCGTGCTGACCGGAGACACCGTGCTCGGTCGCGGCACCACGGTGGTCGCTCACCCGGACGGACAGCTCGGTGCGTACCTGGACTCCCTCGACCGCCTCCACGCGCTGGCCGTGTCGCGCGAGCTGACCGCGATCTGGCCGGGCCACGGTCCGGTCATCGACGACGCGCTGGGAGCGCTGGACTTCTACATCGCCCACCGGCGCGACCGGCTGGGACAGGTCGAGCAGGCGCTGCTCGACCTGTCGGGGGAGCCCACCCTGGCCCGGGCGCTCCGCCACGTCGACCTCGACCCGGGCAGCGGCGCCATGCTCACCCCGGCGCGTGTCGTCGAGCACGTCTACCGCGACGTCGACCCGGTGCTGTGGGGTGCGGCCGAGCTGAGCGTGCGCGCCCAGCTGGCGTACCTGGCGCGCTAGGCAGCCGTCCTGCCCGCGCCTATCTGCAGATAGGCTCGTGCCCGGAGTGCCGGGAAGTCTGGTCGGCCCGCCCGTTGCCGGGCGGTGGGACCCCGCCGACCCCCGAGGAGCCGCATGCGCCCGATGATCCGCCTCCGCTACCTGCCCGACCTGACCGCGACGGACCGCTCGTCGGTCGGCGACTTCCTTCGCCAGGAGACCGTGGGCGGCGCGCTGGCCCTGATCGCCGCCGTGGTCGCGGTCGCCTGGGCGAACACGCCCTGGTCCGCGTCGTACGCCGACCTCCGCCACGTCCAGGCCGGGCCGCTGACACTCGAGCAGTGGGCCGCCGACGGCGCGCTGACGATCTTCTTCTTCGTGGCCGGCCTCGAGCTCAAGCGGGAGTTCGTCGTCGGCTCCCTCTCCCGCATCACGGACGCCGTCGTGCCGGTCGTAGCGGCGGTCTGCGGCGTGGCGGTCCCGGCGCTGATCTACACGGCGGTCAACCTCGCCCACCCCGACGGGCGTCCGGGCGGCTGGGCGATCCCGAGCGCGACGGACATCGCGTTCGCCCTCGCCGTCCTGGCCGTCGTCGGCTCGGCGCTGCCGCCTCAGCTGCGGGCCTTCCTGCTGACGCTGGCGGTGGTCGACGACCTGATCGTCATCGTCATCATCGCGACGTTCTACAGCTCCTCGCTGCACCTCGTCCCGCTCGCCGTGGCCGGCGCGGGGATGGTGGTCTGGTGGCTGCTGCAGCACTTCCGGATCCAGCTCTGGCTGGTCCACATCGCCGTCGCCGTCGTCACGTGGTGGTTCATGCACGAGAGCGGTGTGCACGCCACGATCGCGGGCGTCGCCCTGGGCCTGCTGACCCGCGTCCGGCGTGACCCGGGGGAGGCGGTGAGCCCGGCGGCGTTCCTCGAGCACCAGCTGCACCCGGTGTCGGCCGCGTTCGCCGTGCCGGTCTTCGCCTTCATGTCGGCCGGAGTGGCTGTCTCGGGCGGGGCGTCCCTGACGGCTGACCCGGTCGTGATCGGCATCGTCCTGGGCCTGGTGCTCGGCAAGCCGGTGGGCGTCTTCGGTGGCTCGTGGCTGCTGTGCCGGCTGACGCGGGCCGACATCGACGACGACGTGCGCTGGCGTGACGTCGCTGCCGTCGCTGTGCTCGCCGGGGTCGGGTTCACGGTCTCGCTGCTGGTCTCCGAGCTCTCCTTCAGCGGTGCCGAGCGCGAGGCTGCCAAGACCGCCGTGCTCGTCGCCTCGACGGTCGCGGCCCTCCTCGCGTCGGTCCTGCTCGGGCTGAGGAGCCGTGCACATCGTGCGTCTGCGCCGACGGCCTGACTCGTCGGGTGTGTAGAGTCGCGAAACGACCCGCCCGACCGCACAGGAGACCTTGATCCCGTGGCTGAGAACCTCCAGGACGAGCCGACGATCGGCAAGCTCGTCGTCGACGCCCAGCGCGACATCTCGAAGCTGATCTCTGCCGAGATCCAGCTCGCGAAGGCCGAGCTCGCCGTCAGCGTCAAGGCCGGTGGCTTCGGCGTCGTCTTCTTCGCCGTCGCGGCCTTCATGGGCCTGATGGCGCTGATCATCTTCTCGGTGACCGCGGCGTACCTCATCAACTGGGACGGCGACGGCCTCTCGCTGAAGTGGGCGTTCCTGATCGTCACCGGCTTCTACCTGCTGATGGCCGGACTGCTCGCCTTCCTCGGCATCCGCAGCGTGAAGAAGGTCAGCGGCCCGAAGCGCGCGATCGCGCAGGCCAAGCAGAACAAGTTCGCCTTCAAGCACTGACCTCGACACCAGCGCCCCGCCTCTCCTCCGGGAGAGACGGGGCGCTCGTGCGTTGTCGGTGGTCGGGCTCAGCTGGCGCAGCCGCCGGTGCCGACCCGCGTGGTCGCTGCGATGCCCCTGTCACGGGCCTCGGCCACGGCCTCGGGGGTCAGGGCGTAGCCGGTGTCACGGTCGGAGACCGACGCGGCGAAGATGACGCCGACGACGTTGCCGGCGGTGTCGACGAGCGGCCCGCCCGAGTTGCCGGGGCGGATCAGGCCGCGCAGCGAGTAGACCTCGCGGATCACCGATCCGTGGCCGTAGATGTCCGGCGAGCGCAGGCGCTGTTCCGACCGGACCCGCGCCGACTGCACGTTGTACGGCCCGTCGAGCGGGTAGCCGAGGATCGCCACCTTGTCGTTGGGCTTCACACCGGTCTCGAAGTGGAGCGGCTGGATGCCCAGGTCGGGCACGGCGAGCACCGCGACGTCGACCTCCGGGTTGTAGTAGACGACCTCGGCGTCCACGGTGCGGTCACCGACGAGCACCTTGGGATCGCTCACGCCGGCCACGACGTGGGCGTTGGTCATCAGCCGGTCCTCGCGGATCACGAACGCGGACCCCTCGACACCGCGCCCGCAGGCGTTGTTGCCGTGCACCTTGATGACGGCGGCACCCGCGCGCTGCACGTCGGGGTCCCGCACGACCTGCGGCGAGGGCGGGTCGACGGCCACGATCCGCTCGGGCGCGAACGGCTCCAGGTAGCGCGGGAAGAACGTCGTGCCGACCACGTCGTTGAACGCCTGGAGGCCCTGGAAGGCCTGGTCGGGCAGGGCCCGGTCGACGGCGGCGAGCACCTTGGACTCGCGCACGACGGGCGTGACCGGTCCCAGGCTCGAGCCGGAGATCGCCACGCCGAGCGCCCAGGCGACCAGCAGCACGGCGGCCATCGAGAGCGCGGCGCCGCCGACGGCGTCGAGCGCCCGCACCGGCTGCCAGTGGATCTTCGCGCGCACCCGGGCGCCGACGTACTGCAGGAGGGCCTGGCCGATCGTTGCGCACAGGATGACGATGAAGAGCGCGCCGAGGGAGACCCACAGGCCGGGTGACACGTCGCCGAGCAGGTGCGGGGCCACCCAGATGCCGAGGAACCCGCCGGCGAGCAGACCGACCGTCGCGAACGCGCCGGTGATGAACCCCTGCCAGTAGCCGGACAGCGCGTACGCCGCCAGCAGGATCAGCAGGAGCCAGTCGAGGAAGTTCATCGGGGGCCTTCGGGGAACTCGGAATTCGGCACCGGGTAGGCCGGGATCGGCCTGTCCTCGTTACCGCGTCCGACGATCATCCACTCCTCGACGGGCTTCTCCCGTGCTTCGTCCCATGGGCGTGTCCAGCCCACGTGGTCGAAGAGGCGCGCCACCAGACCGGCGGTGAAGCCCCACAGGATGCCACCGTCGGGCAGCAGGAACCCGGGTCCGCGGAAGCCGAGCGGGTGCACCATCGTCACGCGGATGGCCGGATCGAGCAGGACGTCGATCGGCACCCTGAGGATCGCGTGGACCTCGTCGGGGGATACGACCCGCACCGGTGACTCCTCCCGCCACCAGCCGAGGACGGTGGTGACGGCGAAGTTGCTCGGCGGGAGCCAGATCTCCGGCAGCGCCCCGAAGACGTCGACGCCGGAGGGGTCCAGGCCGCACTCCTCCTCCGCTTCCCGCAGCGCCGCGGCGACGGGGCCGTCGTCCTCGGGGTCGAGGCTGCCGCCCGGGAAGGAGATCTGACCGGGGTGTGACCGCATCGTGTGCGAGCGTTCGGTAAAGAGCAGGTCCGGGCCGCCCGGGCCCTCGCCGAAGAGCATGAGGACGGCGGCCTCGCGCGGGGCCGGCCCGTCGTCGGGAGCCGAGAAGCGGGTCAGGTCGCTGGCCTTCACGGTGTCGAGCGAGGTGACCACCTCGTCGAGCCAGCCGGGCAGGCCGCTCACGGCGTGGTCTCCGGGGCGCTGGCTGCCGGTGCCGGCTTCAGGGCGGCAGGCCCGAGGTGCTCGGCGGCCAGCTGGCGGAGCTCGTCGATGGACTCGATCTCCAGGGCACGGACCCGGCCCGTGTCGTGGCCGTCCTCGTCGTGCCACATGCTCAGCTCGCCGTCGGCGTCGACGAAGGCCAGCGTCGGCAGCAGGTTCACGGGCAGCCCGCCCTTCTGGTGGACGGCGGTCTCGGTGTCGGCGAGCAGCGGGAAGCGGACGCCGCTCGTGCGCGCCAGCTCGAGGGCGGCCGCCGGGTTGACGTCGTTGTAGTCGATGCCGATGACCGACACGCGGCCGGCGTACTGCTGGGCGAAGCGCTGGAAGATCGGCAGCTCGCGACGGCACGGGCCGCACCAGCTCGCCCAGAAGGTGATCACCATCGGACCGCGCAGCTTCGCCAGGTCGACCGACGGACCTCCGCCGAGGCACGGCAGGGTGACGGCGGGCAGGCCGTCCTTGTCGTGCGCGTGCTCGTCCGTCGTGGGCTCGGGGCAGGTCGCGATGTGGGCCTGGGCCTTGGCGGACCGCAACGCCGGGGTGTCGACGTCGATCCGCCGCTGCCCGAGGTCGCTGAGGCCTGCGCCGGGAGCGCAGGCGCTGAGGGCCAGCGCCGCGGCCGCGACCACCACCTGGCGCCTCATGCGCGTCCCTCCGTGCGGACCAGCTTCGCCGCCTCGGCCGGGTCGGTCGGCCCCTCGCCGTACGCCGGGCACCAGCGCGCCACGGGACACGCACCGCACGCGGGCCTGCGCGCATGGCAGATCCGGCGCCCGTGCCAGATGACGTGGTGGGAGAGCATCGTCCAGTCCCGCTTCGGGAAGAGGTCGCCGACGGCGAACTCGACCTTGACCGGGTCGGTCTCGTCGGTCCAGCCGAAGCGGCGGACCAGGCGCCCGAAGTGTGTGTCGACCGTGATGCCCGGGACGCCGAAGGCGTTGCCGAGCACGACGTTCGCGGTCTTGCGGCCGACGCCCGGCAGGGTCACCAGGTCGTCGAGGCGACCGGGGACCTGGCCGTCGTACCTCTCGACGAGGGCGGCGCTGAGCTTGAGGAGCGACTCGGTCTTGGCGCGGAAGAAGCCCAGCGGTCCGACGATCTCCTCGAGCTTGTCGCGCTCGGCGGCGGCCATCGCGGCGGGCGTCGGGTAGGCACCGAACAGGACCGGGCGCACCTTGTTGACCCGCTTGTCCGTGGTCTGCGCGGACAGGACGGTCACGACGAGCAGCTGGAACGGGTCGTCGAAGTCGAGCTCGCACTTCGCGTCGGGGTAGGTGGCGCCGAGGACGCGGTCGATCTTGCGGGCCCGGCGCACGAGGCCCGTGTCAGGACGCGAGTCCGGACGGGAGACGGGAGCAGCGGGCACGCGGACAGCCTACGGGTGCGGTCCTCGCAGGTGAGGGGCCGCGGGAACCTGTGCCAACCAGTGTGGTTTGATCCACATGTGACAGACGGCACGGTATTGTGCCGGGCGAGACTCGCCTGAGCCCGCAGGGGCTGACCCGATGGAGGAAATGTGGACAACGACGTGCTGCGTCAGGCTCCGCTGTTCAGCGCTCTCGACGACGAGGCCGCGTCCGCACTGCGCGCGTCGATGGCGGAGTCCCGCCTGCGCCGCGGCGAGATCCTCTTCCACGAGGGCGACTCGGGCGACAAGCTCTACATCGTCCTGGACGGCAAGGTGAAGCTCGGTCGCACCTCCTCCGACGGCCGCGAGAACCTCCTGGCCATCCTCGGCCCGGGCCAGATGTTCGGTGAGCTCTCGCTCTTCGACCCGGGCCCGCGCTCGGCCACCGTCACCACCGTCACCGACGCCTCCTTCGCGTCGTTGTCCCACGAGGACCTGCTGCGCTGGCTCGAGGGCCGCCCGCTGGTCGCCTACTCGCTCCTGGCGCAGCTCGCGACCCGCCTGCGCAAGGCCAACGACGTCGTTGCCGACCTGGTCTTCTCCGACGTCCCCGGCCGTGTCGCCAAGGCGCTGCTCGACCTCGCCGACCGCTTCGGCCGCACTGCCGACGACGGCGTCCACGTCCACCACGACCTCACCCAGGAGGAGCTCGCCCAGCTGGTCGGCGCCTCCCGCGAGACGGTCAACAAGGCGCTCGCCGACTTCGCCTCCCGCGGCTGGCTGCGTCTCGAGCCCCGCTCGGTCGTGATCATGGACCTCGAGCGCCTCGGTCGCCGCGCCCGCTGATCTGCTTCGTCGACGGCCCCCATCCGATCCGGATGGGGGCCGTCGACATTTTCCGGCACCGTGACCCCCGCGGTCGTCGTCTGCTGCGTCTAGAGGAGTGAGAGGAGGTCCCATGCAGCCCGGAGAAGCAGCCTTCAACGACTTCGTCGCCGCGCGGACGGCGGCGCTGTCGCGCACGGCGTACCTGCTGACGGGGGACCACCACTCGCCGAGGACCTCCTGCAGACCGCGCTCCTCCAGGCCGCCCGCCACTGGGAGCGGATCCACGGGTCGCCCGAGGCCTACGTACGGCGCACCCTCTACACGCAGAACGTCTCCTGGTGGCGACGGAGGAAGCTGAAGGAGACCTCGCTCGGTGCGTACGACGTGGCAGCGCCGACGTCGTCGCCCGACCTGCGCCTGACGCTGGAGGACGCTCTCGCACGGCTCACCGCCAAGCAGCGGACCGTGCTGGTGCTGCGCTACTTCGAGGACCTGACCGAGGTCCAGGCCGCTGCCGCGCTCGGGATCTCCGCCGGGACCGTGAAGTCGATGACCCGCCAGGCCCTCGCGCGGCTGCGCGTCCTGGCCCCCGAGCTGTCCGAGCTGATCGGAGCGACGCCATGACAGACGCACTGCGTGAGGAGCTGGCCCGGATCGGTGACGGTGCCGCACCGGTGACGGTCGCACCGGACGTGTGGGCGCGTGGACGCCGCGCGCGACGTCGTGACCGGGTCGTCCTCGGCGCTGCCGCGCTGACGGTGCTCGTGGCGCTCGCGGGGCTCGGTCTGACGGTGCGGGGCGTCGCGCACGACGCCGCGCCGGTCGGCACCGGGGTCGAGGCGGTCCCGTCGGTGATCCAGGGCGTGCCGCAGCGGTTGATCAGGAATTACGAGTCGGGGGAGGTCTGGGATCGGCGTGTCGGCGAAACCGATCTGGCGATTGGACGTGGCGCGATGGCCTTCGGCTCCGGGCAGAGCGTCTACGAACCTGTCGTGGTGACGGCGGCGGATGGCGTCTACCACCCGCTGGAACTGCCTGGCTGGTACGGAAACACGACGGCCGGCTTCTCCGAGTCCAATGTGCCGCTCGCGCTCTCCCCGGATGGCGCCCGCCTCGCGTGGGCGTGGGCCGATCTCGATGCTCCCCAGCGGTCTCCTGTGCCCTCAGGCATTCGCATCGGCGATCTGCGGACAGGGCATGTCCGCACGATCCGCCTCGTCGGGCGCGACGGCATCGTCGTCGGTGCGATCGCGTGGTCGCCCGATGGTCGTTGGCTGGTCTGGCAGGGTCGGATGCAGACCACCTGGACCCGCGACACCACGCGGTCGGGGCCCAATTCGGAGGTCGCAGGACGCATCGGGCCTGGGGGCGTGAGTCAGGCAGTGCCCCTCACACAGACTTCGTCGGTGGCGCTCGCCATCGAGAACTCGGGCCGCGTCCTGCTGGTCGGGTCTCACGGATGGTCGACCTGGGGCGGACGGGGTGTGGATCGTGGGTTCCTGCGCACGCGTGAACCAGACACGCTCCCCGGTGACGGCACTGCCGGGGCGATGAGCCCCGCCGGCCACCTGGCGCTGGCCGGGGGAGTAGTTCCGACGTCTGCTGTGACCTTCGTGAACACGGGGTCGCGCGCAGCGCTCGACCGGAACGTTCCCGACCCGCCCTACTCCGAGGGTGCACTGATCCAGCCCGTCGGGTGGATCGACGACGACCACGTCGTTGTGGTCGCCACTGCTGCGCACGATGTCTCCGATGCGGGCTGGCGGCACGGCGAGACCAGGCTGGCTGTCGTGAGTGCGCCATGGGCGTCGGATGATGTCTGGAAGCCTGTGGCGTCGTTCGACACCGATTACGAGAAGACCGGGGAGATCAAGGCGCCGACGGTCGCTGTCGACCTGATGTCGCTCGACCACCCGACGCGCGACTTCCCGGCCCCCACGTGGCCGTGGAGCGACGAGCGGAAGGCGGCGGTGATCGGAGGTGCAGCGCTCGCGGTCGTGGCAGTGCTCGTGTTCGTCGTCAGCCACCGGCGAGGCCGACGCCTGCGGGACTGACCGGGCAGGGCGGAGGCTCCTCGTCAGCAGGTGACGACGAGTCTCCACCCTGATGCGGGCTGCGTCAGCGCAGGTCGGCGGGGACGTCGAGGCCCAGGTCGTCGGCGATCGCCAGCAGTGCCGTGCGGGTGGCGTCGGAGAAGTGCGGGCGGGCACGGCGTACGGCGTCCCACTCGTCGAGCTTCGTGGCGGTCTCGACGACGCCCTGCAGGCGGTGGTGCGGAAGCATCTCGAGGATCCGTGCGACGCGGGCGGGGTCCTCGATGACCTGGCCGGTGCGGACCAGGGCCTCGTCGGAGAGCACGCCGAGCGTGCGCTGGACCTGCTCGTCGGGGAGGACGCCCACGAAGTCGGCCATCGCGATGTACTCGCCGCGCTCGCCGAGGATCCGGCCGGCGTCGACGAGAAGCTGCGGCGACAGCTTCTGCAGGATCGGGGTGACCCGACGGGGGTCGAGCTTCGGGGCCAGGTCGGCGAGGAAGGTGATCGGCACGCGGCTCGCCAGCGACACCGCGGCGTCGGTCTCCATGACACCCGCGACCCGGGCTGCGAGCTGTGGTGGGAACGCCATCGTGGCGATCTTCGCGGCCACGCCGCCGGGCACGACCTTCGTCGTCTTCGCGAGCCCGAGGAGGATGTCGCGGTTGGCGTCGAAGAGGCGGTCGGTCAGCTGGTCACGCAGCTGCTTCAACGCCGCCGCCTCCTGCTGCGCCAGGAAGTCGAGAGCGTCCTCGGCACAGCCGAGAAGGGAGGCGAGGCGCGTGATCTCCACCCGGACCTCGGAGCCGGTCACAGGCCCACGACCTTCCGGACGGTGCCGCGCAGCGGGCGCGGCACGATCTCCAGCGCCTTCAGCAGCGAGGCCTCGAGCTCCGCGGCCTGGGCGGCGCGAGCAGCCTTGATGAGGTCGGCGAGCTGCTGGGTCTCGTCCTCGGTCAGGGTCAGGCCGGCGGGCGGCTCTGCGCCGAGCTGGTGGGCCAGCGATGCGGCAGCGCTCATGGTCTCGTTCCTCCTACGTGCGTGGACGTAGACCTAACGAGACAACGCGTCCAAGGTAATGAGATCTGCGTCTCGCCGGTCGCCGGAGCTCCGTCCGAACGCGCCGAAACCCGGGCCTGGCACCCCAGGACCCGGGTTTCGGTGGACGTGTCCGATCCGTCAGCGTCGTGGATCAGTCCTCGGTCGAGGTCGCCTGGCCAGCGGCGATCAGCTCCATGACGTTGGAGTCGGCCAGCGTGGTGGTGTCGCCGACGGCACGGTTCTCGGCGACGTCGCGGAGCAGGCGGCGCATGATCTTGCCGGAGCGCGTCTTCGGCAGCTCCTGCACGACCATGATCTGCCGCGGCTTCGCGATCGGGCCGATCTCCTGGCGGACGTGGTCGGAGAGCACCTTGGCGATGTCGGCGCCGCCGTCGCCCGCCGACTCCTTCAGGATCACGTAGGCGACCGGCGCCTGGCCCGTGTCGGGGTCGGAGGCACCGACGACCGCCGCCTCGGCGACGTACGGGTGGGAGACGAGGGCCGACTCGATCTCCGTCGTCGACAGGCGGTGCCCGCTCACGTTCATGACGTCGTCGACGCGGCCGAGGACCCAGATGTCGCCGTCCTCGTCCTTCTTCGCGCCGTCACCGGCGAAGTAGTAGCCCTGCTCCTTGAAGCGCGACCAGTAGGTGTCGACGTAGCGGTCGTCGTCGCCCCAGATGGTGCGCAGCATCGACGGCCACGGCGAGGTGACCACCAGGTAGCCGCCCTGGCCGTTGCCCACCGGCACGCCCTCGTCGTTGACGACGTCGACCTCGATGCCGGGCACTCCCAGCATCGCCGAGCCCGGCTTGCCCGCGGTGACACCCGGGAGCGGCGTCATCATCGTCGCGCCGGTCTCGGTCTGCCACCAGGTGTCGACGATCGGGGTGCCCTCGCCATCGTTGCCCGCGCCGCCGATGACCGTGCGGTACCAGACGTACGCCTCGGGGTTGATCGGCTCGCCGACCGAGCCCATGACCCGCAGCGAGGAGAGGTCGTACGCCGCAGGCACCGCGTCGCCCTGCTTCATGAACGACCGGATCGCGGTGGGCGCGGTGTAGAAGAGCGAGACCTTGTAGTCCTGGATGATCTTCCACCAGCGGCCGCGCTCGGGCGCGTCGGGCGTGCCTTCGTAGAGCACCTGCGTCGCACCGTTGGCGAGCGGGCCGTAGACGATGTAGCTGTGGCCGGTGACCCAGCCGATGTCGGCGGTGCACCAGTAGACGTCGGTGTCTGCCTTGAGGTCGAACTGCGCCCAGTGCGTGTAGGCCGCCTGGGTCAGGTAGCCGCCGGTGGTGTGCTTGATGCCCTTCGGCTTGCCGGTCGTGCCCGAGGTGTACATGACGTAGAGCGGGTGCTCGGCGTCGAACGCCTCCGGGGTGTGCTCCGACGAGGCCGTGTCGACGGTCTCGTGCCACCAGTGGTCGGTGCCCTCGCTCCAGGCGACGTCCTGCCCGGTGCGGCGCACGACGAGGACGTTCTCGACCTGGCCGCTGGTCGCGTTGTCGAGCTTGACCAGGGCCTCGTCGACGGCGGGCTTGAGGGCGGAGGCCGCGCCGCGGCGGTAGCCGCCGTCGGAGGTGACGATGAGCTTGGCGCCGCAGTCCTCGACGCGGGCGGCGAGCGCCTCCGCGGAGAAGCCGCCGAAGACGACCGTGTGGATCGCGCCGATGCGGGCCGAGGCGAGCATCGCCACGATCGCCTCGGGGATCATCGGCATGTAGATGGCGATGCAGTCGCCGGCCTTCACGCCGAGCGCGGTGAACGCGTTCGCTGCCCGGGAGACCTCGGCCTGCAGCTCGGCGTAGGTGATGTCGCGGGTGTCCTCGAGCGGCTCGCCGACCCAGTGGATCGCGACCTTGTCACCCTTGCCGGCCTCGACGTGCCGGTCCACGCAGTTGTACGCCGCGTTGAGCTTGCCGCCCACGAACCACTGGAAGAACGGCGGATTGGAGTCGTCCAGGACCTGGGTCCACGGCTCGGCCCAGGTGAGGCGGCCGGCCTGCTTCTCCCAGAACGCCAGCCGGTCGCGCGCGGCGTCCTCGTAGTCCGCGGCGGTCACGTTCGCGTTCGCGGCGAGCTCGATCGGGGGCGCGAAGCGCCGGTTCTCGTGCAGCAGGTTGGACAGGGTCTCGTCGGACATCGTCGCTCCGGAGGTCATCGCGGGGTACTTCCTTCTTCTCGCAGCCTAGGGGCAGCTATGGCATGGGTCACAGGGTGTGGTGTCGATGGTGCCGACCCGGCGCTGCAATCACGTTGCAGCGCCGGGCCGGGTCGGTCAGTGCGAGATGGCGCCCTCCGCGCCCGCACCGGTCAGGGCGCGGACCTCGAGCTCGGTGTAGCGCTCCTCCGCGGCCTTCTCGCGGGAGGTCACGGTGCCGAGCCAGCCGAGGAAGAAGCCCAGCGGGATCGAGACGATGCCCGGGTTCTCCAGCGGGAACCAGGAGATGTCGATCGAGGCGGGCAGGAGGGAGAGGTTCTTGCCCGTGACCGGGTCGAGGCCCTTGCCGGAGACCACCGGCGAGAAGATGACCAGGCCGACCGCCGAGACGAGGCCGCCGTAGATGCTCCAGACGGCACCGCGGGTGTTGAAGCGCCGCCAGAACATGTTGTAGAGGATCGCCGGCAGGTTGGCCGATGCCGCGACCGCGAAGGCGAGGGCGACGAGGAATGCGATGTTGAGCTTCTGCGCCGGGATGGCGAGCAGGATCGCGACCAGGCCGATGCCGGCAGCGGCGTACCGGCTGACCTTGAGCTCCTCCTTCTCGGAGGCCTGGCCCTTGCGCCAGACCGAGTTGTAGAGGTCGTGGGCCACGCTGACCGACGAGGTGAGGGTCAGGCCGGCGACCACCGCGAGGATCGTCGCGAAGGCGACCGCCGCGATGAGCGCCAGCAGGATGGCGCCGCCGGTCGAGCCCGAGCCGCCGCCGACCGCCTCGGCCAGGAGCGGCGAGGCGAGGTTGCCGCCGGAGGTCTTGACCTCGGCCATCGTGTCGCCCTTGAGCAGGGCGGCAGCGCCGAAGCCGAGGACCAGCGTGAAGAGGTAGAAGGCTCCGATCAGGCCGATCGCCCAGAGCACCGACTTGCGGGCGTCCTTCGACGTGGGGACGGTGTAGAAGCGGGTCAGGATGTGGGGCAGGCCGGCCGTGCCGAGCACGAGCGCGATGCCGAGTGACAGGAAGTCGATCTTGGACGTCGTGGTCGCGCCGTACTTCAGGCCGGGCTCGAGGAACTCCTTGCCGTGTCCCGAGTTGGACGCCGCGGTGCCGAGGAGGTCGGAGAGGTTGAAGTCGAACTTCGCCAGGACGAGGACGACGATCAGCGCCGAGCCGGCCATCAGCAGCACGGCCTTCACGATCTGCACCCAGGTGGTGCCCTTCATGCCACCGACGGTGACGTAGAAGATCATCAGTGCGCCGACGCCGACGACGGTCAGGTTCTTGACCGTCTCGGAGGTGACGCCGAGCAGCAGGGTCACCAGGGCACCGGCACCGACCATCTGGGCGAGCAGGTAGAAGATCGAGACGACGACCGTCGAGGTCGCGGCCGCGGTCCGGACCGGGCGCTGCCGCATCCGGTAGGCGAGCTGGTCGGCCATCGTGTAGCGGCCCGAGTTGCGGAGCACCTCGGCGACCAGGAGCAGGGCGACGAGCCACGCGACCAGGAAGCCGATGGAGTAGAGGAAGCCGTCGTACCCGTAGAGGGCGATGGCGCCGGAGATGCCCAGGAACGACGCGGCCGACATGTAGTCGCCACCGATCGCGAGGCCGTTCTGGAAGCCCGAGAACGAGCGGCCGCCGGCGTAGTGGTCGGTCGCGCCGGACGAGGTGCGGCTGGCACGGATCGTGATGCCGATCGTCAGGGCGACGACCGACAGGAACAGCACGGTGGTCAGGAGCTGGTGGTTCATCGCCGGCCCTCCTCGTACTGGGCGTTGAGCGAGCGGGCGAGCGGGTCGAGGCGCGCGTTGCTGTAGCGCGCGTAGAGCCAGGCGATCGCGAACGTCGTCGCGAACTGCAGCAGGCCGAAGACGAGGGCGACGTTGATGTTGCCGACGACCTTCGTGGACATGAAGTCGCCCGCCCAGTTGGAGAGGACCACATAGGTGAGGTACCAGGTGAGGAAGGCGACGGTCGCCGGGAACGCGAACCCGCGGTAGCGGGTGCGGAGCTCGTGGAACTCCGGCGTCGCGTGGAGCCGGTCGTAGACCGGGTCGTGCCGGTCGGCCTGCTCGTGGACGGAGCTGCTCATGACGGGGGCCTTTCAGGAGCACGAATCTGACGCGCTCAATGTGGCGCCCGTCACAAGTCCTGCGGCAGGGGTGCGGCCGGTCCGTGCGCCCGGCGGGAAGGGTCGTGCGACGAGCGGTCCGTCTGCGGCGACGAGCGGTCAGCCGCGGTCGAGCTCGACGGCCTCGGGGGTGTGCAGCCGGACCAGGAACCGGCGCACGTGGGGTGGCACCGAGGCCGCCGTCGCACGCGAGACGCCGACCATCGTCAGGAACGCCAGCGGGACGCTCCACGCCGCCGGCTGACCGAGCAGGGCGTCGACCCAGCCCTCGCGCGCCGGGTCGGCGAGGGTCCACACCACGCTCACGCCGGAGCCGATCCCGCCCACGACGAGACCGGCGATCGCGCCGGCCGGCGTGAGCCCCCGCCACCAGATGCCGAGCAGCAGCAGCGGCGCGAAGGTCGAGGCGGCGAGGGCGAAGGCGAGGCCGACCACCCGCGCGACCGGTACGTCGGGTGCGGCGAGGGCCGCAGCGGCAGGCACGAGGACCGCGAGCGCAGCGCCCAGCCGGAACGCCGTCACCGGACCGCTGCGGGCTCTCGGCAGCCGGCCGGTGAGGTCCTGGCTGAGGACGCCGGCGACCGCGATCGAGAGCCCCGAGCTCGTCGAGAGGAACGCAGCGAACGCCCCGGCCGTCACCAGCCCGGTCAGCAGGTCCCCGGACAGGCCGGGCAGCACCAGGGAGGGCAGATCGAGCACGAGGGTGTCGCCGGTGCCGCGGGCGGCGAGGTCTCCGGCGTACACGCGTCCGAGGGCGGCGTAGACCGGCGGAATGACGTAGAAGAGCCCGAGCAGTGCGAGCACGAAGAGCGTCGTGCGGCGGGCGGCGCGGCCATCGGGGTTCGTGTAGAAGCGGACGACGACGTGGGGCAGGCCCATCGTGCCGAGGAAGGTCGCGAGGATCAGCGACCAGGTCGTGTACAGGCCGAGGGCCCCGCCGTCGGCGAGCGGCAGGTCCCACGCTGCCGGACCGCGGGTGGTGGGCGCCGGCCGTCCGTCGCCGATCCAGACGGCGACGAGCACGGCCGCCGGGAGCAGCAGGGCGGTGAGCTTGAGCCAGTACTGGAACGCCTGCACGAAGGTGATCGACCGCATGCCGCCCGAGGTGACGTTGACCAGCACGACCACGGCGACCACGACCGGCCCGACCCAGCTCGGCGCCCCCGTCGTGGCCGACAGCGTCACGCCGGCGCCCTGGAACTGCGGCAGCAGGTAGAGCCAGCCGATGCCCACCACCATCGCCGAGCAGAGCCCGCGGACCCGGCGCGACCCCATGCGGGCCTCGGCGAAGTCCGGCAGCGTGTAGGCCCCGCTGCGCCGCAGCGGCGCCGCGACGAGCACGAGCAGGACGAGGTAGCCCGCGGTCCAGCCGACCGGGTACCAGAGCATGTCGGCGCCGAAGACGAGGAGCAGGCCCGCGACCCCGAGGAACGACGCGGCGGAGAGGTACTCGCCGCCGATCGCGCTGGCGTTGAGCGCCGGGCGCACCGTGCGCGACGCGACGTAGAAGTCGCTCGTGGTGCGCGAGAACCGCAGGCCCCACGCCCCGATCACCAGGGTCGCCACAGTGACCAGGACGACCGCGACGATGCCGGTCACGGTTCCTCCGCGACCACGTCGACGAGGGCCGCGAAGTCGCGCTCGTTGCGCTCGGCCCGCCGGACGTAGGCCCAGCCGAGCAGCAGCAGGAACGGGTAGGCGAGCACCCCGAGCACCCACCACGCGACGGGTACGCCGACCACCCGGTGCGCCGCGAGGGCGGGCCACAGGTGGAAGACCAGCGGCACCGACCCGAGCACACCGAAGAGCACGGCGAGGATCCGCGCCGCCAGCCGGGCCTGCTCGCGCAGCAACGAGCCGAGGTAGATCTCGCCGACCGGCGTGGCCGCGTCGATCTCGCGCGCTCGCGGCAGCGGCGTACGCCGGGTGGTGTGGCGGGGCGGCCCGGTCACCCGGACGCGCGGTGGCGGCGGGATGTCGCTCACGGCGTGCTCCGTGGTGTGCGGCGGGTGAGCACCTCCCGGAGCTCCCGCGTGTGCCGGCGGCTGACCTGCAGCGGGACGTCGCCGACGACCACCGTGCACCGGCCCTCGTCCATGCGGACCTCGCGCACGTGCGCGAGGTTGACCAGCAGGGAGCGGTGGATCCGCACGAATCCGGCCGGTGCCCACTGCTCGGCGAGCGTGGTCAGTGGTGTCCGGACCAGGTGGCTGTCGGTCGCGGTGTGCAGGCGGGCGTAGTCGCCCTGTGCCTCGACGTAGCGGACGTCGCGCCGCCGGATGAAGCGCGTGACGCCGCCGCGTTCGACCGGGATCTGGTCGTCGGCCTCCCGGGCCGGGGGTGCCTGCCCGGCGACCAGGCGGCGGACCGCCTCGGCAAGGCGGTCCTCGCGCACCGGCTTGAGCACGTAGTCGACCGCGCGCAGGTCGAAGGCGTCGACGGCGTGCTCGTCGTGGGCGGTCACGAAGACGACCGGTGGCGGCTCCTTGAAGTTCGAGAGGACCTGCGCCAGGTCGAGCCCGCTGAGGCCGGGCATGTGGATGTCGAGGAAGACCGCGTCGACGCTGCCCTCCTGCAGCACCCGCAGGGCCTCGGCGGCGGAGCCAGCGGAGCGCACGGTGCCGATGCGCGGGTCGCGCTCCAGCAGCCAGGCCAGCTCGTCGCGGGCGGGGGCCTCGTCGTCGACGACGAGGACGTCCATCTGCTTCATCCGATGCTCACTCCCGGTGCGAACTTGGGGACCCGGAGGATCACCTTGGTGCCGGCACCCGGCGCCGTCTCCACGACGAGGCCGTGGTCGTCGCCGAAGCTGGTACGGAGCCGCTGGTCGACGTTGCCCAGGCCGACCGAGTCCAGCTCGGTGTCGCCGGCGAGTGCGCGGCGCACCCGCTCGGGGTCCTCGCCGGCGCCGTTGTCCTCGACCTCCAGCACGCACTCCTGGTCGTGGTCGCGGGCCACGATGCTGATCTGGCCGGCGCCGTCGGTGCGGGCCAGGCCGTGTTTCACGGCGTTCTCGACCAGCGGCTGGAGACAGAGGTAGGGGACGACGACGGGCAGCACCTCGGGGGCCACCCGCAGCGTGACCTGGAGCCGGTCGCCGAAGCGCGCCTGCTCCAGCAGCAGGTAGCGCTCGACGGACTTCAGCTCCTCGGCCAGCGTGGTGTAGTCGCCGTGGCGCCGGAACGAGTAGCGGGTGAAGTCCGCGAAGTCGAGCAGCAGGTCGCGGGCGCGGTCGGGGTCGGTGCGCACGAAGCTGGCGATGGTGGTCAGGGCGTTGTAGACGAAGTGCGGGCTGATCTGGGCGCGCAGCGCACGCAGCTCGGCCTCGGCCAGCCGCGTCCGGCTGCCGGTGAGCTCGGCCAGCTCCAGCTGGCCGGCGACCCAGCGGGTCACCTCGTCGGTCGCGCGCACCAGGGCGCCGGAGGAGTGGTCGGCGTACGCCTGGAGGGTGCCGACGATCCGGTCGTCGACGACGATCGGCGCCACGATCGCATGCCGTGCCTGGCAGCCCGACCGGCCACAGTCGAGGTCGTGGGGACCGGCCACGGTGGTGCGGCCGCTCGCCGCCGCCTGCCCGGCCAGCCGCGCCGCGTGCTCGCGGTGGTGGTCGTCGGCGCCGTCCCAGGCCAGCACCGCACGGTCGTCGGTCAGCGCCAGGGCAGGTACGCCCAGGAGCGCCCGCAGGTGCCGGCTCGCCCGGGTCGCGCTGGCCGTGGTCAGCCCCTCGCGCAGCGCGGGCGAGGCGAGTCCGGCGGTGTGGAGCGTGCGGAACGTGGCCCGGTCGGCCTCGCCGCCGAGCCGGGACCGCCTCGACCGCCGCCACCGCACGCTCGCCAGCCTAGGCCTCCGGGGCGCCCGAGGGGATGCCCGAGCGGACACCCGACGGGGTGTCCGTCCGGCCGCCCGCGTCGCCGGTCTCCGCGCGCAGGACGGCCGTGCACGCGGGGCACGGACTGTCGACGTCGGTGCGGAAGTCGAGGTGCCAGAAGCCGCGCCAGCCCTGGGCCGGCTGGCCGCAGGCGGTCTGCGCGGCGCCGATCCGCTTGAGGTGCGCGGTGCCCCACGGGTGGGGACCGCCGGCCCGCCACGGCCCGCGGTGCGTGGCCACCACGACCCAGCCCCGCTGGACCAGCGAGCGCTTCGACCGGCCTGTGCCGCCGGGTGCCTGCATGCTGCGTTCGCGCATCACCCCGGCCATGTCAGACCCCGCTCCCGGCAGCCTCGAGCGCGGCGTACTCCTCGTCGGTGAGGATCCGCGAGCGGATCAGGAACCGCACGCCGTGCGGCGCCTCCACGGAGAAGCCGGCTCCGCGGCCCTTCACGACGTCGATGGTCAGGTGGGTGTGCTTCCAGTACTCGAACTGGGACTTCGACATCCACACGGGCACCGCGCGGTCCAGGCCGATGTCGAGGTCGCCCAGGTGGACGTCGGAGCCCCCGAGGCGGAACTCGCCGTCGGGGTAGCACATGGGGGCGGAGCCGTCGCAGCATCCGCCGGACTGGTGGAACATCAGCGGGCCGTGCTCGGTGGTGAGGCGGCGGAGGAGCTCCGCCGCCTCACCGGTGAGGTCGACCCGGTGCGGAAGAGGACTGGTCATCACCGGGTCACCGCCTGTCAGAAGAAGCCGAGGGCGTCGGGGGAGTACGACACCAGGAGGTTCTTCGTCTGCTGGTAGTGGTCGAGCATCATCTTGTGGGTCTCGCGACCGATGCCGGACTGCTTGTAGCCGCCGAACGCCGCACCCGCGGGGTAGAGGTGGTAGCAGTTCGTCCAGACGCGGCCGGCCTGGATCTCCCGGCCCGCACGGTAGGCCTGCGAGCCCTCGCGCGACCAGACACCGGCGCCGAGGCCGTAGAGCGTGTCGTTGGCGGTCTCGAGCGCCTCCGCCTCGTCGCTGAACTTCGCCACGGAGACGACGGGGCCGAAGATCTCCTCCTGGAAGATCCGCATCTTGTTGTGGCCCTCGAAGATGGTCGGCTTCACGTAGTAGCCGCCGGCGAGGTCCCCGTCGAGGACGTTGCGCTCGCCGCCGGTGAGGACCTTCGCGCCCTCGGCCTTGCCGATCTCGATGTAGGACAGGATCTTCTCCAGCTGGTCCTGGGAGGCCTGCGCGCCGATCATCGTGGTGGTGTCGAGCGGGTTGCCCTGGATGATCTTCTCCACGCGGACGACGGCGTCGTCGAGGAACTCGTCGTAGATCGACTCCTGGATCAGCGCACGCGACGGGCAGGTGCAGACCTCGCCCTGGTTGAGGGCGAAGAGCGCGAAGCCCTCCTGAGCCTTGTCGTAGAAGGCGTCCTTCTCGGCCGCCACCGACTCGAAGAAGACGTTGGGCGACTTGCCGCCGAGCTCGAGGGTGACCGGGATGATGTTCTCCGCGGCGTACTGCATGATCAGGCGGCCGGTCGTGGTCTCGCCGGTGAAGGCGACCTTCGCGACGCGGCTCGAGGTGGCCAGCGGCTTGCCGGCCTCGACGCCGAAGCCGTTGACGACGTTGAGCACGCCGGCCGGGAGCAGGTCGGCGATCACCTCGAGGACCTTGAGGATCGACCACGGGGTCTGCTCGGCCGGCTTGAGGACGACGCAGTTGCCGGCGGCCAGGGCGGGTGCCAGCTTCCACGCCGCCATCAGGATCGGGAAGTTCCACGGGATGATCTGGCCGACCACGCCGAGCGGCTCGTGGAAGTGGTAGGCGACCGTGTTCTCGTCCAGCTCGCCGGCGGTGCCCTCCTGGGCGCGCAGCACGCTGGCGAAGTAGCGGAAGTGGTCGATCGTCAGCGGGATGTCGGCGGCGAGCGTCTCGCGCACCGGCTTGCCGTTGTCGTACGACTCGGCGACCGCGATCGACTCGAGGTTCTCCTCGATCCGGTCGGCGATCTTGTTGAGGAGGTTCGCGCGCTCGGTGGCCGAGGTCTTCTTCCACGTGGGGAAGGCGGCGTGCGCGGCGTCGAGCGCGGCCTCGATGTCCTCGGCGGTGCCGCGGGCGATCTCGGTGAAGGGCTTGCCGTTGACCGGCGAGATGTTCTCGAAGTACTGACCCTTGATCGGGTCCACCCACTCGCCACCGATGAAGTGGCCGTAGCGGCTCTTGACGGAGACGAGCGAGTCCGGCTGGCCCGGGGCTGCGTAGATGGTCATCTGAATGCTCCTGTGTGTGGGACCGGGCGTCGACTGTGACGCCGTTCACATGACGCTAGGAGCCGGGACGTTGCGACCACGTTGCTGTGCCGGTGCCGCTGGCAAAACCTGTCCGAACGGAGAGGTCAGTGCGCGAACTCGCGGTCCAGCCGGGCCAGCTGGCCCTGGGCCAGCGCCCACAGCGGGGAGCCCGGCGGCAGCAGGTCGCGCTGCCGCATCCACATCTCGTAGTCGTCTGCTCCCCACGCGGACCGTGTCCAGGCGGACATCAGGTCCGGCTGGCCGGCGTGCATGACGGCGGCCCGGAGCTGCTCCGTGAGCACCTCCCGCAGGCGTACGACGCCCGGCGCCGTCGACCGCGGGAGCAGAGGGCCCCGGAAGCTGCGCAGCGCTCCGGCGACGTCTCCGGCCGCCAGGTGCGCCTCGATCGCCAGCCAGTCGCCGGCGACGTCGGTGAGCAGCCGGTAGGGCCGGGATCCGAAGAACGTGTCTCCGAGGAGGTGGCGGAGGCGGTTGAGCTCGGCACGCAGCGTCGAGGAGCCGCTCTCGTCCTCGTAGAGGAGCACGCTCAGCTCGTCGCCGGAGAGGCCGCGGGGCGTGCTCGCCAGGAGCAGGACGAGCTCGCTGTGGCGGGGCGAGAGGCGCAGGTGCCCCGTGTGGCCACGGTCGTCGTCGATGCTGAGGAGGGCGTCGTTGCGGCCGAGCGCCTCGATGCGGATGCAGGGACGGCCCGAGCGCGGGCTCGGGACCCGGCTGACCAGCCGGTCACGCGCCAGCTCGGTCTCGGCGAGCCGGACGGTCGCCCGCACCAGCGCCATCGTCTGGGGGACGACGATCTCGTCGCCGCCGGTGACGTCGAGGACGCCCAGGAGCTGGGAGCTGCCCGGGTCGTGGATGGGTGCCGCTGCACAGCTCCAGCCGCGCACGGCGTGGCGGAAGTGCTCTCCCCGGACGATGCTGCTGGGCTGGTCCAGCCGCAGCGCCAGGCCGGGTGCGTTGGTGCCCGCGAGCCGCTCGTCCCAGTTGCTGCCCTCCACGAAGCCGATCGACTCCGCGCGACGCAGGGCCGTGCCCGAGCCGCAGACCCACAGCAGCTGGCCGGCCTCGTCGGAGACGGCCATCACCGCATCGCAGTCGCGGGCCGCCTGGCCGAGGACGTCGTCGAGGAGCGGGAAGACCCGGGCGAGCGGGTGGTCGGCGCGCACCGACCGCAGCTGGCCGTCGTCGAGGGTGATCGGCGCCGCCACCTCGTCGGCGGGAACACCGGCCGCGGCGGACCGGTGCCACGACGCGGCGACCTCGGCACGCATCCCGGTGTCCATCTGGACAGTGTGACACCGTTCACGTTGCAACGACGTTGCGAGCGCGGCGTCCGGCCTCGGCCGACGGGGCGGGGCACCTGGCTGGCCATCCGGGCCGACCGCCCTCTCCGACCGGACGGTCCTCGCTCCGGCTTGTTGCGAAGCCCTCGCAACAACACCCATGGTCGCGGACATGACCATGACCAGCACCGCCCGTCGTCCGGTCCTCGGCCGCGAGGAGAAGGCGTCGCTCCTGCGGACCCTCGGCTTCGTGCTCGCCCTGCACCTCCTCGGATGGGGCCTGCTGCTGGGGGTCGTCGCCCCGCGTCACTACGCGGTCGGTGACGGCGTCCTCGGGCTCGGCCTCGGCCTGACGGCGTACACCCTCGGCATGCGGCATGCCTTCGACGCCGACCACATCGCCGCCATCGACGGCACGACCAGGAAGCTGATGGCCGACGGCCAGCGCCCCGTCAGCGTCGGCTTCTGGTTCAGCCTGGGCCACAGCTCGGTCGTCCTCGCGATGGTGATGGGCATCGCCTTCGGGGTCAGGGCGCTGGCCACCGGCGTGCAGGACACCGACTCCGCCCTGCTCCGGACCGCGGACGTCTGGGGTCCGTCCGTCAGCGGGGTCTTCCTCCTCGCGATCGGGGCGCTGAACCTGACGGCGCTCGTCGGGATCGTGCGGGTCTTCCGTGGCATGAGGCGCGGGCACTACGACGAGGCGGCGCTCGACCGCAGCCTCGACGCACGTGGGCTCCTCAGCCGCCTGCTCGCCAGGGTCAACCGCGCGGTGCGCAAGCCGTGGCACATGTACCCGATCGGCTTCCTCTTCGGTCTCGGCTTCGACACGGTCAGCGAGATCGGGCTCCTGGTGATCGCCGGAGGTGCCGCGGTGGCGAGCCTGCCCTGGTGGGCAGTGGTCACGCTGCCGGTCCTCTTCGCGGCCGGGATGTCCTTGCTCGACACCCTCGACGGCGCCTTCATGAACGTCGCCTACGGGTGGGCCTTCTCCCGTCCGGTCCGGAAGGTCTACTACAACCTGACCGTCACGGCGCTCTCCGTGGTGGTCGCGCTGGCGATCGGCGTCGCGACCCTCGGGACGATGCTCGGCGAGCAGCTCGGCGGCCCGCTCCGGGTCTTCCTCGACCTCGACCTGGAGTACGTCGGCTACGGCATCGTGCTGCTCTTCCTGCTCGCCTGGGCGGGCTCGGTCGCGTTCTGGAAGGTCGCCCGCGTCGAGGAGCGGTGGGGTGCGGCCACGGCCGCGACGCCCGGCGCCGCAGCCGGTCCCGGCGCAACCGGATTGCAACCTTGGCGCAACTAGCGTGTGGCAACCGTCACTCGGGTGCGACGCCGGTGACGGGTCGAGGAGGTATTCGTTCGATGCTCGCGACATCCGCAGCAGTGCGCCCGCTCCAGAGAGACGAACGACGTCTGCTGAAGTTCCACGTCCCGGAGATGGTGTTCGGACTCGGCTCCCTCGCGGAGGCGGGGTTCTGCGCGGGACGCCTCGGTGCACGCCGGCCCTTCGTCGTCACGGACCCCGGCATCATCGACGCAGGGTGGGTCGCCGAGCTGGTCCACCACCTGCGCGACGTCGGCCTCGACCCGCAGGTCTGGGCCGGTGTCACCCCCAACCCGAAAGACCACGAGATCGACGCGGCGCTCGCGGCGTACGTCGAGTGCGGTGGCGACGTCATCATCGGCATCGGGGGCGGCTCCGCGCTGGACGCCGCCAAGGGGGTCGCGATCCTGAGCGGCAACGGTGGCTCCATCAGCGACTACGCCGGGGTCGACCGGGTCGTGAACCCGATCCCGCCCCTCCTGATGATCCCGTCCACCGCGGGCACCGGGTCCGACGTCTCCCAGTTCTGCATCGTCACGGACACGGCGCACGCCGTGAAGATGACCATCATGGGCCGCTCCCTGGTGCCCGACATCTCCGTGACGGATCCCCGCCTGCTGAGCACGATGCCGCAGGACCTCGCGGCTGCCACCGGGCTCGACGCCCTGACCCACGCGGTCGAGTCGTTCGTGTCCCTCGGCCACAACCCGCTGGCGGACGGGCACGCGCTCTCGGCTGCGCGCCTCGTCGCGCAGGCCCTCCGGCGCAACGTCGAGGCGCCCGGCGACGAGCAGGCGCGGCTCTGGATGGCCCAGGCCAGCCTCGAGGCGGGCCTCGCCTTCTCCAACTCGATCCTCGGTGCGACGCATGCGATGAGCCACCAGGTCGGTGGTCTGTTCGACCTGCCGCACGGCGTGGTCAACGGCGTCCTGCTCCCGCACGTGATCCGGTTCAACGCGGCTGTGGTCCCGGAGCGGTTCGCGGTCCTCGCCGGAGCCATGGGCCTCCCGGTGGCCGGCGTTCCAGCGGCTGAGGCGGCCGAGCTGCTCGCGCAGTACGTCCAGGACCTCGCCGAGTCCGTGGGCGCCCCGCGCCGCCTCGGGGCCCTCGGGGTGACCGACCAGGACGTCGAGCGCATGTCCATCACCGCCGTACGCGACGCCTGCCTCGCCACGAACCCTCGTCCCGCGGGCCAGGACGACATCGCCGGGATCTTCCGCGAGTCGCTGTGACCACCCAGCCGCGCTCACGGCCACCGACCGACGGCGGGCGGCGGTCCCTGCCCGACCTGGCTGCGCTCACCGGTGTCCGCTCCGGCAAGCAGACGTACTACAACGCCTACCAGCGGTCGAACGAGCGGCTGCAGCGCACCGTTGCTGCCATGGACTCCATCTCCGGTGCGCTCGTGCACCCCGTGGAGGGTCCGCGACCGCTGCTGGAGAAGATCGTGCGGGTCGCCTCCCGTCACCTTGACGCCCGGTGGGCGCTGCTCGCGCTGACGGCGCATGCGCTGCCGTCGACGCGGCCGCGGTTCCTCGCCCTCGACGCCGTCGGTCTGGTCCGGGACGCTCTCGGTGAGCTCCCGCCGGATGCGACGGAGGCGATCGAGGCGATCTCCTCGGGGATCCTGCCGACCCGGGCGATGCAGAACGACGCGGGCGCCGTCGTCGTACCGATGCTCCTCGACGGCCACGCGATCGGCGCGCTCGTGGTGGCGCCACACGGTGACGTCCCGCTGGAGACACCCGACCTGTCGGCGCTCCACATCCTCGCGAACCTCGCAGCGGTCTCGCTGCACACCGGCGACCTCTACCGGACCGGTCTCGCCCAGCAGAGGCGTGCCCACCAGCTCTTCGACGAGGTCTCGGAGCAGGCCCGGCTCCTCTCGGTGCGGGACGAGGAGCTGCGTGCCGCCGAGCAGCGGCTGCGGGTGGCCGACCAGCGCGAGCTGATCGACAACGAACGCCGGCGCATCGCCCTCGAGCTCCACGACAGCGTGGCCCAGACCGTGCTGACGGCCGGCCTCGTGCTCGAGGTCGCCCGGCGCGACCTGGCGCCGGGTACGCACCCGCAGGCGGCCGCCACCGCCCTCACAGAGCTCGACCGTGCGCGCGACCTGATGTCGACCGCCACCGAGCAGCTCCGGTCGGTCATCTACGCACTGCACCACGAACGTGCGGCCGAGGACGTCGCGAGCCTTCCCGAGCTGCTCGCCGAAGTGGCCTCCCAGCACCGTCCGCACCTGACCGTGCGGCTCCGCGTGGAGGGCAGTCCGATCCCCCTGGGGACGGCGGCAGAGCACGCTCTCGCGCGCACCGCGGGGGAGGCGCTCTTCAACGTCGCGATGCACTCCGATGCCCGGAAGGCGCTGGTGCGGCTGCGCTACCTCGATTCGGCTGTCGTCCTCCGCGTGAGCGACGACGGCGACGGTGACCCGGCCGCGATGCGCCGGACCGTCCGGCTGGCCCGGCGCGGGACCGCCGACGGCCGGCATCGGGGGCTGGTGGGCATGGCGCTCCGCGCGGAGGCGCTCGGCGGCACCTTCTCGATCCGCCGGTCGCGCGCCGGCGGCGTCGCCGTCGAGTCCCGCATCCCCCTCGTCCCCGCTTCAGCATCCGCCACCACCTGAGGAGCGCGATTCCCATGACCACCATGACCACGGCCGCCGATCTGCCCGGGCCCGACCCCACCCCGCTCTCGCAGGGCGTCGCCAGCATCGGCATCGTCCTCGTCGACGACCACGCGATGGTGCGCCAGGGACTTCGCTCGGTCCTCGAACGCGAGGCCGACCTGCGGGTCGTCGGCGAGGCCGGCTCGTCGGCGCAGGCGCTCGCGGTCGTCGCCTCGACCCGCCCCGAGGTCGTGCTCCTGGACCTGCGGCTCTCGCCCTCGACCGACAACGAGGGCATCGAGCTGTGTGCCCGGCTGCACAAGGCGCATCCGGAGGTCGCGGTCCTGGTGCTCACCACCGTCATCGACGACCACCTCGTCCTGGAGGCGATCCACCAGGGAGCGCGCGGCTACGTCGTCAAGGAGGTCGACACCTCCGAGCTCGTGCGGGCGATCCGCGCGGTCAACCGGGGCGAGAGCGCGTTCGACTCGCGCAGTGCCGCGGCCATGGTGCGGGGCATCAACGCCGGCTCGGCGGCCGAGAACCGGCAGCTGACCGACCGGGAGCAGGACGTCCTGCGACTGCTCGCACGCGGCATGTCCAACCGGGGGATCGGCCAGCAGCTCTTCATCTCCGAGACCACGGCGAAGTTCCACGTCTGCAACATCATGCGGAAGCTGCAGGTCTCCCGGCGCGCCGAGGCGGTCTACGTGGCCAGCAAGGAGGGCTTCATCTAGAGCGGTGGCGGCACGCGCGGCCGCCACCGCCTCAGGGCCGGTCCAGGACCAGCCACCCTCCGTGGTGCTCGTGGACCGTCCACCACCACCCGCTCGCGTCGGCCATCTCGACGAGGGTGCGGGAGGTGAAGACGCGCACGTGCCCGTAGGCAGCCGTCGGCTCGTCCTCGAACGGGACCGCGACCACGACGCGTCGCCGGGCCAGCCGCTGCATCTCGCGGAGGACGGCGACCCCGTGCTCGACCGGCAGGTGCTCGAGCAGGTGCAGGGCGACCACGGTGTCGTACGACCTCGAGGGTCGCGGCACCCGCGCGGCGTCGCAGATGACGGTGTCGATCGTCCGGCCCAGCAGCGGTGCGACGCGCGCGAGCAGGCGCACGGTGTTGGCCGACAGGTCGCTCGCCGTCACGTCGAAGCGGTCGGCGGCGAAGAGGCTGAAGAAGCCGAAGCAGCTGCCGAGCTCGAGGACCGAACCCGGCTCGATCAGGCCTGCCGCGTGCGCATAGACCGGTGCGTAGCCCGCGAGCGAGCCCTCGACCAGGTCGCTCGCTGGTGGCACGGCGGCGCGGGGGACCGAGCCGTGGGTGAGCCCGGCGAGCCGGTCCAGGGTGTTGCGGTAGAAGAGGGTCCAGGCCGTCAGCGCGTCGTCCGCCGAGCTGACGACGAGCCCGGTCATCAGCCGTTCGAAGAGCTCGCTCCCCTCCAGCCAGCCGGGGGCGAACAGCTCGGCCGCCACGAGGCCCGCGAGGTCGTTGTCGATCCGCGCGGGTGGGAGGTCGTGCGCGAGGTGGACCCGGTCGTGGTCGGTCCAGAACGCGAACGACACCGTCCGGACGGCGCCCGGCGGGACCTCACGGGTCCGGACGACCTCGACCAGGTCGTCGGCGTACACGCCGCGGGCGCCGGCGGGCAGCGGGTCGATCGGTGCGGCGAGGGTCATCGCGCCACCTCCGTCAGGTGGGAGGTCACGAGGTCGAGACCGGCGAGGTCGCGTACGACGTGGACCCGGTCGCAGTGGGCGGCGTACGCCGGCAGGTCGCAGCTGCCCAGCCCCCACGACCAGCGCGGCTCGGGGGTGATCCAGATCGTCTCGCGAGCCCGGCGCGCGATCTCCTCGAAGGCACGCAGGCCGGGGTCGTTGCCGTTGCTCCGCCCGTCGCCGAGGACGACGACGGTGGTGCGCCGGTTGACGCCTCCGCCGAACTCGTCGAGGAACTGGCCGAACGCCGCGCCGTAGTCGGAGTCGGTGTCGACGTCGAGGACGCCTCCTGCGGGGAGCCCGGACAGGGTCAGCGAGAGTGCCTCCTCCATCTGGTGCTCGGCGAAGAGGTCGGTCACCTCGACCAGGTCGGAGACGAAGGCGAAGGTCCGCACGTGCGAGGCCATGCCCTGCAGCCCGTGGACCAGCTGGAGCGTGAAGCGGGCCGCGGCGCGGACCGAGAGCGACACGTCGGCCAGCACCAGGAGCCGCGGGCGGTCGGTCACCTTCGCGACCGTCACCGGCCGGAAGGGCACCCCGTCGCTGCGCAGGTTGCGGCGCATCGTGCGCGAGCCGTCGATGCTGCCACGCGCCGCCTCCCGGCGACGGGCGCGGGGAGCGCCGTGCAGGCTGCGGACCAGCCGGCGCAGTGACTCCTCGAGGGTGGCGCGCTCCGCCTCGCCGATCCGGTCGATCTCGCGAGCCCGCGCTTCACGGGTCTCGATCGCGGCTTCGGTGGCGAGCAGCTCCTCGAGGTGGCGCTGCAGTGCGTCGGGCAGTCCCTCGAGGAGGCCGGAGAGCGCCGTGCGGAGCGCGGCGAGCTCTCCCGCGCCGACCGTGCTGCCCTCGACCGTCTCGTCCTCGCCCTCGTCGAGCCAGGCCAGGAGGGCCATCTCCTCGGCTACGGTCAGCTCCGAGTCGAGCCGTGTCCCGGGGCGGTCGGCGATCTTGCCCGGACGGCCCGGGTTGTGCAGCCGGGAGGTGTCCAGCTGGACCCGCGCGGCGTCGGCCCGGGAGTCCGCGCCGTCGTTGGAGAGCACGATCTCGTCGGTCATCGAGGCCATGTCGAGCTTGTTGGCCTCCTGGTGGAGGTTGTACTGCTGCGCGAGGTCCTCGGGGTCGAAGAAGTCGCGGATGTCCTGGGGCTTGCCGTGGCTGTGCCCCTGGTCAGGCGTCCGGCCGGGCTCCTCCGAGAGCACGAACTCCTCCAGGTCGCCGTCGTCCTCCAGGTCGTCGTGGGCGTGCGAGTGCCCGTGCTCATCGGGCGAGTCGAGCACGGCACGCAGGTGGAAGAACCGGTCGAAGACCCGGTCGAACGCCGCTTCGTCGCGCTGGTCCTTGACCAGCGTCACGCGCAGCGCGCTGCGCAGCAGGTCCCGGTCCTCGAGGACACCGGGCGCACCTGCGGCACGGGACGCGTCGACGACCTCGGAGATCCCGATACGGACACCGTGCAGCCGCAGCAGCCGCACGAAGCGGTGGAGCGCGCCGTCCATGGCTCAGCCTCTCCCGCGTCAGAAGGGCCGGCGGCGGGAGCCGAACGAGCGGGCGCCCTGGCCGGCGGGCACGGGGCGCGCGGGGCCCATCGAGCCGGTGCCGTAGTACGCCTCGTCGTGCCGGCCGGGGAGGTCCATCGCGCGGCGTACCTCTGCCCCGTCGGGCTCGTCGGCGTCACCGTGGGTGTGAGCGCCCTTCGCGTGCCCGTGCCCGTGGTCGTGCCCGTGGTCGTGCCCGTGGTCGTGCCCGTGCCCGTGACCGTGACCGTGGAGGTGGTCGGGGACGACGGCGTTCGGGTCGACCATGCGCGGCAGCGCCTCGAGCGCCCGGCGAAGGTCGCGTTCGTACTTCACGACCACGTTGGCGGTCGCCGACAGCGTCTCGGCGGTGAGCTCCTCGGCACCGAGGACGGCCAGGGTCCGCGCCCAGTCGACGGTCTCGGAGATGCTCGGTGCCTTGCGCAGGTCGAGCTCGCGCAGGCCGCGGACGATGCCGACCAGCTGGCGGGCCAGCTCGTCGGGGAGACCGGTCTGCTTGGAGCGGATGATGTCCAGCTCGCGCTCGGCGTCGGGGTAGTCGAGGAAGAGGTGCAGGCAGCGCCGCTTGAGGGCCGCGGACAGGTCGCGGGTGTTGTTCGAGGTGAGGATGACGTACGGCGTGTGACGGGCGCGGAAGGTGCCCAGCTCGGGCACCGAGACCTGGTACTCCGCGAGGAGCTCGAGCAGCACGGCCTCGAGCGCCTCGTCCGCACGGTCCACCTCGTCGACGAGCAGGATCACCGGCTCCTCCGAGCGGATCGCCTCGAGCAAGGGGCGCGCGGCCAGGAAGCGCTCGGAGAAGAAGACGCTCTCCTCCCCGGCGAGGGTGTCGACGGCCGTGGCGAGGTCGGGGGCGTCGGCGACGAGGGCGCCGACCTTCTCGCGCATCAGCTGGGTGTAGAGGAGCTGCTTGCCGTAGTCCCACTCGTACAGGGCGGTGGTCTCGTCCTGGCCCTCGTAGCACTGCAGCCGGAGCAGCCGCCGCCCGGTGACCTCGGCCAGCGACTTCGCCAGCTGGGTCTTGCCGACGCCGGCCGGCCCCTCGAGCAGGATCGGCTTCTCGAGGTGGGCCTGGAGGAAGACGGTGGTGGCGAGGCGCTGGTCGGCGAGGTAGCCGTGGTCGGCGAACTGGTCGATGACGTCGCCGACGTCGACGAAGCCCCGGTGGCCGCCGGGCTGGCTGTCGAAGGTCTGGTCGTCGAGGGGTTGGGCGGACATGGGTGCCTCCTGGGGCGACGTCAGTGAAGGGGGAGGGGTGGACCGGTCCGGCCCGGGGGCTGGGTGCCCGCCCGGGCCGGACCGAGACGCGGGTGACCGTGGGTCGGTCACGCGACAGGCTCAGGACAGGAGGTCGTCCAGGTCGCCGGTCATGCAGTGCTCGACGACGGGGCGCACCGTCTCGAAGGTGCACTCCTTGGCGTTGCCGGGGGTGCAGGCGTCGCCGAGGACGTGGTTCGTGATCCGGTCGACGTCCTCGGCGTCGCCCTTGATCACCTTCGCGTTCTCGTAGTACTTCGTCGGACCCTGGCCGAGGCGGTTCTTGGAGTAGGTGTCCTGGGTGACGGAGACGAAGTTCTCCGGGATGCCGACGTCGCGCAGGAGCCGGATGGCGGCCGCCAGCGCCGCGTCGGCGGCCTGGACCTTCGTCATGCCGCGGGTGTCGACGCCCATCGCCTCGGCGATGTCGGCGAACCGGCCGTACTGGGCCGGCATGTTGAACGCCCACACGCGGGGCAGCGCGATGGCGTTGTTCAGGCCGTGGTGGGTGTCGTAGAACGCCGACACCGCGTGCGAGATCGAGTGGATGATGCCGAGGCCGCCGGAGTTGAACGCCTGGGCGGCGATGTACTGGGCGTACATCATGCCCTCGCGGCCCTTGAGGTCCTGGCCGTTCCAGACCGCCTCGCGGAGGTTCTCCGCGGTCAGCTTGATGGCGCGGATCGCGTTGCCGAGCGAGGGCTCGAAGTTGAGGCGCGAGACGTACGGCTCGGAGGCGTGGGCGAGCACGTCGAAGCCGCACTGCGCGGTGTAGTCGACCGGGCAGTCGAAGTAGAGCACCGGGTCGTCGATGGCGAGGGTGGCCACCGACGCGTCGTCGAACGCGACGTACTTGTGCGGGTTGTCGGGGTCCGTCGTGGTGTCGGTGATGACATAGGCCCACGAGGTCTCCGAGCCGGTGCCGGCCGTGGTGGAGACGGCGATGTGCGGTGGGTTGTTCGGGTTCTCGGACTTGTTGAAGCCCTCGAAGTCGTTGACGTTGCGACCGTCGTGGGCGACGGAGATGCGTGCGCCCTTGCAGGCGTCGTGCGAGGAGCCGCCACCGATGGAGATGAACGAGTCGCACTTGTTCTGCTGGTACAGGGCCACCGCGTCCATGACGTTGTAGTCCTTGGGGTTGGACTCGACCTTGTCGTACACGACGGCCTCGAGGCCGTGGTACTTCAGCGAGTCCACGATCTTCTGCACGACGTTGGTGCCACGCAGGCCCGACGTCATGACCAGGGGCTTGGTGAAGCCCAGCTTGATGGCCTCGGGACCGATGAGCTCGTGCGCTCCCGGACCCATGAGGGCACGCGGGAACGGGTGGAACTCCTTGATCGGGAAGGGCTTGAGCAGCTCGTCAACCTGCATGGGAAAACCTCCTGTTGGGACGGGTGACATCGGCGAACGTAAGGCGCGTCACAGCCGGGGTGTGAGGACGGGAAACGCAAACCATCCGGCGTGAGGAGGGGGTGCTGGCCGCTTGGTCCGGACCTCACCTGTCCGGTCGGAGAGGGCCGGTCGACGCGTGCCTGACGAGGCCTCGCGAACCCCTCCGAACGGACGGGCCGATGTGCACTTCCGGACGGCGCTGAGCGCGGCCGCCGCTGCCTAACGTCGGTTCTGCCACGGCACCAACCACCTGAAGGGAGTCCGGAAATGTCCGCTCACACCACCCGTTCCGCCGACGTCGACACCGACCTGCTCGAGGAGGAGCTCCTCGTCGAGGAGGTCTCGATCGACGGCATGTGCGGCGTCTACTGACCCGGGAGGACGAGACCCCATGACCTCCTTCGACCCGCAGGGCGCGTGGCGGCGCACGCCGTCCGTCGTACTCCGGCCCGAGCCGTTCGGTGCCCTCGTCTACGACTTCGGATCGCGCCGCCTCTCGTTCCTCAAGGACCTCGCCCTCGTGCGGGTCGTGGAGGCACTCGACCGGTCGGCCTCGGCGCTCGCGGCACTCCGCACCGCCGGCATCGCCGAGGCCGACCACCCCCGTTACCTGTCGGCCCTGGCCACCCTGGCCCGCTCCGGCATGATCAGCCCGCGTCAGGAGGCGGCAGCGTCATGACACTCACCCCCACCCGCCCGGCACACGCCCCGGAGCGCACTCCCGTCCCACGGCTCGTCGACCAGTTCGAGCACGGCCTGGACGCGCCGATCTGCCTCACTTGGGAGCTCACCTACGCGTGCAACCTCGCGTGCGTCCACTGCCTGTCCTCGTCCGGCCGCCGTGACCCCCGCGAGCTCAGCACCGAGCAGGCGAAGGCGGTCATCGACGAGCTCCAGCGCATGCAGGTCTTCTACGTGAACATCGGCGGCGGCGAGCCGACCGTGCGCCCCGACTTCTGGGAGCTCCTGGAGTACGCCGTCGCGCACGACGTCGGCGTGAAGTTCTCCACCAACGGCGTCCGGATCACCCCCGAGCGGGCCCGTTGGCTGGCGGCGAGCGACTACGTCGACGTCCAGATCTCCCTGGACGGCGCGACCGCCGAGGTCAACGACGCGGTCCGGGGACGCGGCTCCTTCGACATGGCCGTCCGTGCGCTGCAGAACCTCAAGGACGCCGGCTTCAGGGACTCCAAGATCTCCGTCGTCGTGACGCGGGAGAACGTGCGGCAGCTCGACGAGTTCCAGGCCCTCGCCGACCGCTTCGGTGCGACGCTCCGGATCACCCGGCTGCGGCCGAGCGGGCGCGGTGCGGACGTCTGGGACGACCTGCACCCGACCGCGGAGGACCAGCGCTTCCTCTACGACTGGCTGGTCGCCAAGGGCGAGGGCGTCCTCACCGGGGACTCCTTCTTCCACCTCGCCGCCTTCGGCGACGCGCTGCCCGGCCTCAACCTCTGCGGTGCCGGCCGTGTCGTCTGCCTGATCGACCCCGTGGGCGACGTCTACGCCTGCCCGTTCGCCATCCACGACACGTTCAAGGCCGGCAACCTGCTCGAGGACGGAGGCTTCCAGCAGGTCTGGCAGCAGTCCGCGCTCTTCACCCAGCTGCGCGAGCCGCAGTCGGGTGGCGCGTGCGCCTCCTGCTCGGCGTTCGACGCGTGCCGGGGCGGGTGCATGGCCGCCAAGTTCTTCACCGGCCTGCCGCTCGACGGCCCCGACCCGGAATGCGTGAAGGGCAACAGCGAGGCGGCCCTGGCCAACCGCGACGGCTCCGGCCTGCCGCAGGCGTCGCAGGACCACTCGCGCCCCGCCGCCGTCGTGCTCGGCATGCCCGGACGCCCGACGTCGCTGGGCCCCGCCACCACCAAGCTGCCCGACCGGTTCTGCAACGAGAGCCCCATCTGAGGAGTCACCCTGTCATGTCCACGACCTGGTTCGAGACCGTCGCCGAGGCCCAGCGGCGCGCGAAGAAGCGTCTCCCGAAGTCCGTCTACAGCGCGCTGCTGGCCGGCTCGGAGAAGGGCGTCAGCTACGACGACAACACCACGGCGTTCGGCGAGCTCGGCCTCGCCCCGCACTGTGCCGGCCTGTCCGCGAAGCGCGACCTGGCCACCACCGTCATGGGCGAGGAGATCTCGCTGCCGGTGATCTGCTCGCCCACCGGTGTGCAGGCCGTGCACCCCGACGGCGAGGTCGCCATCGCGCGTGCCGCGGCCGCTCGCGGCACCATCACCGGGCTGAGCTCGTTCGCGAGCAAGCCGGTCGAGGAGGTGGTCGCGGCCAACCCCCAGACGTTCTTCCAGATCTACTGGCTGGGCAGCCGGGACGCGATCCTGCAGCGCCTCGAGCGAGCCAAGGCGGCGGGCGTCCGCGGCCTCATCGTCACGACGGACTGGTCGTTCTCGATGGGTCGTGACTGGGGGAGTCCCTCGATCCCCGAGAAGCTCGACGTGAAGGCCATGCTGCAGTTCGCCCCCGAGACCCTGGCGCGGCCGCGGTGGCTCTCCCGCTTCGCCCGTGCCGGCTACATCCCGGACCTGACCGCGCCCAACCTCGTCGAGCCGGGCGGCAAGGCGCCGACCTTCTTCGGTGCGTACTACGAGTGGATGCAGACCCCGCTCCCGACGTGGGAGGACCTGGCCTGGCTGCGCTCGCAGTGGGACGGCCCCGTGATGCTCAAGGGCGTCTGCCGGGTCGACGACGCCAAGCGTGCGGTGGACGCGGGCATGACCGCGATCTCGGTCTCCAACCACGGCGGCAACAACCTCGACACCACGCCGGCCCCGATCCGGGTGCTGCCGTCGATCGCCGACGCCGTCGGCGACCAGGTCGAGGTCGTCCTCGACGGCGGAGTGCGCCGCGGCAGCGACGTCGTCAAGGCTGTCGCCCTCGGCGCCCGGGCGGTCATGATCGGCCGCGCGTACCTGTGGGGCCTCGCCGCCAACGGCCAGGCCGGTGTCGAGAACGTCCTCGACATCCTCCGTGGCGGCATGGACTCGGCCCTCCTCGGCATGGGCAAGTCGTCGGTGCAGGACCTGACCCCGGGCGACATCGTGATCCCGCCGGGCTTCACGCGCACCCTCGGAGCCTGAGATGGAGCTCGCGCTCGCCACCTGGCCCGAGCTGGGCGAACGGGTCGACGTCGTGGTCCTCCCGACCGGCTCGTGCGAGCAGCACGGGCCGCACCTGCCGTTCGCCACGGATGCGGCGATCGCCACCTCCGTCGCGGGGCGCGCGGTGCAGCGACTGCGTGCCGCAGGGGTGCACGCGGTCGCGGCGCCGGCGCTGCCCTACGGGGCGAGCGGCGAGCACGAGCACTTCCCGGGCACGGTGGACATCGGCCACGAGGCCCTGCACTCCGTGCTCCTGGAGCTCGGGCGCTCGATCTCGCGCTGGGCCGACCGCCTCGTCGTCGTCAACGGTCACGGTGGCAACGCGCCGACCGTGGCTGCCGCGGTGGGCCGGCTCCGCCACGAGGGCCGCGACGCCGGCTGGGTGCCCTGCGAGATCGTCTGGGGCGATGCCCACGCCGGCCGCACCGAGACCTCGATGATGGCGGCGATCGCGCCCGCCGTCGTCCGTGAGGACCGGGCCGAGGCCGGTGCGACGGAGCCGGTGGAGGTGCTCATGCCCCGGCTGCGCACGGGCGGCGTCCGGGCCGTCTCGCCCAACGGAGTGCTCGGCGACCCCGCAGGGGCCTCGGCCGCGGAAGGTGAGCTCCTGCTCGCCGGGCTGGTCGATGCCACGGTCGAGGCGGTCCTGCAGGGACGGCCGGACGTCACGGGGCGCCTGCGGGTGCCGGTGTCGGCGTGACCACGCCGCCGGTCGCGCTGGTCACCGGTGCCGCTGGCGGCATCGGCACGGCCGTCGTGACCGCGCTCGCCGAGGACGGCTTCCACGTCGTGGCGCTCGACGCGTGTGCCCCGATGCCCGGCGCCGCGTCGCAGCCCGCGCCGCACGAGGCCCTGACCGCGCTGAAGCGGACGGGCGACGTCGACACCGCCGTCGTCGATGTGCGCGACCGCGCCGCCCTCGACGCGGTCGTCGCCGCGGTCCGGGAGGAGCACGGGCGTCTCGACGTCGTCGTCGCTGCCGCGGGCGCCGTCGCCGGTGGTCGCCCCGTGTGGGAGGCGCCCTCCGCGGAGCTGGACATGCTCCTCGACGTGAACCTGAAGGGCACCTGGAACACCGCCGCCGCGACCCTTCCGCTGATGCTGAGGCAGCCCGCGCCGCGCCAGGGCAGGTTCATCGCGATCGCCTCGGCCGCCGCGCACCGGGGCCTCCTCCACCTGGCGGCGTACGTCGCGAGCAAGCACGCCGTCGTGGGCCTGGTCCGCGGGCTCGCCGCCGACCTGCACGGCACCGGCATCACGGCGACCGCGGTCTCACCCGGCAGCACGCGGACGCCGATGCTCGCCGCCACCGCCTCCCTGTACGGGCTCGACGCCGTCGAACCCCTCGCCGCCCGCCACCTCGTGGAGAGGGTCCTGGAGCCCGAGGAGATCGCCGACACGGTGCGCTGGCTCAGCTCGCCCCGTGCCGGCGCGATCACGGGGAGCGTCGTCCACGTGGACGGGGGCTTCACGGCATGAGCGCGACGGCGGAGCGTCTGCCGGCCGGGAGCGACCGGGCCCTGGCTCCGGGGACGCGGGTGCGCCTGCTGCCGGAGACCTGGCGCGGCGAGGGTGGCCGGGCCCTCTTCGGGGGTTCGCCGACCAGGATGCTCTTCCTCACGCCGGCCGCCTGCGCAGTGCTGGGGGAGGGGGAGTTCGCCGTGGAGGACCGGCGCAGCGAGCGCCTCGCGCGGATGCTGCTCGACCGGGGGTTCGCGGAGATCGCAGCGGCCCGCGCACGGTGGACGGCCGCCGACGTCACCGTCGTGGTGCCGGTGAAGGACCGGCCGGTCGCGCTCGCGCGGCTGCTCGACGCACTCGGTGTGGGGGGAGGGCTGCGCGTGATCGTCGTCGACGACGGCTCGGCCGACCTCGCCGCCACGATCGAGGTGACCCGCCGCCCCGGCGTGTCGCTGCTCTGCCACGACACCTCGCGCGGACCGGCCGCGGCCCGCAACACCGGCCTGCGAGCCGTGACCACGGACCTCGTCGCCTTCGCGGACTCGGACGTCGTCCCCGTGCCCGGCTGGCTCGAACCGCTGCTCGCGCAGCTCGAGGACCCAGCGGTCGGCGTCACCGCACCGCGCATCGCCGGCCTGCAGGGGCACGACCGCGGAGGGGTCGTCGCCCGCTACGAGGCGGTGCGCTCCTCCCTCGACCTCGGTCCGCTCGCGGCCGTGGTCCGCCCCGGCGCGAAGGTCCCCTACGTCCCGTCGGCCTGCCTGCTCGGGCGGGTCGCGGCGTTCGGGGACGGGTTCGACGAGCGGATGCACGTCGGCGAGGACGTCGACCTGGTCTGGCGCACCGTCGGCTGCGGCTGGCTGGTCCGCTACGTCCCTGACGCGGTCGTCGCCCACGACCACCGCGTCGACGCCCGGCGCTGGTTCCTGCGGAAGGCCTTCTACGGCACGAGTGCGGCACCGCTCGCGATGCGGCACGGCGACGCGGTCGCACCGGTGGTCCTGGGTCCGATGACCCTCGCGGTCGCGCTGGCCGTGGTCGCGCAGCGGCGCTGGTCGACCGGCCTGGCCGTTGCCGTGGTCGGTGCGGTCACCGCCCGCACGGCGCTGTCCCTCGAGCAGAGCACGCGGCCGTGGGCGGTGGCTGCCCGGCTCGCGCCGTACGGCCTGGTGGCGTCCCTCCAGCAGTCGAGCGCGGCGATGACCCGGCACTGGTGGCCGGCGATGGTCCCGCTCGCCCTGGCGTCGCGTCGCGCCCGGCGGGCGTGGCTGACAGCCGCGGTCCTGGAGGGGCTGGTCGACTGGCGGCGTTCGCGCTCCGACCTCGACCCGCTGACGCACGTCGTGCTGCGCCGGCTCGACGACCTCGCCTATGGCGCAGGGCTGTGGTGGGGTGCCCTGAGGCACGCCACCACAGCCCCGCTCCGGCCGGCTCGGGGCCGGTCGTTCCTCGCGCTCAGGCGCGGACCGGGGCGCCGAGGGGGAGAGGGCGGCCGCCGGTGGCCTGGGACATGGCGTCGAGGAACAGGTACGCACCGACCGTGACGAACGCGAAGACGGTGTAGCCACCGAGGTGCGTCAGGGCGGTGCTCGCCTGCGCCGTGCCGAGGAGCACGAGCAGCAGGGCCAGGTCGATCAGGGTGAAGAGGACCGTGAAGGCCCGCGGGAGCCGCAGGGTGGCGAGCGTCAGCAGGACGACGACGGCCAGCCAGGACCCGAGGAAGAGCTCCTGCGTGCGCACGGCGTCGGCAGGAAGGATCCCGAACCAGCCGTGCGTCAGGCCCAGCACGAGCGCGGCGTAGCTGGACCAGAAGCCGGTGAAGATGCCGAAGATCGCGGCGACGGCGTTCTGGTTGAGGCGGGTCGCCCAGATGGCCGCGACGGCCTGTCCGAACGCGGTCGCCGTGGCGATGATCGGGATCGACGCCGCGCCGGCGGTGGCCGGCACGAAGCCGGTGAGCACGAGGCCGAGGGCGACGGAGCCGACCAGGAACGTCGGGACGCCGATGAGGGCGGGGTTGCCGTCGGGGACGGTGGTTTCGGTGGACACGGATACCTCCAGGGGGATGTGGTCCCGGTCACTGTGCCGAGGCCGCGCTGCCCGCCACACCCTGCGACCGGGGCGCTCTCCCCCTCTCCGATCGGGCGGGCCGGCCCGGCACGAGGGGGAGTCCTGGCCTCCGGGGCTGCCCGCGCAACGTGACTGCAGCGCGCCGCTTCCTAGCCTCGGGCGGGCCGGTGCGTGCGTCGCCGGCCCTGACACGAAAGGCCTCCGCATGCGTCTCCTCCTCATGGGCCCGCCCGGTGCCGGCAAGGGCACCCAGGCCACCGCCGTCGCGCAGCGCTTCGGCATCCCGGCCATCTCGACCGGCGACATCTTCCGGGCCAACGTCGCCGAGGGCACGCCCCTCGGCCTCGCGGCCCGGCGCTACATGGACGCCGGGGAGTACGTCCCCGACGAGGTCACCAACGCGATGGTGGCCGACCGGGTGGCCCGCGACGACTGCGGCCAGGGCTTCCTCCTCGACGGCTACCCGCGCACGCGGCAGCAGGTCGCCGAGCTCGACGGGATCCTCGCCCTGACCGGCGCGCGCCTGGACGCCGTCGTCCTCCTCGCGGCGGACCCGGAGGAGCTGGTCCAGCGCCTCCTGCTGCGTGCACGGGCGCAGGGGCGGGCGGACGACACCGAGGAGGTGATCCGCCGTCGCCTCGAGGTGTACGCCGCGGAGACCGCTCCGCTGGCCGAGGAGTACGCCGCACGGGGTCTGCTCGACACCGTGGACGGCCTCGGCACCGTCGAGGAGGTGGCCGACCGGATCCTCGGCGTGCTCGCGGCGCGCTCGACGGCCGCCAGCCCGGCCTAGCGGCAGGCGGCAGGGGCCGGCCGGCGTGGTGACGCCGACCGGCCCCTGCCGGTGTGGCCCGGTCAGCTCAGGTGGTGCACCGGGGCCAGGTCGAACACGGGGGTGTCGATGCCCACCGCCCGTGCCTTCAGCTGCAGCGCCAGGTAGAGCGAGTAGTGGCGCGACTGGTGCAGGTTGCCGCCGTGGAACCAGAGGTTCGGCTGCTGGGTCGGCTTCCACATGTTGCGCTGCTCGCCCTCCCACGGCCCCGGGTCCTTGGTCGTGTCCGAGCCGAGGCCCCAGACCTTGCCGATCCGGTCCGCGACCTCGGGGCTGATCAGGTCGGCCGCCCAGCCGTTCATCGAGCCGTAGCCGGTGGCGTAGACGACGAGGTCGGCCTCGAGCTCCGCGCCGTCCTCCAGCACGACGGAGGTCTCCGTCAGGTGGTCGACGTTGCCGTGCGCGAGCTTCACCTCACCGTCCGCGACCAGCTCGGCCGCGCCCACGTCGATGTAGTAGCCGGAGCCGCGCCGGAGGTACTTCATGAAGAGGCCCGAGCCGTCGTCGCCCCAGTCGAGGTCGAAGCCGGCGCGCTCCATCCGGTCGTAGAACTCCTTGTCGCGCTCCTTCATCCGCTCGTAGAGGGGGATCTGGAACTCGTGCATGATCCGGTAGGGGAGCGAGGCGAAGACCAGGTCGGCCTTCTCCGTCGTCATGCCGGCCGCGAGCGCGCGCTCGGAGTAGAGGTCGCCCAGCCCGATGTCCATGAGGGTGTCGCTCTTGACGATGTGGGTCGAGCTGCGCTGGACCATGGTGACGTCGGCACCGTGCTCCCACAGCGCCCCGCAGATGTCGAACGCCGAGTTGTTGGAGCCGATCACGACGCACTTCTTCCCGGCGTACGCGTCGGGGCCGGGGTGGCGCGAGGAGTGGTGCTGCTCGCCGCGGAAGACGTCCTGGCCCGGGAAGACCGGCACGTTGGCCTTGCCGCTCATGCCGGTCGCGAGCACGAGGTGCTTCGGCTTCAGCGTCATCGGCTGGCCGTCGCGGTCGATGTCGACGGTCCACTCACCGGCCGCCTCGTCGTAGGAGGCCTTCACGGCCGTCGTCGAGGACCAGTAGGGCACCTCCATCACCCGCGTGTAGGACTCCAGCCAGTCCGCGACCTTGTCCTTGGGGGCGAAGACCGGCCAGTTCTCGGGGAACTTCAGGTACGGCAGGTGGTCGTACCAGACCGGGTCGTGCAGGCAGAGCGACTTGTAGCGCCCGCGCCACTGGTCGCCGGGGCGGGCGTAGCGGTCGATCACCAGCGCCGGTACGCCGAGCTGCCGCAGCCGCGCGCCGAGCGCGATGCCACCCTGGCCACCGCCGATGACGAGGACGAAGGGCTGCTCGGTGACGCCCATCGCGGCGTCCTCGGCCTGGCGCTTCTCGAGCCACGTCACGCGCTGCCGGTTCGCGCCGTGCTCGGCGCCGGCGGGCCGGCGTTCGCGGAGGGGCTCCTCGTGGCCCTTCAGCTCGTAGAGCGTGGTGAGGAAGGTCCACGCCCGGTCCACGCCGTCGTCGTCGGCGCGCAGGCGCAGCAGGCCGCGGCCCCGGCCGACGGCCGTCTCGAAGGTGAACCACGCCGTCACGACGCCGTCCGCCTCGGCCGGTTCCTCGCTGGTGGCGAAGGTCGAGGGAGCGGTGTGCGCGAGCGTGCTGTCGAGCAGCCGGGCGACGCCGTCGGGGTTCTCGACCGTGGTGATGTTCCAGCTGAAGGCGACCAGGTCGCGCCAGTAGCTGGTGGTGGCGAAGAGTGCCGCCGCGGCAGCCGTGTCGCGGGCGACCAGCGCCCCCTCGAACGCGGCGAACCAGGCGTCGGCACGGGCCTGCGGGTCGGCCGTCCGGACCGGAACGGTCCGTGGCTCCAGGGTCTGGGTCATGGTGGTTCTCCTTCACAGTGGGTCTGTGACGGAGCACACACCCGGCGAGGAGGTCGTCGACAGCGTTGCGCGGCGTTGCATCAGCCCCGCACGTCGGCGACGGTGAGCACCGCGTCGTCGGCGATCCGGTAGGGCCGCGTGGCCACGACGCCGCCCAGCTGGCGGCGCATGCGGGAGATCTCGGCGCGCACCGTGACGAGGTGCTCGCGGTCGCCGAAGAGGGCGCCGCTGAGCTGCGCTGCCGAGAGGCCGGTCGGCCCGGCGGCGTGCAGGAGCTGCAGGATGTGGGCGTGGCGCCGGCTCAGCGGCAGGCGCCAGACGTCGTCGCCCGCGCGCAGGGTGAGGACCGGGTCCGTGCCGCCGTCGAGGTGGCCGTGCAGCGTCCGCGCCCCGGTTGCGGGGCGGATCAGCCAGCCGTCGCGGAACCGCTCGGGCAGGCAGAGACCGAGCCCGGGCACCGCGATGCTGACGTCCTCGCGCGGTGCTGCGATGCGGTCGGCCGCGGCGACACCGGCACGGTGTGCCACCCAGCCGTGGTCGTCGACGAGCAGCACCGGCCCGGTGACGGTGGCCAGCACGTGCTCGGCCGAACGCCGCAGCGCGGCGAGCTTGTCCTCGTGGTGGCGCCACAGCTGGGACTCGGCGAGCCGCACCGCGGTCTCGACCAGCGCGCCGATGGCGGGGTGGAGGGTGAGCGCAGGCCCGCTCAGGTCGAGGACACCGAGCAGCTCGCCCGTACGCGGGTCGTGGATCGGTGCGGCGGTGCAGTACCAGGGGTGCTGCGCCTGCTCGAAGTGCTCGGCCGAGAAGAGCTGCACGGGAGCCGCCTCGGCGAGGGCGGTGCCGATGGCATTGGTGCCGACGTGCCGCTCGGTCCACTCAGCGCCCTCGGAGAACCCCAGCGCGTCGGCCTGGGCCTGGACGCCGGTCGCACCCGCGCGCCACAGGACGACGCCGTCGGCGTCGGTCACCACGAGCAGGAAGTGCGAGGAGTCGGCGATGCCCGAGACCACCTGGATGAGCTCGTCGACCACGAGGTGCAGCGGGGACGCGCTGCGGCGGCGGAGCACCTCGTGGCGTGGCAGCGGGTCGCGCTGGTTGAGGTGCGAGGGGTCCAGCCCGGCGCTGAGCACGCGGTTCCACGAGCGGGCGACCACGGCGCGGGGGCGGGCCGTCGGACGACCGCCGCTGATCACGGTGTCGTGGACGCGCACCAGCTCCCGGGCGAGCTGCGTCAGGTTGGTGCCCGGGCGGATGGCGTCGAATGGGCTCACGGGGATGCGACCTCCTGCCTCGACACTAGACATGCGTCGTGACCGGCGCCACAGGTCGCGGCGTTGCAACACCGTGCAACCCCCGGACGCCGGCGGGCGCTCGCCCGCCGGGGATCACCGGAAGTCGATCAGCAGGCCGTCGTCATCGTCGGGCTCACGCACGGGTGCTGCCTCGGCCTCGGCGCCGTCGCGGGGCGGCACCGACCACGGGTGCTCGATCACGCCGGCCCGGAAGCAGTGCGCGATCTGCGGCAGCTGCATGCCGTCGGGGCCACGGCCGTAGTCGTCGTAGAGGGCGCGGACGTCGTCGAGCAGCCGCTCCTGCGCCGCGGGGTCCATCGTGGCGACGCGCGGGTCGAGGAGCGCGAGGGCGCACAGGCCGTCCCGGTCGACGGTCGTCCAGTGCCGGAAGCTGTCCGCGTCGACGAAGCCGAACCGCGTCGACTTCACGATCGAGTCCGGGGTCTCCGGCACGACCGTCTCCTCACCGAGCAGCCGGGCGAACTTCCGCACCCACGGGATCTTCGTGTCGAGCGTCTCGACGATCACCGCGACGTGGCCGCCGGGGCGCAGCACGCGGGAGAACTCCGCGAGCGCCGCCTCCTCGTCGTACGTGTGGAAGTTGCGGGCGACGACGACGTCGACGGAGGCGTCGACGTTGGGCAACCGCTCGGCTGTCGCTGCGGACGTGCGTACGCCGGGATGCAGCTCCGCGAGCCGCTCCACCGCGGCCGCCGAGGAGTCGGTGGCGTGGACGTCGTGGCCGAGCGCCACCAGCTGTGCGGTGAGGGCGCCGTCACCGGCACCGATCTCGAGCACGGACCGCTGGTCGGTGCCGACCAGCCAGGCAACGGCGGCCACGGGGTACGTCTCGCTCACCCGGCCGAGGTTACTAGGCTCTGCCGTTGTGACCGTGGATCCACTTGCCTCGCTGGCCAGCCTCGAGGGCGTTCCGTCCGCCTTTGCGTCGAGTCGCGACGGGGTCGACGCGCTGCTGCGCGACCGCGGTCTCCGCAAGACCTCTCCGGAGCTCACCGGCGAGTCGCTGCTGCGCGGTGCCTGGGCCTCGGCGGTGCTCGAGGGCTCGTCGGCGACGATGGACCAGGTCCGTGCGGGGGAGGGCGACGAGATCTCCGCCGCGGCGGTGCGGGTCTCCGCCGAGCTGCTCTCCCTGGTGCCGGTTCTGAAGCGGTCGCCGCTCCAGGCGTTCGCCCGGATCCACGCGCTCGCCGGCCTCGGCTCGGTGCCCTCGGAGGAGCTCGGTCGCCCGCGCTCGGCCGAGGCGGCTGCCGGCCTGCAGACGCTGTCCGCGCGCCTCCTCGCTCCGACCACGGCTCCGGCGATGCTCGTCGCGGCGATCGTGCACGCCGACCTGGCCACGGCGACACCGTTCGCCTCGCACAACGGCATCGTGGCGCGTGCCGCGGAGCGCCTCGTCCTCGTCGCCCGCGGCGTCGACGAGAAGTCACTGCTGGTCCCCGAGGAGGGCCACCGCTTCTTCCGGCCCGAGTACGAGTCGAACCTCCGCGCCTACGCCCAGGCCTCCGGCGTCTCCGGTGTGCACGCCTGGCTGCTGTACGCCGCCGAGGCCTACGCCAAGGGAGCCGAGGCCTCGCCGGTCAAGGCGAAGTAGCCCGCACATGCGAGCGGCACCGGTGCTCGAAGAGTTCCGGTGCCGCCGCTGACACGTGATGCGCTGTGGTTACCAAGCGTGCACTCTCAATTGCTGCCTCGGATCATCGTCCGCTCGGTCAGCGCCCTGTTAAGAAGGGTGAATCGCCGCGTGGGTACCAGGCTCACGTGCTGCTGTGAAGTTCTCGTGCCTCCATGTGTACGCCGCAAAACGGGGCACTTCAAGGCTTGATCTTTCGCCGGTGCGGGCGCATGCTCGCGCCCCGCGAGAAGCGACTTCCAGCCGCTGCCCTTTCCCGGGGCGTCGCGGCAGCAGCGGCGTACGCGCCGGGGTGGGGCCGCAGCGTCAGACGGTGCGGTGGCGGCGGTGACTGAGGACGATCGCGCCACCCACGGCGACGGCCCCGCCGACCGCGAGGGCGGCGAGGGTCGGCTTGGCCGGCGGGAGGTTCATGCGGCGCTGGAGTGCGACCGGCTTGGTGAAGACGAGGATCGGCCAGCCCTCCTTGACGGCGAGCTTGCGGAGCTCCTTGTCGGGGTTGACGGCGTAGCCGTGTCCGACCGCACTGAGCATGGGAGCGTCGGTGATCGAGTCGCTGTAGGCGTAGCACTGCGCGAGGTCGTAGCCGCGCTGTTCTGCGAGCTCGCGGATCGCCTCGGCCTTCGTCTCGGCGTAGGCGTAGTACTCGATCTCGCCGGTGTACTTGCCGTCCTCCACGGCCAGACGCGTCGCCACCACGTCGTCGGCACCGAGCATCGCGCCGATCGGGCCGACCATCTCGACACCGGAGGTGGAGACGATGATGACGTCACGGCCCGCGGCGTGGTGCTCCTCGATGAGGGAGACCGCCTCGTCGTAGACCATCGGGTCGACGATGTTGTGGAGGGTCTCGGCGACGATGTCGTTGACCGTCGACACCTGCCAGCCCTTCACCAGCTCGGACATGAACGCCCGCAGCTTCTCCATCTGGTCGTGGTCCGCGCCGCCGACGACGTACATGAACTGGGCGTAGGCGCCACGGAGCATGACGCGCCGGGAGATCAGGCCGCCCGCCTGGAACTTGCGGTTGAAGGCCAGGGCGCTCGACTTGGCGAGGATCGTCTTGTCGAGGTCGAAGAAGGCGGCCTGGCGGCGCCCCGTGGCGGACATGTCACCGAGTCTAGGTGCCGGGCTGAGGGCCGTGGGGAGTTTTGCTCGCCGGCGAGGACCTGCTGGCCCCGGAACCGGCCCGCTGTCCGTCCACAGGTGGCGCGGGGGGCGCCCCCTCCCCAGCCCCGGGCGAAGCTCCCGCACCACCCGGTCCGGTGCCCGAGCCTCGGGCCATGGAGATGCCCCTGATCGTCACCCGTGACCCGTTGCTGACCGACGAGCTGCTCCGGTTGGCGGCGGCCGCCGGGGTCGCACCCGAGGTCGCCGCCGACCCGGGCGCCGCCCTGCGGTCCTGGCGGAGCGCCTCCCTGGTGCTGGTGGGGGTCGACGTGGCGGAGGAGCTGGCGCGCTTCACTCCCACGCGCCGCGCGGGAGTGCACGTGGTCGGTGGTGCCGGCGTCCCCGACCAGGCGTTCCGTCACGCCGTCGAGCTCGGCGCGTCGCAGGTCGTCGAGCTCCCCGCATCCGGTGCCTGGCTCCTCGACCTGCTCTCCGATGCGGTCGACGGTCGGGCCGACGCGTCGACCACCCTGGCGGTGATCGGGGGCTCGGGCGGTGCGGGTGCGACGACGTTCGCCTGTGCGGTCGGGCTCGTCGCCGGAGCCCGTGGGCCGGCGTGCCTCCTCGACGTCGACCCGGTGGGACCGGGGGCAGACCGGGTGCTCGGCTTCGACCGTCTCGACGGCGCCCGATGGAGCGCGCTCGAGCAGACCACGGGGCGCCTCGGGTCGCAGTCGCTGCGTGACGCCCTGCCGCGACGGGCCGGCCTCGGGGTGCTGACCTGGGCGGCGGGGGAGCGCTCTGCCCCGCAGGCCTTCGCCGTGCGTGAAGCGCTCGCGGCCGCGGCCCGAGGACATCACGTCGTGGTGGCCGACCTGCCGCGCGCAGGGGTGCTGACCGCGGAGGTCGCGGCGCGCGTCGACGCGGTGCTCGTCGTCGCCCGGCCGAGTCTGCCCGGGCTGGCCGCAGCAGCGCGCGTGGTCGCTGCCCTCGAAGCGGGCGGACGTGTCGGGATCGTCGTGCGCGGGCGTGCGGAGCCGCGCGCCGTCGCCCAGGTCGTCGGCGCGCCCGTGGTGGCCACGATGGGTGACCAGCGCGGCCTCGAGGAGGCCGTCGACCTGGGTCGTGGCCCCGTCTGGACCCACCGGAGCGTGCTCGCACGTGCGGCCCGCCAGGCCCTCGACTGGTGCGCGGCGGGCTGACGTGGTCGCGGTCGAGCTGGTCGACGAGGTCCGGTCCCACCTCGCCCGGGGCGGGCTCGCGGTCACGCCCCACGCCGTCGCGGCGGCGCTGCGCGCGGCGGGGCGCCCCGTGGGTGACGCAACGGTGCTCGCCGTCCACGAGGCGCTGCGCGCGGAGTCGGTGGGCGTGGGCCCGCTCGAGCCGCTCCTGCGCCTGCCCGGGGTCACCGACGTCCTCGTCAACGGACCGAGGGACGTCTGGGTCGACCGCGGGGCCGGGCTCGAGCGCGCGGACCCGTCGGTCGGCTTCACCGACGAGGCGGCCGTGCGGCGGTTCGCACAGCGCCTGGCGGCGGCGGGTGGCCGACGGCTCGACGACGCCTCACCGACGGTCGACGTACGGCTGCCCGACGGCGTCCGCTGCCACGCGGTGCTCGCCCCGGTCGCCCGGCCCGGCACGCTGGTGTCGCTGCGCGTGCCGCACGGCCTGGGCCTGGGCCTCGACGACCTCGCTGCCCGCGGAGCGCTCAGCCCGGCGGGACTCGTGCTCGTGCGGCGCCTGCTGGCGGCGCGGGTGGCGTTCCTCGTGACCGGTGGCACCGGCACGGGCAAGACCACGCTGCTGGGCGCCCTGCTCGCGGCGGTCGACCCCGCGGAGCGCATCGTCGTCGCCGAGGACTCGGCCGAGCTGCGCCCGGAGCACCCGCACGTCGTCGCGCTGGAGGCACGACCGGCCAACCTCGAGGGGGCCGGCGCGGTGCCGCTGCGTGCCCTCGTCCGGCAGGCGCTGCGCATGCGTCCCGACCGGCTCGTCGTGGGGGAGGTACGGGGCGGCGAGGTCGTCGACCTGCTCGCCGCCCTCAACACCGGCCATGAGGGCGGGTGCGGCACGCTCCATGCCAACTCGGTGGCCGACGTGCCTGCTCGCATCGAGGCGCTGGCCCTCGCCGCCGGTCTCGGGCGGGAGGCCGCCCACAGCCAGCTCGCCGCGGCCGTCGGAGCGGTCCTGCACCTCACGCGGGCACCGCACCGCCGGCTGGCCGAGGTCGGCGTACCCGTGCGGGACGGAGCCGGTCTGGTGCGGATGGAGACCGCCGTCCGTTTCGACTCCACGGGCGCGGCGCACGAGGGCCCGGCCGCCGAGGCGCTCGCGGAGCGACTGCGATGACCGGCGCGACCAGTGGTCCGCTGGTGGTCGGCGTCGTCGCGGCCGGCTCCGCCGTCGCCCTGGCCTGGCCGGCCTCCGCAGCCGGGCTCCGGCTCCCGAGCGGGCGTGGTGCCCGAGGCGTCACGGCGCTCCTCGGCGCAGGCGTGCTCCTCGTCGGCTGGCCGGGCACCCGCGGGCACGGCGACGGTGCCGGCGTCCTCGCGCTCGGGCCTGTGCTGCTGTGTGCCGCGGTCGTCGTGGGTGGCGCCTGGCTGCGCCGCGGGGCGGTGCGACGGCGCGAGATGGCCCGCCGCGGAAGCGAGGTCCTCGAGCTCTGCGAAGAGCTCGCGGGCGACCTCGAGGCGGGGGCTGCTCCGGCGCTCGCCCTGCGACGTGCTGCCAGCCGGTGGCCGGTCCTGGGCGGTCCGGCGACGGCGCACGCCCTCGGTGGTGCTGTTCCCGAGGCCTGGCGCGAGCTCGCGCGGAGACCGGGAGCAGCGGATCTCCACGTGGTGGCCGCTGCGTGGCAGGTCGCAGAGCAGAGCGGTGCTGGCCTCGCGGATGCACTCACGGCCGTGGCAGACGGGCTGCGCGAGCAGCAGCGGACCCGCAGGCTGGTCGCCTCCGAGCTCGCCTCGGCGCGGGCGACGGCGCGCCTGATGGCGGCCCTCCCCGTGCTGACGCTGGCCGTCGGTTCGGGAGCGGGGGACCCTGTCGGATTCCTCCTCGGCACGCCCGCCGGGCTGCTCTGCGCGACGGCGGGTCTCGTGCTCGGATTCGCGGGAGTGGCCTGGATCGAGGCGATCGCCGGCGCGGTGGAGCGTGACGCGGTCTGGATGCTCCCCGGCCGTGGTGGCAGCGGAGCCGGAGGATGACGGGCTGGCCGGTGCTGGCGGCCGTCGCTGCAGCCGCAGCAGCCCTCCTCGCCACGGCGCGTCGAGCGCCTCGGCACCTGCCCCGGGTGGAGTCCGATCCAGGACGGGCCCGTGGTGGTCTCGACCAGGGCCTCCTCCGGCGATGGCGCGCGCTGTTCGCCCTGCTCGCCGGTTCGCTCGGCGTCACCGTCCTCGGCGGCACCTGGGGCGTCGTCGTCGCGGTGGGCGCAGCCATCGTCGTGTGGGTCGCCTGCACGACCGTGGAGTCGCCGGCAGCACGCCACGAGCGCGAAGCCGCTCGGCGGGGTCTGCCGTACGTCACACGCCTGCTGGCGGTGGTCCTCGCCGGCGGCCAGTCTGTGCCCTCCGCGCTCGCGGTCGTGGCAGCCGCGCTACCCGGTCCGGCGTCGGCGCCACTCGCGCGGGCCTGTTCGTCGCTCGGGGTCGGCGTGGCCACGGACGAGGTGTGGGCCGAGCTCGCCACGACGCCCGGACTCGAGCCGCTGGGGCGGGCCCTCCAGCGTGCATCGGAGAGCGGTGCGCGTGTCGCCGACGTCGTCGAGCGGCTGGCGACCCGCCTGGCAGCGGAGGAGCGGGCAGGGGTGGAGGACCGTGCCCGTACGGTCGGCATCCGGGCAGCAGTCCCGCTGGGTCTGTGTCTGCTGCCGTCGTTCCTCCTGCTCGGGATCGTGCCGGTGGTCGCGGGTGCGCTCTCGTCTCTCCAGTGGTGACCCCTTTCCCTCCACAGGTCATCGCCCACATGCCCTGTGCACGGGCTTCCGTGGCCCGAAGGCAGCGATCCGCGGCTGCGGCGACCGTGGTGGCAGAGGGACGAACGGCGTCCCGGACGCGAGGAGACGAGATGACGACCAGGCATGACGAGCAGGGCATCACCACGGCGGAGTACGCAGTCGGCACGGCTGCCGGAGCCGGTCTGGCGGGCGTGCTCTACCAGCTGGTGACGGGCGGGTTCGGTGACCGGCTGCTGCGGATGCTGTTCGACCACGTGCTCGGCCTGCTGGGCATCGGGTGAGGCGGTCGGCGGGGGAGCGCGGCGCCGTCACCGCCGAGGCGGCGCTCGTCCTCCCGGTCCTGGCGGCGGTGACCCTGGCGCTCGTGTGGATGCTCGGTCTCGCCGTGGCGCAGATGCGCGTCACCGACGCAGCGCGGGAGGCGGCTCGCGCTGTCGCACGGGGTGACCCGGCGGCGGAGGCGAGCAGTGCAGCGCGTGTCGCTGCGCCGGGGGCGTCTGTGCACGTCGCGTCAGGCTCGACGACGGTCCGGGTGACGGTGGAGGCCGTCGTCCGCCCTCCGGGCAACCTGCTCGGGCATCTCGCAGCTGCCCATGTGCATGCGACGGCAGAGGCCCTGCTCGAGGGGGCGCGCGATGGATGAGCGACCGGAGCGGGGCGCGGCGACCGCTGCAGTGGTCGCTCTGGTCGGCGTGCTGCTCGTCGTCGCGCTCGCGGGGGCGACCGTGCTGGCTGCGGCGATCGCGCACCGGACTGCCCAGGCGGCCGCCGACCTGGCTGCTCTGGCGGCTGCGACGACACGGGAGCGGGGAGGGGACGCGTGTGCGGCAGCGGCCGACGTGGCTGAGGCCAACGGCGCCGTGCTCGGTGGGTGCACCGCCGTCGGCGATGACGTACAGGTGACGACATCGGTGGCGCTCGCGCACCCCGTTCCGGGCCTCGACCACGTCACGGGCCGGGCCCGGGCTGGGCCGTCGTGAGGCGTTCCCGCACTGGTCAGATGGCGCGTGCGAGCAGGGCGTCGAGGAGCGTCACGGCGCCCTGCTTGTCGAGCGGGTTGTTCTGGTTGCCGCACTTCGGGGACTGCACGCACGAGGGGCACCCCTCGAGGCAGGCACACGCGACGATCGCGTCGCGGGTGGCGGTGAGCCAGTCCCGTGCGACGGCATAGCCCCGCTCGGAGAAGCCTGCGCCGCCCGGGTGGCCGTCGTGCACGAAGACGGTCAGCATCCCGGTGTCGGGGTGGAGGGACGTCGAGACACCGCCGATGTCCCACCGGTCGCAGGTCGCGAAGAGTGGCAGGAGGCCGATGGAGGCGTGCTCGGCGGCGTGGGCTGCCCCGGGAAGGTCGCCCGGCTCGAGCCCGGCTCCCTCCCACACGTGCTGCGGCACGGTCCACCACACCGATCCCGTGTGCAGGCTCCGGGCCGGCAGGTCGAGCGGCTCCTCGCCGATGACCTCGCCGGAGGGCTGGCGGCGGCGGAGGTACGAGACGACCTGGTGCGACACGGCCACGGAGCCGAAGGTGAGCCGGCAGTCTCCCCACATCACGTGCTCGCGCTCGGCGAGGATCCGGATGTCGGTGATCTCGCGCGCGCTGGTGGAGTAGTCCGGATCTGCCCGCTCCATGAACGCCACGTGCCCCTCGAGGTCGAGCTGCTCGACCAGCCAGGTCTCGCCGCGGTGCACGTAGACCGCACCCGGGTGGGCCGTGCCGTGGGCCGAGCCTGCGTCGACCGTGCCCACCACCCGGCCGCTCGAGGCCTCGACCAGCTGCACCGGCGATCCACCGGACGACCGGAGGTCGGCCAGGTCCGACGCGCGGCGGTGGTCGGTCCAGAACCAGCCGGCCTCGCGCCGCCTGAGCATGCCCGCATCCGTCAGCGCGTCGACGGCTTCGCGCGCGGTCGGCCCGAAGAGCGGGAGGTCCCGCAGCGTCAGCGGCTGTTCCTCGGCGGCTGCGCACAGGTGGGGTCCGAGGACGTACGGGTTCGACGGGTCGAAGACGCTCGCCTCGACGGGACGGCCGAGCAGCGCCTCGGGGTGCTGCACCAGATAGGTGTCGAGGGGGTCGTCACGAGCGACGAGCACGGCGAGCGCGTCGCCCCCGCCTCGTCCGGCCCGTCCTACCTGCTGCCACAGTGCTGCCCGCGTGCCCGGGAAGCCGGCCAGCAGCACGGCGTCGAGGCCGCTCACGTCGATGCCGAGCTCGAGCGCGTTGGTCGCGGCGAGCCCGAGCAGGTCGCCGCGGCGCAGCGCCGCCTCGATCTCGCGACGTTCCTCTGGCAGGTAGCCCCCGCGGTACGCCGCCACCCGGTGTGGCAGGGACGGGTCCACCTCCGCCAGGTGGTCCGCCGTCGTCCGCGCGACCTGCTCGGCCCCGCGCCGGGACCGGATGAAGGCGAGCGTGCGGACTCCCTCGACGACCAGGTCCGTGAGCAGGTCGGCGCACTCGGAGCTGGCCGCGCGCCGCACGGGTGCGCCGTTCTCGCCTTCGTACGAGGTGAAGGGCGGTTCCCACAGGCCGAGCGTGACCCGTCCCCGGGGCGAGCCGTCGTCGGTCACGGCAAGCGCCTCGACGCCGGTGAGCCGGAGGGCGAGCGCCTCAGGGTCGGCGACGGTCGCGCTGGCGAGCACGAAGGTCGGCGACGACCCGTACAGCGCGCAGATCCGGCGCAGGCGGCGCAGGACGTGCGAGACGTGGGCGCCGAAGACGCCGCGGTAGTGGTGGCACTCGTCGATGACGACGTATCGCAGGCCGCGGAAGAAGCGGGCCCAGCGCTCGTGGCCCGGCAGCAGGGAGTGGTGCAGCATGTCCGGGTTGGTGAGCAGCAGCTCGCCCCGGTCACGGGCCCAGTCGCGCTGTTCGCGCGAGCTGTCGCCATCGTGCGTCGTCGCCCAGACCCCCGTGCCGAGGTCGAGGACCGAGGCGAGCTGGTCCTGGGCGAGCGCCTTGGTCGGGGCGAGGTACAGCGCGGTCGCCCCTCGTCGCCCCTGGGGCCCGCGGTCCTCGAGGATCGCGGTGAGGGCAGGCAGCTGGTAGGCGAGTGACTTGCCCGAGGCCGTGCCGGTCGCGAGCACGACGTGACGTCCCGACCGGGCGGCGGAAGCGGCCGTGGCCTGGTGGCTCCACGGAGCCACGACGCCCCGCCGTGTGAACCCGGCGACCACGTCGGCATGTGCCCACGCCGGCCACGGGGCCGGGACGCCGTCGCGCGGGGGCAGCACCTCCACGTGCGCGAGCCGGTCCGCGCGAGCGGGGGTCGTGAGCCGGTCCAGGAGCGAGGCCACGTCCACGGACGGGCCGCCCGCTCGCTCACCCCGCATCGACGTCACCCCGAAAGTTTCCCAGTACTTTCGGGGATCACCAGCGGCGGCTGCATGGTTTGATTACGCGCGTGGACCTGGACCTCTCTGCTCGTGATCACGAGGGCGTGTCGGTCGTCGCCGTGAAGGGCGAGATCGACGTCTACACGGCACCCCGCCTGCGCGACCGGATCACCGACCTGGTCGCCTCCGGCACCTACCGCATCGTGGTCGACCTCGAGGGTGTCGAGTTCCTCGACTCCACCGGCCTGGGTGTGCTCGTCGGCGGGCTGAAGAAGGTCCGCGCCCACAACGGCTCGCTGCAGCTCGTGTGCACGCAGGAGCGCCTGCTCAAGATCTTCCGGATCACGGGCCTGGCGAAGGTCTTCGTCATCCACGACGACGTCGACGCGGCTGTCGCTGCTGCCTGACGACGAGGATCCTCGTTCGGACCTCTTCCCGGGTCGCTGATCCCGTGCCACTCTGAAACGGCAAACGGGGGCCCCGGAATCACAGAGGTGTGGCATGCGTGCTGCAGACATCGACCTGACCGGATCCGACCTGACGCTGGTGCTCGGCGTCGGAGCGGTGGCACTTCTCGCCCTGATCATGGCGGCCGTGTTCCGACGGCAGGTGCTGGCCGCCGACGAGGGCACCCCGACGATGCGCGAGATCGCGCGCGCTGTGCAGGAGGGTGCTGACGCCTACCTGCGACGGCAGCTCACGACCCTGGCCGGGTTCGCGGTCATCGCGTTCCTGCTCCTGCTCGCCCTGCCGGCCGACGACCTGTCGGTGCGGCTGGGCCGCTCGGCGTTCTTCCTCGTCGGGGCGGCGTTCTCGGCGACCATCGGCTACCTCGGCATGTGGCTCGCGGTCCGCAGCAACGTGCGCGTCGCCGCCGCGGCCGACGAGCCCGGCGGTGCCGGCCGCGAGCCGGCGATGAACCTGGCGTTCCGCACCGGTGCCTTCGTCGGCATGGCCACGGTCGGCCTGGGCCTGCTCGGCGCCAGCCTCGTCGTCCTCCTGTACGCCGGCCAGGCGCCGCACGTCCTCGAGGGCTTCGGCTTCGGGGCGGCGCTGCTGGCGATGTTCATGCGTGTCGGCGGCGGCATCTTCACCAAAGCCGCCGACGTCGGAGCCGACCTGGTCGGCAAGGTCGAGCAGGGCATCCCGGAGGACGACCCGCGCAACGCCGCGACGATCGCGGACAACGTGGGCGACAACGTCGGCGACTGCGCCGGCATGGCCGCCGACCTCTTCGAGTCGTACGCCGTCACCCTGGTCGCCGCGCTCATCCTCGGGTCCGCTGCGTTCGGCGTGCAGGGGCTGGTGTTCCCGCTCCTGGTGCCCGCCGTGGGTGCCGTGACCGCTGTCGTGGGCATCTTCCTCTGCCGGCCGCGGGCCGGCGAGAACGGCCTGCGCACGATCAACCGCGCCTTCTACATCTCGGCCGCGGTCGCCGCGGTCGCCTGCAGCGGCGTCGCGTTCGCCTACCTCCCGCGCACGATCGGCGGGCTCCACGGTGGCCTCAACAGCGCGACCGCCGGTGCCGCCCAGGAGCTCGATGCCCTCACCGGCAACAACCCCGGCGCCATCAACCCGGCGCTGGTGGCGGCCTCCGCGGTGCTGATCGGCATCGTGCTGGCCGCCGTGATCCTCGCGCTCACCGGCTGGTTCACCGGCACGGAGCACGAGCCCGTGCGGGGCGTGGCGCGCACCAGCGTCACGGGCGCCGCGACGGTGATCCTCAGCGGCCTGAGCGTCGGTTTCGAGTCGGCGGTCTACACGACGCTGGTGATCGGGGCGGCGGTCTTTGGCGCCTTCGCGCTGGGCTCGGGGAGCCTGAGCGTGGCGCTCTTCGCGGTCGCCCTCACCGGCTGCGGACTGCTCACCACCGTCGGTGTCATCGTCGCGATGGACACCTTCGGGCCGGTCTCCGACAACGCCCAGGGCATCGCCGAGATGTCGGGCGACGTGCACGAGTCGGGGGCGCAGGTCCTCACGGAGCTCGACGCGGTCGGCAACACCACGAAGGCGATCACCAAGGGCATCGCCATCGCCACGGCAGTCCTGGCGGCGAGTGCGCTGTTCGGCTCCTACATCGGGTCGGTCATCGACGAGCTGCAGGCCAGCGGGGCCACCAAGGCGCCCACGTTCGCGGTGTTCAGCCCGGACGTGCTGGTCGGCCTGCTGATCGGCGTCAGTGTCGTCTTCCTCTTCGCCGGCTTGGCCATCAACGCGGTCGGGCGCGCGGCGGGGGCGGTCGTCATGGAGGTCCGCAAGCAGTTCGCGGAGGACCCGGGGATCATGGCCGGCACCAGCCGTCCGGCGTACGGGCGCGTGGTCGACATCGTCACCCGCGACTCGCTGCGCGAGCTGGTGACGCCCGGCGTGCTGGCGGTGATGGCCCCTGTCGTCGTGGGCTTCGGCCTCGGCGTCGGACCGCTCGCCGGCTTCCTCGCCGGGGCGATCGGAGCGGGCACGCTGATGGCCGTCTTCCTCGCCAACGCCGGTGGCGCCTGGGACAACGCCAAGAAGCTCGTCGAGGACGGTCATCACGGAGGCAAGGGCTCTGATGCCCATGCGGCGACGGTCATCGGCGACACGGTCGGCGACCCGTTCAAGGACACCGCCGGTCCCGCGATCAACCCGCTGATCAAGGTGATGAACCTCGTCAGCCTCCTGATCGTCGGTGCCGTCGTCAGCATGACCCTCGGCAGGGACGCCAATCGCCCGCTCTCGCTGCTCATCGCGGGGGTCGCGCTGGCGATCATCGTGACCGCGGTGGTCGTGAGCAAGCGGCGTACCAGCCACCTGCATGACAAGGTCGAGGTGCCCGACAGCCCGGCCGGCATGAAGCCCCCGGCGCAGCCGGAGCGCCCCGGTGCCCACGAGCCGCCGCACTCGCGGCGGGGCCTGGTCCGCCACTGACCCGCCCGCGCCACGCGCCCCATCGTCCGTCGGGGATGATGGGGCGCGTGACCGACCGCGCGCCCCTCGCCCTTGCTCTCCGCGACGCCCTCGCCGCCGCCGACTACACGTACGACGGAGTGGCTGGCCTGCTCGGTCCGATCGCGCACAACGCCCTGTCGCGCAACGAGACCGCGCCGGGCCTGCGGCGTACCACCGGCGGCACGCCGCTCGAGACGCTGACCCGCCTCTTCCTGCTGCAGGCGACCGTCCCGGTCGACGAGGCCGAGAAGGCGCTGCCGGACCTGGTCGACCGGCTCTGCGTCGAGGGCATCCTGGAGCGCAGCCTCTCCGAGGTCGCCGCGCGGATCGACGTCCGCCCGTACGGGGCTCACCTCGACGAGGACAGCGACCGGGACTTCTGGGTCGTCTCCGACCTGACGCCTGGCCTCGACGGCACCCCTAACAAGGTCGGTGCCAACCACGTCCTCGGCATCTCGTCCGCCTCGACGAGCCTGGCCCAGCTGACCCTGCGTCACCCGGTCCAGGCAGCCCTCGACCTCGGCACCGGCTGCGGCGTCCAGGCGCTGCACCTGGCGGGTCACGCCGAGCGGGTCGTGGCCACCGACGTCAACAAGCGTGCGCTGTGGATCGCGGAGTTCAACGCGCACCTCAACCAGACCCCCAACGTCCAGGTCGTCGACGGTTCCTTCTTCGAGCCGGTCGAGGGCGAGACGTTCGACCTGATCGCGACCAACCCGCCGTTCGTGATCTCGCCGGCGACCGGCGAGCGCCTCGTCTACCGCGACTCCGGCCTGCCGGGTGACCGCGTCGTCGAGGACATCGTGCGCAAGGCGCCGGCACTGCTCAACGACGGCGGCTGGTGCCAGGTGCTGGCCAACTGGATCATCAGGGCCGACACCCCGTGGGACGAGCGGCTCGCGGGCTGGCTCGACGGCACGTGCGACGCGTTCGTGGTCCAGCGCGAGGTCCTCGACCCGGCCAGCTACGTCGAGCTCTGGCTGAAGGACGCCGGCCTGCAGAGCGCCCAGGACTACCTGCACCGCTACGACACCTGGCTGGCGTGGTTCGAGGAGCAGGGCATCGAGGCAGTCGGCTTCGGCTGGATCAACCTGCGCAAGCGCCCCGCCGACGCCGCGGGGGAGCCGACGTACCGCCTCGAGGAGTGGCCGTACGACGTCGAGCAGCCGATCGCGCCGGCGATCGGTGCCTGGGGCGACGCCGTCGACGCGCTCGCCACCCTCGACGGTGACGCCCTCTTCGCGGCACGCCTGCAGACCCGCGAGGACGTCCAGCAGGAGACCGTCGGCGCACCCGGCGCCGAGGACCCGCACTCGGTGGTGCTGCGCCAGCAGCGCGGCTTCCGTCGTGCCCGCAAGGCCGACACCGTGGAGGCCGCCCTCGTCGGTGCCTGCGACGGCGAGCTGACCGTGGGGCAGATCCTCGACGCCCTCGCCGAGCTCCTCGAGCTGGACGCCGTGGAGACCCGTGCCGGATATGCGGAGAAGGTCCGCGAGCTCGTCGCCGAGGGCTTCCTCGAGCTGGCCTGACCGGAGGTCGGCGGTGCGGATCACCTCACATCCGCACTGGACGCCGTGAAGCGTGGGGCTACAGTGAGCCGCCGTGAGCACCCTCCCGGCAAGGGGAGACGCCACGAAGGCATCAGGGAGAGCAGAGCGCGTGGGACACAAGCTGGTCATCGTCGAGTCCCCGGCCAAGGCCCGCACGATCGGCGGGTACCTCGGTCCGGGCTACGTCGTCGAGTCCTCGATCGGCCACATCCGCGACCTCCCCAACAACGCCGCCGAGATCCCCGCGAAGATCAAGGACCAGCCGTGGGGCCGGCTCGGCATCGACGTCGACCACGAGTTCACGCCGTACTACGTCGTGCCGCGTGACAAGAAGTCGCACATGACCAAGCTCAAGTCGCTGCTGAAGGACGCCGACGAGCTCTACCTCGCCACCGATGAGGACCGCGAGGGCGAGGCCATCGCGTGGCACCTGCTCGAGGAGCTGAAGCCCAAGAAGGGCGTCCCCGTGCACCGGATGGTCTTCCACGAGATCACCAAGCCGGCGATCATCGCCGCCGTCGAGAACCCGCGCGACATCAACCACGACCTCGTCGAGGCGCAGGAGACCCGCCGCATCCTCGACCGCCTCTACGGCTACGAGGTCTCGCCGGTGCTCTGGCGCAAGGTGCAGAGCGGCCTCTCGGCCGGCCGTGTCCAGTCGGTCGCGACCCGGCTCGTGGTCGACCGCGAGAAGGAGCGGATGGCCTTCAAGGTCGCCTCCTACTGGGACCTCGAGGGCACCTTCGACGCGGGGGCGTCCCACGACCAGCGGATGTTCCCCGCCAAGATCCACTCGATCGACGGCGCCCGCATCGCCCGCGGCTCCGACTTCGACAACACCGCCACGCTCACGGCTGCGGCGACCAAGGCCGGCGTCGCCCACCTGGACCGCAAGGCGGCCGAGGCGCTGGTCGAGGGTCTGCGCGACACCGCGTACACGGTGCGCTCCGTCGAGTCGAAGCCCTACAAGCGCAGCCCCTACGCGCCGTTCCGGACGACGACGCTGCAGCAGGAGGCGAGCCGCAAGCTCGGCATGTCCGCGCAGGTCGCGATGTCGGTCGCGCAGCGCCTCTACGAGGGCGGCTACATCACCTACATGCGTACCGACTCGACGACGCTCAGCGACTCCGCCATCGGCGCGGCACGCGAGCAGGTCCGCGAGCTGTACGGCGCCGAGTACCTGCCGGACCGTCCCCGCGTCTACGCCTCGAAGGTGAAGAACGCGCAGGAGGCGCACGAGGCGATCCGCCCCGCCGGCGAGCACTTCCGCACGCCTGCGCAGACCGGTCTCTCCGGCGACCAGTTCCGCCTCTACGAGCTGATCTGGATGCGCACGGTCGCCTCCCAGATGAAGGACGCCACCGGCAACACGGTCTCGGTCCGCCTCGGCGGCACCGCTTCCGACGGTCGTGACGTCGTCTTCGCCGCCTCCGGTCGCACGATCACCTTCCACGGCTTCCTCAAGGCGTACGTCGAGGGCACCGACAACGACGCCACCAAGGACGACGCCGAGGCCCGGCTGCCCCAGCTCGCCGAGGGGGCTGCCGTCTCCGCTGCGAGCCTCAGCGCCGCCGGCCACGAGACGAAGCCGCCGGCGCGCTTCACCGAGGCCACGCTCATCAAGGAGCTCGAGGACCGCGAGATCGGCCGCCCGTCGACGTACGCGAGCATCATCTCGACGATCATCAACCGCGGCTACGTCTACAAGAAGGGCACCGCCCTCGTCCCCGCGTGGATCGCGTTCTCCGTCGTCCGGCTGCTCGAGGACCACTTCACGCGGCTGATCGACTACGACTTCACCGCCTCGCTGGAGGAGGTGCTCGACGGCATCGCCCGCGGCGAGCGCAACAAGGTCGTCGAGCTCCGCGAGTTCTACTTCGGCTCCGACGAGAAGGTCGGCGTCAAGCCGCTGGTCGACGGGCTCGGCGAGATCGACGCCAAGGCGCTGGCGACCTTCCCGGTGGGTGACCCGGCCGACGGCATCGTGCTTCGGGTCGGCCGCTACGGCCCCTACATCGAGGGGCCGGAGGGCGACGCCGACGGCGCGCCCAAGCGGGCCAACGTCCCCGACGACCTGCCGCCGGACGAGCTGACGGCGGCGAAGGCGCGCGAGCTCTTCGCCAACCCGGCCGGCGCCGAGATCGAGCTCGGCGTCCACCCCGACACCGGCCTCCAGGTCGTGGCGAAGAACGGCCGCTTCGGCCCCTACGTCACCGAGGTCCTGCCCGAGGACGCCCCGAAGACCGGGAAGAACGCGGTCAAGCCGCGCACCGGGTCGCTCTTCAAGGACATGTCGCTCGACACGATCACCCTCGAGCAGGCCGTCCAGCTGCTCTCCCTGCCGCGCGTCGTCGGCGTCGCGGAGGACGGCGAGGAGATCACCGCTCAGAACGGTCGCTACGGCCCGTACCTGAAGAAGGGCACGGACTCCCGCACGATCGCGAGCGAGGCCCAGCTGCTCACGATCACGCTCGAGGAGGCTCTGGCGATCTACGCCCAGCCGAAGCAGCGCGGCCGTGGCGCGGCGACCCCGCCGCTCAAGGAGCTCGGCCCGGACCCGGTCTCCGGTCAGCCGGTCGTCATCAAGTCGGGCCGGTTCGGTGACTACGTCACGGACGGCGAGTACAACGCGACGCTGCGCAAGGACGACACGATCGAGTCGATGACGATCGAGCGAGCCGCGGAGCTGCTCGCCGAGCGGCGGGCGAAGGGCCCGGCCAAGAAGGCGGCGAAGAAGACGGCCAAGAAGGCGACCGCCAAGAAGGCGACCGCGAAGAAGGCCGCAGCGAAGAAGACCGCCAAGAAGGCGACCGCGACGAAGGCCGCCGCCAAGAAGGCGTGAACGACGCGGTGGTGCCTGCCGGGAATCAGGACACTCCGGACGCATGATGCTCGTATGAGCATCCAGGAGTGGCTTGACCCGGAGGCCGCCGACGAGATCGTCGCCGACCGTGACGCACTGCCTGCCCTGAGCGTGGTCGAGCAGGAAGCCGGCCCGGTGGCGGCTTCACGCCTCGTGCGCGGCGTCAAGGCGACGGGGCGCGGGCTGCTGGCCCTCGTCCTCTTCCTGGTCGGCGCGGCCGGCGGCTTCGGTGCCGGCTGGGGCTACGGCGCGGGCCTGGAGAAGGGGCCGCACGGCACCGACCTCCTGCCGTCGTACGCCGCATGGCCGGTGCTGTGGTGGGTCCTGCTCGCGAGCATCCCGGTCGCGCTCGGCGTGGGGTTCTGGAAGCGGCTCCGGCCGGTGGCGTTCGGCTACGTGCTGGTCCTGCCGTGGCAGCTCGCCCTCAGCCTCGGCTACGCCCTCCACACCTTCGGCACGTGGGGCTACACCTCGTGATCTCCGTCGACCTGCGATGATCTGACCCGCAGACACCAACGACGGAAGGCTCACACCATGAGCAACGGCGGCCCCCGCCAGTTCGCCGGGCGCGTCAAGCGCGCCCTCAAGCGCCGGATCGACGCCCGCCGCGGCACCCCGGCTGCGCCTGCGGCCCCCGCCGCGCCTGCCCCCGCGCCGCTCACGCCGTTCCAGCGCGGTGAGGGCAAGCCGATCCTGGGCCTGGCCGGCTTCTTCGGCCCGGGCAACTACGGCGACGAGCTCTTCCTCGACATCTTCCACAAGTACTTCCCCGACTTCGAGCTCCGCCCCCTCGCGGACCTCCCGTCGCAGCCGTTCTTCTCGCGACCGGTGCACGAGATCGTCAACGAGGTCGACGCGATCCTCATCGGCGGCGGCGACATCCTGCAGCCGTGGGCCCGCGACCCGCGGTACTTCAACCCGAAGTTTCTCAAGAAGCCGTGCTTCGTCGTCGGCATCGGCGTCCCGCTCTACACCGGCCCGAACGTGAAGCCGCCGCGCGAGGAGACGATCGCGTCGCACCGCCGGTTCTTCCACAACCCGGCCCTCAAGCGCGTCGGCGTCCGCGACGACCAGGCTGCCAACTGGATCCGCGAGAACCTGGAGCCCGACTTCCCGATCCACGTCGCGCCCGACATCGTCTGCACGCTCGACCTGCCGGACGCCCCGAAGCCGGAGGGCGCGCCGATCCTCGGCATCGTCACCCGTTTCCGCCCGAAGCTCGAGACCCCCGACGACTACTCGAAGGTCGAGGAGCTCGCCCGTCACGCGGCCGACCAGGGCTTCCGGATCCGGCACATCATCCTGGGCACCGGCGAGACCGGCAAGCGTGACGTCGCGAACGCCGAGGACTTCCGGTTCGAGGGCAAGGAGGTCGTCTACAGCGAGGACCTCACCGACCTCACGCGGGCCATCGGTGAGTGCACCGTGCTGGCGAGCATGAAGTTCCACGGCACCGTCGTCGCCACGATGTACGGCGTGCCGTCGATCGTCATGATCCCGACGAACAAGAACCGCAACTTCATGAACCGCATCGGCCTCGGGGACCTCGTCGCGCGCTTCGACTCCGACGAGCTGATCGAGAAGTTCGACAACCGGCCGACCCCGGACCCGGCGGACCTCGCCCGGATCCGCCAGCAGGCCCACGAGCACATGCTCGAGCTGGTCGCGTCGATCAAGGACGAGCTCGGCGTCAAGTGACCGATCGGCGAGGCCGGGCCCCACGTGGGGGCCCGGCCTTCGTCGTTCCCGGGGTCAGCGAGGCGCTGCGACCTGTGCCTCCCGGATCGTGCTGCTCCGCAGCGGTCCGCCGAGGACGGCGCTGATCCAGCAGAGGTTGAACGCTCCGGCGCTGAGCGGGACCAGGCTCCAGGCCATCAGGGCGATGCCGACCGGCGAGCCGCGCAGCAGGAACCCGACGGTCAGGAACGTCGTGCCGGCCGCCAGGCGGAAGGCACGCCCGGCCGGGCTGTTGACCCAGCGGCTGAAGCCGGTGCAGTTGAAGCGGTGGGCCAGCGAGTGCGGCCGCTCGAGCGTCGTGGACATCGTGGGTCAGCTGCCTTCGGAGACTTCGTAGATCTTGTCGGCGACCAGGCCGTGCGCCTCACGGTGGACCGCGATGGCGGCGTCCGCGTCGGGTGCCTCGACGAGGCAGAAGACCTTCCGGCTGGCCTCGTCGACCCAGTAGCTGCGGTAGGTGACGCCGTACTGGTCCTGGATCGCGACGTCGGCGGCGTGGGCGTTGGCGACATCGGCGGCGGTGGCGCCTTCGGGAAGCTCCTCGTGGACGTCCATGAAGAGAGGCATCGGATTCTCCTTCGGTCGGGTGGAAGCGGTGACACACTCAGGTTCATGCCGTCCGCGCTCCACGGCCATGACCGGGACGCCGCCGCTGATGACCGATCGACCGGGGAGCCCGGTCCGGACCTGGCGTCGACGCTGGGACGCCTACGCCTCGACGGCGCGATCTTCCTCCGCGGGGTCTACAGCGAGCCGTGGGCCTACGAGTCCGTGCCCGGGGCCGACGCACGCGCCCTGCTCGCGCCCGGCGCTCCGCGGATGCTGCTCTTCCACCTCGTGGCCCGCGGCCGGACCTGGGTGGAGGTCGACGGCGAGGAGCGCCTGTACGCCGGCGCAGGCGACGTGATCGTGCTCCCGTACGGCGACACCCACCGCATGGGCGGGTCGGCCGTGGCCGAGTGCACGCCGCTCCGCTCGCTGCTGGACCCGCCGCCCTGGCAGTCCATGCCGGTCGTCCGGCACGGAGGGGGCGGGACCGCGACGGAGCTGGTGTGCGGCTACCTCGCGTGCGACGACGTGCTCTTCGACCCGACCCTGGGGGCGCTGCCGCGGGTCTTCGTCGTCCAGCCTCCCGAGGGGCCGGCGCGGGATTGGGTGCGCGCCGGCATCGACTACGCGCTCGCCCAGACCTCCATGGCGGAGGACCACCTCGAGGGGCCGGTCGGGATCCCGCAGGCTCTGCTGGTCGAGATCCTCACGCTGCACCTCGCGTCGGCGCCTGCCTCACGCCGCGGGCTGCTCGCGGGACTGCGTGACCCGGTCGCCGGCCCCGCGCTGGCCGCCATCCACCGGTCGCCCGGCGAGCGGTGGACCGTGGAATGGCTCGCCCGCGAGGCGAACGTCTCCACGACCGTGCTCGACGAGCGGTTCCGCACGGTGCTCGGGGTCGCGCCGATCCGCTATCTGGCCGACTGGCGCATGCACGTGGCCGGTGACCTGCTGCGCGACTCCGACCTGCCCGTCGCCGCCGTCGCGCGCAGGGTCGGCTACGAGGCGGAGGAGGCCTTCAGCCGGGCGTTCAAGCGAGCCCGGGGTGAGGCGCCGAGCGTCTGGCGCACGCACCGCGGCACCTGGGTGCCGAGCGCCCGCGGCATGCCTGGCTGAGGCGCACGGTGTCAGGCGCCCGGGAGCGTCCCGACGCGTCGGTAGAGCACCCCGCCGACCCGGTAGTACGCGTGTGCGTCAGGACCGAGGGACTCGACCGCGTCAGCCGCCGGGTAGGCGAAGCTGCCGGCGGGAACGACGTCCTGCGGTGCCGACCACTGGAGCTGGCCCTGCCACCTGACGGCGATCAGGTCGCCCTTCGTGACCCGCCACAGCAGGCCGGTCCGGTCCAGCCGGATGTCGTTCTCGGTGAGGCAGTCGAGGGGTCGGTCGGTGAAGGTCTCGCTGGCGTCGACCGGCAGGTTGAGGGCGGGACGGCTGAAGACGCGCTCGTAGGCCAGGGCTACGTCGATCCGCCCCGACGACTGCACGCTGGCCTGGTACGCCGGGCACGCGGGCTCGGGCTGGGGCTGCGTCGACGCGATCTTGTAGACCGACCCGAAGTAGCCGTCGGCACTGGCCCGGCGCGCCTTGAGCCAGGTGCGGTACTGCGGAGCGAAGACGACCGTCGAACTTCCGCTCGGGGTGACCCCGACGGCCTGCATGCGGTACCAGGTCCGGCTTCCGCGGCCGTCGGCGACCACCTTCGTGGCACGCCAGCCCTGACCGGGCACGTAGCGCGCGGAGTCGATGGTCGACGCGTGGGACGCGACGTCCGGGTCGTAGCGGCAGCTCCATGCCAGCATGACCTGACCGGACGCGGAGCTGTCCCAGAGGGGATCCATCCATCCGGCGCACGGGCGCGGAGTCAGCGTGCGGACGCTGGGTGCTCCGACCCCGTCGAGGTAGATGCGCTCGCGGAGGTGGCGCACGCTGTCAAGGTCGGGGGTCGGGCACTCCGACACCACCGCGGTCCGGCTCCGGGAGAGGCCGATGACGGCGCGGACGTTCTCCGCGCCGCAGGAGCTGGTGGGGGCGGCGCGCAGCGGGGACCAGGTGTCGTCGGCGCGCAGCGCCGACCACCGGCCGTCGACCGTGATGGTCGCGGCGCCGTTGCGTGACAGGCCGATGACCGGCCGGCCCTCGCAGGAGGCGAGGTCGCCCGCCACCTGCTGTGCCGCTGGTGCCGCTGCCGTGGCCGTCTCCCGGGTCAACCAGAGCGTGCAGGTGGATCCGGCCACCGGTCGCTGCACCCGCGCCACGACCAGCTGCCCCTCGATCGAGCCGACGGCCACCCTCTCGACGACCACGCCGTCCGGGCTCATCTTCTGCGGTGCGCCCCAGACCGGCACCGGAGCGGTGGCAGCGGTCGCGGGCGCCACCGCGCCCAGCACGGCGACCAGCGTCGCGCCGAGAAGTACGCGGGCCAGGTGCATCGAACTCCCCCTTCGGTGTGCACCAGCACCGTAACCCGGCCGGCCCGGGGAAGCGCAGTGCCGACGGGAAGCCCCGCTGTGGGTCCCCGCCCATAAGGTGTACGACGTGACTGCGGGCGCCTTCTCTCCGACCGGCCTCTTCGTCTGCTTCGAGGGCGGCGAGGGCGGCGGCAAGTCCACCCAGTCGGGCCTGCTCCGCGAGTGGCTCGAGGCCGAGGGCCACACCGTCGTGCTGACGCGCCAGCCCGGGGGCACCTCGGTCGGCCAGCGGATCCGTGAGATCGTGCTCAGTCCGGAGACCGGCGAGCTGAGCAACCGCACCGAGGTGCTGCTCTACGCCGCCGACAAGGCCGAGCACGTCGACACCGTCGTGCTGCCGGCACTCGCCCGCGGGGAGGTCGTCATCACCGACCGCTACGTCGACTCGGCGCTCGCTTACCAGGGCGCGGGCCGGACCGAGGCGGTCGCCGAGGTGGAGCAGGTCAACCGCTGGGCGACCCGTGACCTGCGGCCGCACCTGACCGTCGTACTGGACCTCGAGCCGCAGGCCGGGCTCGGCCGGTTCGAGGAGCGCGACCGCATCGAGGGGGAGTCGCTGGAGTTCCACCAGCGGGTGCGCCAGGCGTTTCTCGACATGGCTGCTGCCGACCCCGACCACTACCTCGTGCTCGACGCCCGCGCCACGATCGCCTCGATCCACGAGCAGATCCGGGTCCGCGTCGCTTCCCTCCTGGTGACGGCATGACGACGGCCGCGGCCGGCACGGTCTGGGACACGCTCGTCGGGCAGCGTCCGGCGATCGCCGCGCTCGACCGGGCCGCACACGGACAGGGCATGACCCACGCCTGGCTCTTCACCGGACCGCCGGGGTCGGGTCGCTCCAACGCGGCGATCGCCTTCGCAGCGGCGCTGCAGTGCGAGCGGGGTGGCTGCGGCACCTGCCACGAGTGCCACACGGTCCTGGCCGGCAGCCACGCCGACGTCTCGGTCGTCCGCACGGAGAAGCTCTCGATCGGTGTCGACGAGGTCCGCGACATCGTGCGGCGCAGCGGACTCAGCCCGGTCGGCAGGCGCTGGCAGGTCCTGATCGTCGAGGACGCCGACCGGCTGACCGAGCAGGCCTGCAACGCGCTGCTGAAGGCGATCGAGGAGCCGACGCCGCGCACGGTCTGGATGCTCTGCGCGCCGACGGTCGAGGACGTCCTGACCACGATCCGCTCGCGCTGCCGGCTGGTGACGCTGTCGACGCCGGCCCCGGCCGACGTCGCGGCGTTCCTCGTGCGGAGCATGGGTGTGCCCGACTCCCTCGCCGCGTACGCCGCACGGCACAGCCAGGGCCACATCGGCCGCGCCCGGGCGCTCGCGGCCGACGAGGACGTGCGCAACCGCCGTCGCGACATCGTCTCGATCCCGATGCGGGTCACCAGCCTCGGCGCCTGCATGCAGGCAGCCGACCGCCTGCACGCGGCCGCGAAGGCTGAGGCGGAGGCGATCACCGGCGAGCTCGACAAGCGCGAGAAGGTCGACCTCGACACCGCCTACGGCGTGGTGGAGCGAGGGCGTCGTCCGCGTGAGTACGCACCGGCGCTGGCCGCCCTCGAGAAGGGGCAGAAGACCCGCGCCAAGCGCCGGGTCCTCGACGTGGTCGATCGCTGCCTGATGGACCTGGTCAGCGTGTACCGCGACGCCATCGCGCTCGGCACGGGGTCGGGAGCACAGCTGGTCAACGAGGAGCTGCGGGCCGACCTGGAGCGGCTGGTCCAGGTGAGCACTCCGGAGGAGGACCTGCGCCGCATCGACGCGATCTTCACCGCGCGCGAGCAGATGCTCGAGTTCAACGTGCCGGCGCAGCTCGCGCTGGAGTCCATGATGGTGGCCCTCCGGCTTCCGGACGGTGGCCGGTCGTGAAGCGTGCGCTGCCCGTCGTCCTGGTCGTCATCGCCCTCGTGTTCCCGATGGCCCTCGCCGTGGTCGTGCTGGTCCGTGACCAGCGGGGCGACGACTCCTCGACGGCCACCACGATGCCGCCGCGGCCCGATCAGCCCGGGTCGCGCACGTCGCCGTCGCCGGCCCTGGCGCGGTTCTACGCGCAGAAGCTCGAGTGGTCCCGGTGCCGCACCGGCGGGGACGAGTGCGCGACGCTCGAGGTCCCGCTCGACTACCGCCGTCCCGCAGGCCGCACGATCGGCATCGCAGTGCTGCGCAACCCGGCGGACCGCTCGCCGGGCACGGCCCGCGACCTGCTGGTCAACCCCGGCGGCCCCGGTGCTCCCGGCACCGACCTGGCAGCAACCGACTCGCCCTTCATGAAGTTCCCCGACACCCTCTACGAGCACTTCAACGTCGTCGGCTTCGACCCGCGCGGCACGGGGTCGAGCGAGCCGGTCGACTGCCTCAGCGACAGCGAGCTCGACGCCTACACGGCCGGGGACCCCGATCCGGACACCCCGGCCGAGGTCGAGGAGTACGTCGCCGCCGCCGACTCGTTCGGGCCCGGCTGCCAGCAGCGCTCGGGTGACCTCTACCGGCACCTCGGCACCCACGACGCAGCCCGCGACATGGACGTCCTGCGCGCGGCGCTCGGCGACGCCGAGGTCGACTACCTCGGTGTCTCCTACGGCACCAAGCTCGGCGCCACCTATGCCGACCTCTTCCCGAAGCGGGTGGGGCGGATGGTGCTCGACGGAGCCGACCCGCCGCTGACCGCGCTCGACACGATGCTCGAGCAGGCCCACGGCTTCCAGGTCGCGCTCGAGGCGTACGTCGACGACTGCATCGCTGGCGGCGACTGCTACCTCGGGTCATCCCGGCCCGCGGCGCTGCAGAAGGTCCGCGACTTCCTCGACGAGGTCGACGCCCGTCCGCTGCGGGTCGGCACCCGCGAGCTCACGGAGGGAGGGGCCTTCCTCGGCATCATCTACCCGCTCTACAGCAAGGACTACTGGCCGTACCTGACCGATGCCCTCGAGGCCGCGCTCAAGGGTGACGGGCGGCAGCTCCTCGCGTTCGCCGACCTGTACAACGGCCGCAAGCAGGGCGGCGGCTACCAGGACAACTCGGCCGAGGCGATCCTCGCGATCAACTGCGACGACGACCCGAGCTCGCTCCCTGCGTCGCGGATCCCGGCGCTGTTCCCGCGCTTCGCGGAGAAGTCGCCGACGTTCGGGCGGATCTTCGCGTGGGGCATGGTCGGCTGTGGGTCGCTCGGCCCGGCGGAGGACGAGAAGAGGCAGGACTGGCACCTCGACGCCCGTGGCGCCGCTCCGATCGTGGTCATCGGCACGACGCGTGACCCCGCCACGCCGCTCGCCTGGGCCCGGAAGATGGCCAGCGACCTCGCCTCCGGCGTGCTGATCACGCGCGACGGCGACGGGCACGGGGGCTTCGGTCACGGCAACAGCTGTGTCGACGACGCGGTCGAGCGCTACCTGATCGACGGAACCGTCCCGACGGACAACCTTTCGTGCTGACGCAAACGAGGATCTGACCCGGTCTTCTCGTTGCATCTGCGGTCAGGTAGCCTGCGCATATGCCGCACCTGCGAATCAAAGACGCTGCCGCCCATCTCGGCGTGAGCGACGACACGGTGCGCCGCTGGATCGACCGCGGGCTGCTCGAGGCCCGCCTCGACGACGCGGGTCGCAAGGTCGTCGACGGCTACGAGGTGGCCATGGTCGCCCGCGACCACGCCCAGCAGCCGGGCGTGCCCGGCACGAGCTCGGCGCGCAACCGGTTCGTCGGGCTGGTCACCGACATCACCCTGGACCGGGTCATGGCCCAGGTCGAGCTGCAGTGCGGGCCGTTCCGCGTCGTCTCCCTGATGAGCAGCGAAGCGGTGCGCGACCTCGGCCTCGAGCGGGGTTCGCTCGCGGTCGCTTCCATCAAGTCGACCAACGTCGTCATCGAGACCCACGAGGCAACGGCATGACCACGCGCTTCCTGACCGCTGTCGCCGCGGTCGTCGTCCTGGCCTCCAGCCTCGCCGCCTGTGGCGGTGACGCGACCGAGGGCCCGAGCACCACCCTCACCGTGTACGCCGCCTCCTCGCTCAAGTCGGTCTTCGAGCAGCTCGGCACGGAGTTCCAGGCCGACCACCGCGACGTCACGGTGAGCTTCAACTTCGCCGGCTCCTCCGACCTGGTCGCCCAGATCCAGCAGGGCGCCCCAGCGGACGTCTTCGCCTCGGCGGACACCGCGAACATGGGCAAGCTCGGCGACGAGGCCCTCGCCCCGGCTGACTTCGCGACGAACACGCTCGAGATCGCCGTGCCCGCGGACAACCCGGCCCATGTCGCCACGCTGGCCGACCTCGCGAGGCAGGGCGTCCAGCTCGTCACCTGTGCGCCCGAGGTCCCGTGCGGGGCCGCGGCTGCCGCGGTGGAGGCCAACGCGAGGCTCGACTGGAAGCCGGTCAGCGAGGAGCAGTCGGTCGCCGACGTCCTGGGCAAGGTGGAGTCGGGCGACGCGGACGCGGGCCTCGTCTACGTGACCGACGTCCGCGCCGCCGGCGACCAGGTCGCGGGCATCGCGATCCCCGCGTCGGTCAACGCCGTGAACACCTACCCGATCGCCGCGCTCGCGGGATCGGAGCACGCCGACCTCGCGGCCGCCTGGGTGGCCCTCGTCACCGGCGCCGAGGGCCAGAAGGCGCTCGCCGCGGCCGGCTTCGGCAAGGCCTGACCCGTGCGCACGGGTGAGCCGTCGTTGCCGCGGTGGGCCTGGGTGCCTGCGGCGGCCGGCGGCCTGCTCGTGCTGCTGCCGCTCGCGGCACTCCTGACCCGGGTGCCGTGGGGTGACGTCGGAGGGCTCGTCACGAGCGAGTCCGCCCGTGTCGCGCTCGCGCTGAGCCTGCGGACCGCAGCTGCCAGCACGCTCCTCTGCCTCCTCCTCGGTACGCCGATGGCGCTGGTGCTGGCGCGGTCGCGTGCGCGCGGCCTCGGCGTGCTGCGCGCTGCGGTGCTGCTGCCCCTGGTCCTGCCGCCGGTGGTCAGCGGCATCGCGCTGCTCGCGACGTTCGGGCGACGCGGTCTCCTGGGGCACGTGCTCGAGGTGGCAGGCATCCAGGTGGCCTTCTCGACCGCGGCGGTCGTGCTCGCCCAGACCTTCGTCGCGCTTCCGTTCCTGGTGACCAGCCTCGAGGGTGCGCTGCGCACGGCGGGACGCCGCTACGAGTCCGTCGCGGCGAGCCTGGGGGCGCGCCCGACCCGGGTGCTCGTCCGGGTGACGTTGCCGCTCGTCCTGCCGGGGCTCCTGTCGGGCGCGGTGCTCGCGTTCGCGAGGGCCCTGGGCGAGTTCGGCGCGACGATCACCTTCGCCGGCAGCATGCAGGGCGTCACGCGCACGCTGCCGCTCGAGATCTACCTCCAGCGCGAGGTCGACCCGGATGCCGCGGTCGCCCTCTCGGTGCTCCTCATGGCGGTCGCGGTCGGCATCATCGTCGTCGTGCGACGTGACCGGGGCGTGCTGTGAGCGCGGCCCTCGAGGTCGCCGCCGATGTGGCTGCCCGCGACGTCCGCGTCGCCCTGCGGATCGAGCCGGGGGAGACGGTCGCCCTCCTCGGCCCCAACGGAGCGGGGAAATCGACGCTCCTGGGCGCGGTCGCGGGATCGCTTCGTGACGGGGCCTCGCACGTGGTCCTCGGTGGGCGCACCCTCTCCGGCGCGTCGACCTGGGTGGCTCCCCACGATCGCGGGGTCGGTCTCCTCGCCCAGGACGCGCTGTTGTTCCCGCACCTCGACGTGACGGGCAACGTCGCGTTCGGCCCGCGCTCGCAGGGTCTGGGCCGCCGCGCCGCGCGGGCGGCAGCGGTGCGCTGGCTCGACCGGGTGGGCTGCGTCGACCTCGCGGACCGCCGCCCCGGGGCGCTCTCCGGCGGCCAGGCGCAGCGCGTCGCGATCGCGCGTGCACTGGCTGCGGAGCCCGAGGTGGTGCTCTTGGACGAGCCGATGGCCGCCCTCGACGTCGACGCGCGCCCCGCCCTCCGCCAGGTGCTGCGTGAGGTGCTCCGCGACCGCACCGCCGTGATCGCCACCCATGACGTGCTCGACGCGCTGCTGCTCGCGGACCGGGTCGTCGTGCTCGAGGGTGGGCGCGTCGTGGAGGACGGTCCGGCTGCAGAGGTCCTGGCGCGGCCCCGGTCTGCCTTCGCTGCACGCGTCGCCGGGCTCAACCTCGTCGGGGGGCGGTGGTCCTCCGGCGTACTCGTGGGGGAGCGGAGCGTCTCCGGGACGGCGCGCGAGGAGCTGCCCGAGGGAGCCGACGCCGTCGCCGCCTTCCGGCCCTCCGCCGTCTCGGTGTACGCCGCGGCGCCTGCGGGTTCTCCCCGCAACGCGTGGCCGGTGACCGTCTCCGCGATCGAGCCGTCGGCCGACCAGGTCCGGGTGGTCGCCGGCGACCTCGCGGCGCTCGTGACACCCCAGGCGGCTGCGGAGCTCCGCCTCGCGCCGGGCAGCGACGTCGTCTTCGTGGTGAAGGCCAACGAGGTGGAGATCTACCCGCGCTGACTCGGTGGCTCAGGCGTGCGTCGCGCGCACGACACCGCTCACGAGCGCCTGGACGGTCGAGGCGAGGCGCTCGACGTCGACCTGCTCAGGAGTGGAGACCAGGAGGCGGCCGAAGTCCTCGGCCGTCGCGACCAGGGCGCGGGCGAGGATGGCGGGGTCTGCCTTGTCCGTGGGCACGTAGGTGCTGATGAGGGAGGCGACCTGGTCGCGGAGTCCCGCGCGGGCCCGCTCGATGCGCGCCGTGAGGGCCGGGGGTGCGGTGCCGTCGCCGGCGAGGATCAGTCGCCACGTCACCGGCTCGCGGCGTACGGCGTCGGCCCAGGCCTTCGTGATCCGGGCGGCCAGTGTCGACGGGTCGCCGAAGACGGCGAAGGGCAGCACCGAGGTCAGCTGCCCCATCGCCTTGCGTTCCTCGCGGTCGAGCAGCGTCTCCAGCAGCGCCGGCAGGGTCTCGAAGGCTCCGTAGAGGACCGGCTTCGTCACGCCTGCCTCGGCGGCGATGGCCTGGGCGGTGAGCGCGGCGTAGCCGTCCCGTGCGACGACACGCAGGGCGGCGTCGAGCAGCTCGGTCCGTCGCTGCTCGACGGGCATGCGGGCGGCGTACGGCCTCCGCTTGCGCTTCTCGTCGTGGCTGGTCATCGGAGGGAGGGTAGCGCGTCCATGATTACTACTCTATGGTAGTAATCATGGGCACCGAATCACTCGCCCCGACGGTCGACGACGAAGCAACCGGAGGTGCGGCGACGACCCTGGTGACGCTCGCGGTCCTCGGCTACGTCGTCGGGGGCATCTTCTGGATGGAGGCCGCCGGCGCGGAGCCGACGAGCACCCTCACGCCCCTCAGCGTCGTCCAGTTCCTCTGGGCGATCCTCTTCTGGCCCCTGCACCTGGTCGGGATCGCCTGATGGCACTCAACCCCGTCGGCGACATCCTCAAGAACGCCAACCGCACCCTGCGCAGCGCCGACGACATGCTCGGGCAGGTCGGCCAGACCCTCGCCTCGGTCGACGGTCGGCTCGTCGACGTGCGCGACCTGCTCGGCAACGTCGAGGGCCTGCTCGGGCGCACCGAGCAGACGCTGCTGAAGGTGCAGGGCCTCCTCGAGGAGCTCGAGGAGCGCATGGTCCTGCTCGACGAGCTGCCCGCGATGAAGCTCCAGCTGGCGGAGATCCACGCGGCGGTCACCAGTCGCGGCTGACGGAGCCGCGGATCCCTTCGCCTTCATCGGTCGAGTGCCTACCCTCGAGTCATGCGCCTGCTGCTCCTGGGGACCCTGCTCGTCGTCGCCCTGTCGGCGTGCGGCGCCGACGCCACCGACACGGCGGGCTCGGCCGCGCCGACGGCCGCGGGCAGCACCGCATCGCCCGACAACGCGCTCGCCAAGGCCGCCGAGGAGCTCGCCAGGTCGTCGACCGACATCCCCACGGAGGTCCCGCCCGTGCCCCAGGAGTCGAGCGCGGATCCTGCGATGACGATCGCGGCGGATCCGAGCAGGTACGTCGTCCCGACGCCGGTCGACGAGACCTCCGATGACTGCGCGACCATCTGGCGCGCCGGCCGGACCCTGCCCTCGCCGTACGACGGATGCATGGACGCCACGGGCCTGGTGACGCCCGAGGAGCGCGATGCCGGTGGCGGCCTCGCGTACGACTACCGGGGCCTCTGTGCCCGGGAGGGCGCGGTCATCCGCCGCTGTTGACGGCCTTCGCAGGTGGTCTAGGCCGCTTGCGCGTCGCGTACTGCGTGCCGTACCCCACATGGGCGGCTGTCGTTGACCCCTTCGTTTTGTCCGGAAGACGAAGGATGTGCCCCCTGTGAAGCTGCGCCCGATGCGGTCGAACCGACGCGCGCTCAAGCTGGTGCTCGCCACCTCGCTTGCGGCGCCCGCAGCGTTCGTGGTCACGCCTGCCGCCGACGCCGCCCTGCTCAACTCGCCGCCGACCGCCGTGGCGCAGGCGACGCCGAACCCGGCCCACGCGGGCAACACGGTGACGCTGCTCGGCTCGGGGTCGAGCGACAGCCAGACGGCGACGGCCAACCTCTCCTACGCCTGGAACTTCGGTGACGGCTCTGCGGCCACCGCGTCGAGCAGCTCCAACATCGCGGTCGACCACATCTACCCGGACGCGGGCGTCTACACGGTCACGCTCACCGTGACCGACGCGGGCGGGCTCACCGACACCGACCAGGTGGTCCTCAACGTCGACGACACCGCGCCGGTGGCGCAGGCGACGGCGACGCCGTCCCCGGCCCTCGTCGAGCAGGCCGTCACGTTCGACGGCTCGGGTACCGCCGACCAGGAGACGGCCGACAGCGGCCTGACCTTCGCCTGGACCTTCGGCGACGGCTCGACCGGCGCGGGCGTCAAGCCGACCCACGCCTACGCCGCCGCGGGCACCTACACGGTGAAGCTGGTCGTCACCGACCCGCAGGGCGCCAGCGACACGAAGACCTTCGCCCTCCAGGTCACCAACTCCGCGCCCACGGCGGCCGGCACGATCACGCCCGCGTCCCCGACGGCGGGCGAGTCGGTCACCTTCGACGGCACCGCCTCCACGGACAAGGAGACGCCGCAGTCGCTGACCTACTCCTGGGACTTCGCCGACGGATCGCCCAAGGCGTCCACCGTCGCGCCGGCGCACACCTACGCCGCCTCCGGCTACTACCAGGTCAAGCTCACCGTGACCGACCCCCAGGGTCTGGCCACGACGAAGAGCTTCGCCCTGACCGTCGGTGCGAACGAGAAGCCCGCTGCCCGGTTGACTGCCTCGCAGACCAAGGCGAACGTCGGCCAGTCCGTCTCCTTCGACGGCTCGACCTCGACCGACCGCGAGACCGCGGCCCTCACCTACGCCTGGGACTTCGGCGACGGTACGGACACGACCGCGCTCACGAGCTCGAAGGTCACGCACTCCTGGACCGCCGCGGGCACCTACACGGTCACGCTGCGCGTGACCGACGCCAACGGGCAGACCGGCACGGCGACCGTCACGATCACGGTCGGCAACACCGCCCCGGTCCCTGCCGGAACCGTCACGCCGCAGCCGGCGTACGCGCTGCAGCAGGTCACCCTCGACGGGTCCGCCTCCACGGACGCGGAGACGCCGAGCCAGCTGCAGTACTCCTGGACGTTCGGCGACGGCTCCGCCGCCACGGCGTACGACGCCAGCCCGGTCGCCAAGCACGTCTACGCCGCCGGCAGCTACACCGCGACCTTGCGCGTGAAGGACCCGGTGGGAGCCGTCTCCCTCAAGACCTTCAGCGTCTCGGTCCTCGCGAACGCCGCGCCGGTGGCCAGGCCCACCGCCACACCGAACCCGGCCCACCCGGGCAAGCCGGTCACCCTCGACGGCAGCGGTTCGACTGACGCCGACGGCGACGCCCTGACGTACCTCTGGACGCTGCCGGACGGCTCGTCCGCGACGACCGCCTCGACGGCGTACACGTTCCCCGCGACCGGCACCTACACGGCCAGCCTCACCGTGACCGACGCCCACGGCATCTCCTCGACGTCCTCGGTCACCGTCGAGGCCACCAACGCGGCTCCGACCGCCGCTGTCGCGGCCTCGCCGCTCACCGCCCACCGCGGCCAGGAGGTCACCTTCGACGGACGCGGCTCGAGCGACCCGGACGCGGACGCGCTGACGTACCTGTGGGAGTTCCCGGGCGGTGACACGGCCACGACGTCCGTTGCCAAGCACACCTGGGCCGACGCCGGCTCGTACGCCGTCAAGCTGACCGTCGTCGACCCGTTCGGTGCCTCCGCCACGAAGACCGTCACCGTGACCGTGGTCAACCGGGCTCCGGTCGCCGTGGCGACCGCATCCCCGCAGGCAGCCCACACCGGCGAGACCGTGACCTTCGACGGCACGGGCTCCTCCGACCCGGACGGCGATGCGCTGTCCTACACGTGGGAGTTCCCCGGTGGGGCGACCGCGACGACCGCGAAGGCTACGCGCGCCTTCCCGGCCGTCGGCACCTACCAGGTCAAGCTCACGGTGACCGACGCGTTCGGCGCCTCGACCTCCGACCTCGTGACCGTGACTGCCTCCAACGCGGCGCCGGTCGCATCGGCGACGGCCACGCCGGCCACCCCGCACCCCGGCGACACCATCACCTTCGACGGCACGGGCTCGTCCGACCCGGACGGCGACGCACTGACCTACAGGTGGGAGTTCCCGGGCGGCGTCACGGCGACCACCGCGAAGACGACCCGCCCGGCCGGCCCGATCGGCACCTACCAGGTCAAGCTCACCGTGACGGACCCCTACGGTGCCTCGTCCTCGACGACGCTGACGGTGAACGTCTCCAACAAGGCGCCGACGGCGGTCGCGACCTTCTCGCCGGCTGCTCCGCGGCCGGGCACCACGGTGACCTTCGACGGCACGGGCTCCTCCGACCCGGACGGCGATGCGCTGGCCTACACGTGGGAGTTCCCGGACGGCTCCACCTCCACGGTGGCCAAGCCGACCCGCAGCTGGTCCGCGCCGGGCAGCTACCCGGTGAAGCTGACCGTCACCGACCCGTACGGTGCCTCCGCGTCGACGACCGTGACGGTCACCGTCTCGAACAAGACGCCCGTGGCCGCCGCGACCGCGACTCCGACCGCTCCGCGCCCAGGTGACACGGTGACCTTCGACGGGACCGGTTCGTCCGACCCCGACGGTGACGCGCTGACCTACCGGTGGGAGTTCCCGGGTGGCGCCACGGCGACGACTGCCAAGGCGACCCGCACCTGGAGCGCCACGGGCAGCTACACCGCCAAGCTGACCGTCACCGACCCCTACGGCGCGTCGTCGTCGACCACGGTGTCGGTCAACGTCTCCAACCAGGCCCCGGTCGCCTCGGCGACTGCGACGCCGGTCGCCCCGCACGTCGGTGACGCCGTCTCCTTCGACGCCACCGGCTCCTCCGACCCGGACGGCGACGCGCTGACCTACTTGTGGGCGTTCCCGGGTGGGGCGACCGCGACGACGGCCAAGGCCAGCCACACCTGGTCGGCGACGGGCAGCTACCTCGTCACGCTCACCGTCACGGACCGCTACGGCGCCTCGTCGTCGACCACGGTGACCGTGAACGTCGGCAACGCCGCGCCGTCGGCCGTGGGCACGGCCACGCCGGCCGCTCCACACCCGGGAAGCGTCGTGACGTTCGACGCGACCCGGTCCTCGGACCCGGACGGCGACGCGCTGACGTACCTGTGGGACTTCGGCGGTGGCGACACCGCGACGACCGCCAGTGCGACGCACACCTGGGCGTCGCTGGGCAGCTACCCGGTCACGCTGACGGTGACGGACGCGTTCGGGGCCTCCGACACCACCACCCTCACGGTGGTCGTGTCGAACCGGGCGCCGGTGGTGTCCGCGGCCGTGACGCCGGCTGCGCCGCTCCCGGGCGACGTCGTGACGTTCGACGGCACCGGATCCTCGGACCCGGACGGCGACGCGCTCACGTACCTGTGGGACTTCGGCGGCGGTGACACGGCGAGCACGGCGAAGGCCACCCGCAGCTGGAGCGCTCCCGGTAGCCACACGGGCACGCTCACGGTCACGGACGCGTTCGGCGCGTCCTCGTCGACGACCGTCACCGTGACCGTCGCGAACACGGCGCCGACGGCGTCGTTCACCTTCGCTCCGCAGCCGCTGTACACCGGCGTGACGGCGACGTTCGACGCCAGCGCCTCGTCCGACCAGGAGAGCCCGGGCTCGCTCACCTACGCGTGGAGCGTGGACGGCGGGGCCCCCGTCGAGGGGGCGACGCTGGCCCGCAGCTTCGGCCAGCCGGGCAGTCACAGCGTCGCGCTGCGGGTGACCGATGCAGACGGTGCCTCGTCGACGGCGTACCGGACGGTCATCGTCGCCCGCCGCGTGGCGTGCGAGGGCTCCTCGGTCACGCGGGGCGGCACCTGGAACGTCGTGTCGAGCAACGCGCGCGGCGGCAAGAGCTGCCGCAACGCCACGTCCGGCCGCGGGTCGCTGACCGTCCTCACGAGCGGCGACCGGTTCGGCCTGACCTTCGGCAGGGTCAAGGGCGGCGGCACCGCGAAGATCTACGTCGACGGCAGCTACGTCGGTGCCGTCTCGACCGGCGCGACCTCGACCACGGTCGCCTGGACCGGCCGGACCGTCTTCGCCGGCCTCGGCGCCGGGCCGCACAAGGTCGTGGTCCGGATGGCGACCGGCATCGGCAACATCGATGACCTGCTCGTCTACGGGCCACTCCGCTGACGCAGCAACCTCCGCAGCAGCCCCGCCGCGCCCCGTGCGCTGCGGGGCTGCTGTGTTCCGGGGCTCCCGGGCGTGCTCAGTAGGTGAACGAGTAGCGCTTGTCGGAGATGAACGACTTCCACTCGCCGCTCGCCTTGCCGTACTGGGTGTCGAAGAGGCCCGATCCTGCGACCACGAGGACCCGGGACCCCTTCGCGAACCCGCATCGCCCCAGCATGCCGAGCGACACCTGGTAGTGCACGGTGCTGGTGCTGTAGACCAGTGATCCCTTGCCCGGGTGGTGTGTTCGTGCGGCACCTGTCGTCGCGGTCGCCTGATCGCAGTACCAGTACGTGGTGTAACCGGTGCCGGCGCTCGTGTCGGGCACGGCGTCGATCACGAGGCGACCCAGCTCCGTTCCGTGAGCGTTGTCGAAACGCAGCACGGTGTGGGAGTTGATGCCCCACCCGTTCGACATCCGCAGACGGTCCAGGCGGTTGTAGGTGGTCGTCGCGTAGAACGTCGTGGCGTCGCGGCGGAGCGAAAGCGTCTTCAAGGTCGGGTCCGTCCGGGCGTACCCCTGGAGGTGCGCCGCCGCCTGGGTCTCGGTGAGTCCGTAGCTCCAGAACTTCACCGGGGTCCCGGTGGGGGCGATCGAGCCGAAGGCCGGCGAGCTGAGGATCACCGCCCCGAGGCAGGCCGCCACCACTGAGGCCAGGGCTGGTCCGAGCGAGGTGCGCGGCCTCGCCGACGGTAGCCCGTGGGCCGCCCGATCCGCGTCGATGTGCCTCCGCGCATGCGCCATGTGACGTCCTCCCGTTCGCCGGCACGCCGATCGTGCCGATACCGGGTTGATGTCACCGGGGATGCCGGGCGTTACAGCGGCGGGCGCCAGACACGCGAGAACCCCGCCCGGTTCGCAGGAGTTCCTGCGGGTGGGACGGGGTTCTCGGAGTGGAGCCACCTGTCAGATTCGAACTGACGACCTGCTCATTACGAGACCGTCCGGGGCCTTTGGTTGAGCGGAAGGCGCCGTCCTTCGGCGTGCGTGAAGTGCGCTGGTTCCCGGGGTCCGAGGTGCGCCGGGGGTGCGCGAAGTCAAGGTCGGGTACGCCGCGGAGGGTGAGGCTTCGGGGCGGCCCCGGAGGTGTCGCGCGCCGTCTCCACCGTGGGTGATCTGAGCGTGCCGTGACCGCTGGGGCGAAGCGGCCTGAGCTGGCGCCTGGTCTCCGTCGTCACCAGCCCTGAGGGGTGGGGTGCGCGCAGGGACCGGGCGCCAGCCCGCATGCCCGGAGCGCGGGGCCCCGCCCCGCGGCGCGCCGCAGGCGCGCCCTTGACCAAGGAGAAGAAGCTCTTAACCGCATCTAATCCATCTGCGACTCATGCAGAAGCGCGCGGATCAGCGGAGGTGACCGCGCGTTTCCACCGCGTCACCAGTGGCGAGTGACATAAGACGATCGCTGAGGGCCCGTTCTCACGGCGTTGCAAGGAAGACCGGCGGGTCCTGGTCTGTGTAGACGACAACCTGGATCTGCGGTTCGACGTTCGCGCGATCCTGTAGGACTCCACCCGTGGTTGCGCTGACGCCGGCAAAGAACGCGTCGAGAACTGTCGCCCTTGTGGCGGGATTCGCGTCAGATGTCCACCAATAGATGATGAGCTCGCTGGCGGGAGATCCTTGGTCGTTCTGTCGATTTAGCGCGGAATATACGCGTCGCCACCACCATCCGTCAGATTCGCCGAGCGAGCAACCGAAGACGATGAACAGTCGTGTGTCTGGAAAGAGATGGCCGTACTCGATCTGGTTCATTGCCCAGTACGGCTTCATGAGCTTTCGACGGGAGTCTCTGCCGTGGTCGAGACCGTCGGGGGCGTCGATTCCGAATAGAAGCGATCGCGGAATGGCTTGTTGTCCGTGGGGATGGATCACTTCGCTTCGGACGTAACTCGACCAGCCGGTCTCGTGGTTGCCGGATCCGCGTGGGTGATTTGTAGGGTTGGGGCGGAAGGTGAAGTTCCGGTCGGCAACTGTGTGAGCGCGTGGCTTGAACTGCTGGGCGTCTCGAAAGACGTAGTCGTCGAGCAGGGGTGTGTAGTTGAAGTTCACGAACAAAAAGTTGTAAAGGTCGTAATGACCGGTCTCGCTTGGGAACGTGAAGGAATCAAAGATCGGGGACCTTGCGGCGACATCCCCGATCAAGTCCGCCATCGACGTCATGGCCAATGAGTTGTTCGCGGAATCGTTGCCGAGCTGCGCCAGTAGGCCCGGTGGCGCTACAAGTTCCAAATACTCCGAAAATGCGGTTTGGACGGCGACCGTCGCTTCATAGACAGCCTCGGGCGAATGCCACCCACCTTCGGGGCTAAGGAGGTGCCCAATCGCTGATTCGATGTCACTCCAGTTCTCCCGACCAGTCTCCTTGGCGGCGGCCATCTGTTGGACGACGAGGTTGGAGGAGTCAAAGTCGCGGGAGGCGAGGTAGTAGTAAAAGGACGGATAGCGGGGCGAGAACCGTGATTGGTACCGATGGGCGACTTGAATGTCGAAGCCGTTGCCTACCAGCACCATGATGTTGTGCTGGTTTGCGAGCGCCTCGTACTCGTCTCTCGTGAACGCGCGATACGCCATGCCTTGTCCTATCCCATCTCGTCTTCCGGTCGCCGGCGTTCCCTACTTCAGTGCTGAGTCGTCGAGCTTCCGACGGATTCGCGCAGCCTTCGACCACCCTGCCGACCCCTTGTCGAACGCCCAGATTCCAGCTGCGATGCCGGGGTGGATTCCGATGCTGGCGGCAAGTTCGGTGATTTCGCTGGCAGTTGAGAGTTTCGCGAGCGTTCGCGCCTTTCCTCGGAGCACCGTCTTCTTGGCGAAGTCGTTTGCTTGAGTTTCGGCTCCATCGGCGTCGTCGGGAGCACCAAATTCAACGACGCTCTTCCGTCGTGGGTGAAGGACAATGTGCCCGGCTTCGTGGAAGAACGAGAACCAGATCGAGTCTTCATAGCCACCGCGGCCTGTCAGTGCGATGACAGGCTTTTCGGGGCCTAGCCAACGAACCGCAGCCGATGCTCCCGTCTTCGCAATGGCGGGCGTGTAGACGACTGCGACGCCGACTTCGGCGCATCGTTCCTGGAGCTCCGGCCACGCCTGCGAAATGGGTTTGAGGGTCAGACTCGGGAGTTCGTCGAGGAGGTCAGCGAACCTTGCTCTCGAGTAGTCGCCGACCACTAGGGGTTCGGCTTTGCGCTCGGCCAGTCGAAGCCATAGAGATGTGGCGTTTGCATCGATTGCAATGTGTTGAGCGCGTCGGAAGGACAGCAGTGGTTCGACGTACAGCTTGTCGTACCCACTCGGTTCAGCGACGGCAAAGAAGTCGAGAAGCTCGCCAATCTGCGACTCGACTGTCGTCTTGGCGGTCACGACTCCATGCTTTACAAGGTCCGCGACGTTGAACTGCGCGAACCATTCCTTGTAGTCGGCCAGTTTGGCGGTCGACTTCGTGCGCCCCAACTGTGCCTGGTGGGCGGCGTCAAGTCGGGCCAGCAGGTCGGCCGAGATGCCGAGCACCCTTTCAAGCCGCATTGCCGTGTCAGTCGATAGAGGCACGGTGTCGGTGATGACTTGGTTGAGGTGCTTGGCTGACAAGCTCGCGCGGACGGCGAGGTCCGCTTGGCTGATGCCCCGCGCGGCGAGTTCCGCGCGCAGGAAGTCGCCTGGCGTAATTCCGTAGTCGTGGTCCAAGTAGGTAGTGACGGGGGATGTCGTCATGAGTCGATGGCCTCCTTCAAAGACATGCCGACCGCGCAGATGGCGACGGCGAGGACCCGGCTGAGACCGGTCGGGTTTTGGTCGACCGGGATGGGGCGTCCGCGGTCGTCAATCGGTCGCAGGATGAGCCCACTGGCGGGCGTCCCGTAGTGGAAGTCGCTGACTTGCTTCGGTGTGAGCCTGGTTAGGGCCGCTGCACGCGTCGTCGCGAGCTGGGCGAGCGTTTCGGCGTGCTTGAGCAGGTGCAGCGCCATCCGAAGGTCGTCCCGTACGCGCCCTTCGAGGCGTGCCAACGCGGAGGGATGGATGGCGTCCGCGACCGCCTCGCCGACCGGGAGAACCTTCACGCGTTTGCCTTTACTGGATCGGTAAAGTCGAATGCCGTACACTAATCACGTAAATCCTACCGGCTCGATGACGGTCATCGAGTCAGGCCACTCCAGAGGAGGTAGGGCAGTGCGCGTATATATCCACGGTGACAAGCCGGTTGAGATGGTTGACGTTGAGGAGACGGTGTTCGTCTCGACGCTGGTCCCGGACGGTGCCACGGTCTGGGCGGAGGACGCCGAGGCGCCGCTCGACGCGGCGGCTACCGTCGCCGAGGTGACGAACAGCGGACGTGCCGCCGTTCACGTCGGACGCGGGCAGGTGACGGTGTCGGTCGCCTACAACGGTGCGACGAAGTCGGCGGCGTTTGGGCCCGGTGTCCGGATCCAGAAGGTGCTGGACTGGGCGACCGGTCCGGACGGCTTCGCCGTCAACCCGGTGGATGCCGCGAGCCTCGTTCTCCGCCTGTCGGGTAGTGCGGCGGACCTGGACAGCGACGAGCACGTCGGCTCGCTCGCTGCTGACGGCGTGTTGGCCCTCGACCTCGTTGCCGGCGTTCGCTTCGCGGGGTGACGGGCATGAACGAGGTGAACCACGTCCCGCCCGATGAGCAGGCCCTCGACGGTGACCTGCGGCGCGCCCCGTTCCTGCGTGGTCAGGACGGCGGCTTGTGGTCGCTCGTCTCCCGCGTTGGGACGGTCGCCACGTTCACGATCGTTGGTCGGTCCGGTCGCACGGTCGGGGTGCGACTGGACTGTGCCGGTTACCCGTTCCAAGCGCCCACTGGTCAGTTGTGGTCGGTGGAGGCCGACGCCCCGCTTCCGGAGGCTGACTGGCCGACTGGGGGAGCGGCGGACGCTGTGTTCAACCCGAACTGGTGCAGAAGTATCGGGGTAAGGGCGTTCTACTTCCCGTACGACCGGGCGGCTCTGAACGGTCACGACGGGTGGAAGGAGGAGCACCCCGGTTATGTCTGGGGTTCCACGCGTACCGTTGTTGACGTCCTCCGACTTCTTCATGCCACGCTGGCCACTGCGACGGGTCCAGCGATGAATGACGTTCAGGCGGCGTCGTGACGGGCTCAGCAGTTCCTCACGCTCCTGGCGTGGTCATGTCGCGCTCGATGTGGCGGGGCCTGTTGGCCGAGCTTCAGCGGCGGGGCGAGGAGTGGCGCGAATCGGGCGCCTTCCTGCTCGCCCGACCGGGCGAATCCGTCGTCGAACACGTCGCCTACTACGACGACCTCGACGCCAATTGCCTCACCGGCGGCATCACCTTCGCAAGCGCCGGTTTCACCCGACTCTGGGAACTCTGCGCCACACGTGGGCTGCGGGTAGTTGCCGACATTCACACTCATCCCGGGGAGTGGGTCGGTCAATCACGCATCGACGAAACGAACCCGATGATTTCCACGCCCGGGCACATCGCTCTCATCGCTCCCGAATACGGGCGCCGCACGAACCTCGAGGAATTCGGGGTCCACGTGTACCAGGGTGGTCACCGGTGGACCGAAGTACTTCCGGGCAACCGGCGAACCGTTGTGCGGGTGGTCCCGTCTGTGGCCCTGCTTGCCTACCATGCGCTGCGGCTCGTCCGGGGGTGGCGGCGTTGACCATGGTTCCGAACCCCGACCAGTACTCCCGGGCCGCGAAGGCGCTTACCGACAGCGGCCTCGCAGGCTTCGACGAAGCCGCGAGTATCCTGGCGGCGTCCCGACCGCAGCTCGTCCTTGGTGCCGACTTGGTCACTGGCGCGCACCACATCGCGGCCCTCACCGTCGTTCAGACCGCTCACCGCGCGTTCATGGCACCCATCGATGTCATCGTGGAAGGCGATGTCGCCGATAGTCGCTGTCTGACCCCTGGCTACTCCTGCACACTCGCCGAAGCCCTCGTCGAGTGTGGCGCCAACATCGTCACCGTGTCGGACCCGTCACGGGTGGGCATCGTCATCGGCGACGGCCACTCAACCGGACACGGACTGCAAGTCACGTGGGCCGCATGGCTCGCGCGTGTCAGCCCTAACGCGACCCGGCTTGCCGAGGACAACACCATGCCGCTGGCGCCCATTGCGGCCGCAGCGCTCGCTGTCGCCGAATGCTTCCAACAAGTTCTCGGCGAACTCTCCGCGACGCACCGTGTCCGGACACTGAACCTGTGGGACCGAACCGGCACCGTCACCGGTCCTCGGCTGACCCGGCTTCCGAGTGAAGCGTGGCTCGTCGGACTTGGACACCTTGGACAGGCATACGCTTGGTGCATCCGCGCGTTGCCTTACGCCGACCCGACCGAGGTGACCTTCTACCTTCAGGACTACGACCGGGTCAGCGACGCCAATCACTCGACCAGCGTCTTCGTCACGGACCCGGACGAGCGACGCCTGAAGACCCGCGTCGTCGCCCATGCCCTCGAAACCGTTGGCTTCCAGACCCGACTCGTCGAACGCCCCCTCAATGCCGACCAGCGGCGGAGCGAGGACGAGCCCGGTCTCGCTCTCGTCGGCGTCGACAAGCTCGCCCCACGCCGACACCTGTCCGCCGTCGGTTGGGACTACACCGTTGACGTCGGCCTCGGAGCCGGGCCCACCGACTTCACAGGCATCAGCCTCCATACTTTCCCCGCCGCCGGACGCTCAAGCGAACTCGCCGCCTGGCAGAACGAACCGACCACCGCCCGCCGTGACGCGACCCTGGAGATGAAGGCCTACTCCGAGGCGGGCGAGCAAGCGTGTGGGCACGTCCTTCTCGCCGACAAGGCCGTGGCGGTTCCGTTTGTTGGCGTAGTGGCTGCATGCCTGGCTGTCGCCGAACCGCTCCGGCTCCTGCACGGCGCCAATCCGACCGCCGCCCTTGCGTACGACGTTGGACGCCTCGCTCCGGCGCGAGCTGTAACCGGCGAATGCCTCGCCGTCCCGTTCGCACACGTGGCCGCCCTAGGAATCTGAACCTGTCGCAGGAGCGCAGTCGCGATGCGTGGCGATACAGGTCGTTGGCGACATCGAAGTCGGCACCTTCGCCGGGTTCTGCATCGCCGCAGTATGGAGGCTCTTCGATGTACGTCCGCCATCGAGATGCTTACCTAGCCACACCGGCCGTCGCCCCCGGGGAGCGTACTTCTGGGCGTAATGACCGCGGCTGAGCCGTGCGAATTTGCAGCGTCTGGATCGCGTTGCAAGGCCCCCCTAGCGTGACCCTTTGAACCGTCGGGCAACACATGGGTCGCCATCGACTACGACGAGACGTGGGCGCCCTTGGAACCTTTGGTCACCCCTGGCAGCAGACCCTGACCATCTGGGGTGACGACCTCCTGGACTCGCTGGGATCCAGCCTCCTGACCTGGCTTCCAAGGCACTCACAATGCACGGTGTGATCCGACTGGATTCCGCCTTGGGTCAGGCGAGCGCAGTCATGAGGCGGTCCAGACGGCGGATCGCGCCGGGGTGGGTCTCGAGAGCGCCGACAGTCTCGACGGTGGCGACGTACATGTTGGCGAGCCGGGACTTGTCCTTCTTGGTCACCTCGACGGCGGACACGTCCGCGGCGGCCAGGCATGAGGCCAGCGCGGCGAAGTCGTAGCAGTGGCGGTCGCGTCCTGGGCTTGTGGTTTCGAGGCGTGCGGCGGCCTTGAGGATCATCGCGCTTAGTAGGACGGGTCGATTCACGTAGCCTTGTCGGCCGGCGACGGAGACCTCGACGGCCTCGGAGCGTGCCAGTGCCTGGGTCCCGCCGGGCGCGCTGATCGTAGGGAAGCCGCTCGCGCTGGGCCGCTTGGCTGCGCGTTCGCCGATGCCTTCGGGAATCAGTACGTCGAGGACGGCGGCTCCGTGGCGCCAGCGGTGCTGGATGCCTTCGGCGCTGGGTGACGCAACGAAGCCAAGATCCAGCAGGGCAGAGGTGACCGCGCCCAACACCTCTGGCTCACGGGCGTTCACGACAGCGTCGGCGTCCTCGGTCGCTCGTTGCGGTGAGTAGTTCCGTTCGGCGCAGTGGAGGTGGACCAGCTGGCCGCCGATGAGGGTCCAGCCGGCGGGGTGCCGCTCGTGGAGGTCCAGCAGCGCGTGCCAGGCGGCTTCCTGGGCAGGGGCCATCGGCGGCAGGACGATCACGCGTTGCCGCCGATCTCGGTTGCGACCTCGCCGACGAGTTCATGCGCGCGGGCCAACTCGCGGGGACCGCCGTGTTCGGCCAGGTCGGCAGCCAGTAGGAGGCGGCTCAGGCGCAGTGGGCGCTCGGGAGCAGCGTGGAGGATCACGTTGGGCCGCTCCGCGGGTCGCGGGTCCTCGAGCCAGTGGCGCGCGACCAGCGGTTCGACGTCGTGACTGGCGACGTACCCCTCGACGAGCGACATGTCCTCCATGCTGCTCTGCTCCACCGACAGTCCCGAGAGCAGGATCAGTGGATCCCTGCGAAGGCCGGCCAGATCTGCCGGCGCGGCCGACAGTTCGAGACGGTCACCGCGCCAGCTGAGCCAGGCGAAGAGATCCGCGTGGTCGCGGTCGACCAGTGCCCGTCGAATGCGTCCGACAGCGCGCCAGTGGGACGAAGCGCTGATTCGCTGTGCGCGCTCGCGCAGTGGCTCTGCGTCGCGTGACGCAGGGTCGTCGATGACGGGGTCGACGTCGAGCTCGAGCAGGCTCGCCCAAACCGATCGCGGGTCGACGGGTCGGCCGCGCTGAGGGCGAGGTGCGGGACCTGGGGGCAGGTCGACCAGCCAGCGCCCGCCGATCTTCTCGGCCCGGATCTGGCCGGCGTCGATGCGCTGGCGTACGCGGCCCTCGGAGACGCCGAGGCGTTCCGCTGCCTGTCGTACCGAGAGCTGAGCCATGTTCATAATGCTAACGCTTTCGTTAGGTTTATGAAATGGCCGACGGGCGAGGCCAGTCGAGCCGTTCGGGCGGTTATCCACAAGCAGATCGATCAGACGCGCACCATCACGATCAGTACGGGTTGGCGCTGGTTGTTGCTTAACGGTGCTTTCTGCCGTTCGAAACCGACTCTCAGCGTTGCTACAAGGGCGGGGACCCCCGAAAAGTTTTCGGGGCACTAAATCCGAGCTTGTCGCACGCTGGTTGCACCGTGCTGGTGCATGCACTGGCTAGTCGACTCGGAGGGTGGTGGCACGCGATGGGCGTTCGATCTCGCAGCGACGTGGTCGCCCTGCTGCCGCGGTTGCTGCCCGATGCGCTGCCCGGCCTCGCCGGCGATGCCATCCCCGACCTCCCGCGACTGAGCCACACCGAGCAGGACCGGTTCCTCGAGCAGCTCCGCTCCCAGTCGGTCGGCGACTTCGCCGATGCCCTGGCCAAGGTCGGTGGCTGCTCGCATCCGATCAGGCTTGTCGGCTCCTCGATGCGGGTCGACGCCGCCACCGGGGAGGTGGTCTCGTCGTTTGCGAGCAAGGACCAGGAGCTCGGGGTCGTCTACGTCCCGTGCGGCAACCGTCGTACGTCGAAGTGTCCGGCCTGCGCGTGGGTCTACGCCGGCGACACCTACTGGCTGATCAAGACCGGCATCTGCGGCGGCCGCACCGTCCCCGACCGGGTGACTGAGAACCCGATGGTCTTCGCGACCTTCACCGCCCCGTCCTTCGGCGCAGTCCATGGCCGGCGCGACGCCGGGGCCTGCCGACCCCGCCGGGGTGAGTGCGAGCACGGACGCCCGCTCGGCTGCCACCGCCATCACGCTGAGGACGACGAACTCCTCGGGCAGCCGCTGTGCCGCGACTGCTACGACTACACCTCTCACCTGATCTGGCAGTGGCACGCCGGTGAGCTGTGGCAGCGGTTCAACATGGCCATCAAGCGCGCCGTCGCCAAGCACCTCGGAGTGCCCGGCTCGAAGGTCACCGAGCACGCGTGCGTGCAGTACGGCAAGGTCGCCGAGCTCCAGGCCCGCGGCGCGATCCACTTCCACGGCCTGCTCCGTCTCGACGGCCCGAAGACCACCCGCGGCTACGAGCCCGCCCCGGCCGGCATCGACGCCGTCGTCCTCTGTGAGCTGATCAAGGAAGCCGCCGCCTCGGTCCGGCTCGAAGTGCCCGGCGCAACCCCCGACGACGTACGTCGAGTCCTCGCGTTCGGAGCCCAGATCGACGTCCGCACCGTTCATCCCGGAAGCCGCGTGGACGACCCCGACGGACCGCTCACTGCGAACCAGGTGGCGAAGTACGTCGCCAAGTACGCCTCCAAGGCGGCGTCGGACGACGCCAAGCAGAACGACCACTTCCAGCGGCTCCGCGCCACCGCCTACGCACTCGCCGAGCGGACCCGCGACGCCGCCGAGGATTGGTGTGCCCGAGGCGAGACGCCGCCGCGCTACGGCGAGATGTCCCGCTGGGCGCACGAGCTGGGCTATCACGGCCACTTCGCCAGCAAGTCCCACGTCTGGGGCCTGACCCGCACCCAACTTCGGAGAGCGCGGCAGCGGGTCCGCATCCTCGAGGAGCAGGCCCGCCGTACCGGTGAAGTGCTCGACCTCGCCGCCCGGGAAGCCGAGCTCTACGCCAAGGAGGCCGTCGAGGACGAGACCACCGTCGTGATCGCCGAGTGGCAGTACGCCGGCACCGGCTGGGCCAACGACGCGCAGACCACCCTCGCCATCGCCTCGGCAGCCGCAGCGCGCGAGTACGCCCGTGAGGAAGCAGCGGAGCGCAGGACCACCCACAACAACTCGGAGAAGGGAACACGGTGATGAAGAAGCCAGAAGGAAACGCAGAAGGCCTGACGTTCATGCTGACCACCAGCGAGGTGGCCAAGCGGCTCCAGGTCTCGCCGTCCACGCTGTCGCGCTGGCGGGCAACCGGGATCGGGCCGAAGGTCTACTGGATCAGCCAGGGCTCGCCCCGCTACCGCGAGGACGACGTGATGGCGTGGCTGGAAGGTCTGTCGGTGTGACCGTCCGCAAGACTCCCAACGGCCGCTGGCGGGGGCAGGTCAAGGTCGGCCGCACCCAGGTCGCCTCACGGACGTTCGACACCCGACGCGAAGCGGTGTCGTGGGTGATGCGGGAGCGGGCAGCGATCGCCGGGGGAGTGGACCCGCGCGCCGGCCGGCAACGGGTCCGCGACCTGCTCCCGGAGTGGCTCGAGGTCCGCAAGGCGTCGGTCTCCGCGCGCACGTATCGCTCGGACAAGGATCTGGTCCGGCTGGTGCCGGTGGCGATCGGTGCCATGTACGTCTCCGCGATCACCGACCGCGAGGTGCAGCGGGCACTGGTCGCCCTGTCGCAGCGCGGCCTTGCGGAGTCCTCGGTCGAGCGGTTCCGCGCGTCGCTGTCGGCGTTCTTCGGCTGGTGCGTCCGCGAGCGGATCGTCCTGACCAACCCGGTGACGCGCACGAAGGTGCCACGGCAGACCCGGCCGACGGTCGAGATGTATCCGTTCTCGGAGGACGAGCTCGAGGAGGTCGTCGCAGCCGTGGCCGAGCGCAACGTGCAGCTCTCCCGCGTGGTGCTCGTTGCGGGGTGGACCGGGCTGCGCTGGTCGGAGCTGCGCGCGATCCGGGTGCGCGACTTCATCCGGGTGCCGCTGCCACTACTCGTTGTGGAGCGGGCCGCGCCGGAAGGCGTCGGGGTGAAGCAGACCAAGGGCCGTCGCGTTCGCAGGGTGCCGGTCGCCGACCGGATCCTGTCGATCATCGAGGCGTTCGCCATGGAGAAGGGGCCGAACGACCTGCTCTTCACCACCGATGCCGGGGCACAACTGCACGCCACGCCGTTCCGGCGTACGACGAACTGGCCGGTCACCGGACAGGGCCGACGCGTCCACGACCTGCGGCACACCGCGGCGTGCCTGTGGCTCAACAAGGGCGTCGATCCGGCGACCGTCCAAGCGTGGATGGGGCACGCCTCGATCGGCACGACGAACATCTACATCCGCCACCTCGGCACCGGTGCTGACCGGGCCGGACTCGACCGTCTGAACGCCGATTCCAGGGGGCTGGGGTGCGCCGGGGGTGCGTCAGAGGTCCGGGGGTCGGAATGACAAGCGAAAACCCCGCCCGGTTCGCAGGAGTTCCTGCAGGTGGGGCGGGGTTCTCGGTCTGGAGCCACCTGTCAGATTCGAACTGACGACCTGCTCATTACGAGTGAGCTGCTCTACCAGCTGAGCTAAGGCGGCCCGTGCCGGCGACGCGACGGAGTCGACTCGCCATAGGCAACGCGGGAAGTATACGGACGCGGGGCCTGTGTGGCTAAACGAGGGCTACAGTCGCCGTCGTGCCCTCCGTCGTACGCCGCCAGATCGCCCGATCCGTGACCGTCCTCGCCCTCGTGGGCACGGCCGCCCTCGCCGGCTGCGGCGGTGGCGACGAGCCCGATGCGGTGGTCAGCCCGAGCCCGGCCGACATGACGCCCACCGTCAAGGTCGAGCTCGCACGCGGCATCTACAAGGAGAACGACCCGGGTGGCAGCGCGACGCCCCTGGTCAGCTCGTCGGAGTCGAGGTGCATCAGCGACGCCCTGCTCTCGGCGTTCAGCGTGAAGGACCTGATGGACCTGCGCGTCCTCAGCAACACCTATGTCTACTCGTCGGCTCCGGAGGCGGTGCCGGCCGAGGACGCCGAGAAGTGGATCACGGCGTTCGACGGCTGCCTCGACCTCGACGCCTACATGCTCGGCGTGACCCGGGCCGGCGTCGCGGAGATCGCTCCGAAGTACGGCCGCAGCGACGCCGACTGGGCGAAGGTCGCCACCTGCCTCGACAAGGCCGACCCGAAGGCCGCGCACGACGTGATGCTCAGCCAGCTCACGGCCAGGGTGACGGAGAACGCGGCCACGCGGTCGTTCATCGACTGCGTGAAGATCGCCTACCCGGACGTGTCCTTCTAGTCCGGCCGTAGTCCGGCCGGTCCGGGCTCACTCGTCGTCGAAGTGCGGGTCGGCGAGGAGGTACTGGGTGATCAGCCCGTCGTGCGACCGGTCGTGGTGCCGGATCGGCTCCGGTGCCATGCGGCCCTCGGCCATGTCCCAGAACTGGTCGACCCGCAGTGCCACCCTCCGTGCGAGCCGGCCGCCGACTCCCTGGTGCGGCACGTACGGGTGCGGTCGCGTGGGTGCGCGCAGCTCGGCGTGGTAGAGCCGCTCGGTCCAGTCCGGGTCGCCCGGCTCGCGGTGCGCGTCGAGCTCGCGGCACAGTGCCTCCTCGAGCTCGCGGGTCGCGGCCAGCTCGGCGCGGGTGTCGTCCCACACCGACGACCACGTCCGCCCGATCGCGTACGTCGAGCCGTACAGGCGCGCCTTCACCTGCGCCATCGCCGCCTCGAGTCGTCGCACCTGCCGGACCAGCTCCTGGCCGCGGTCGGCGCCGTCCGGGAGCCTCTTGCGTGCGGCCGGCACCAGGACGCCGACCGCGGCGTTGACGTGCCTGCTGGCGCTGGCCAGGAAGGTGTCGGTGACCGGGTAGCGCGAGCGCGGGTCATTGCGCTCGGGGTCCGTCGAGGCGGCCTGCTCCAGGCGCTCGGCCAGGACGTCGTGGGTCGCGCGTGCACCTGCGATGAGTGTGTCCACCGGAACCATCTCCACTGATTGGCGGGGGAGGGCTCGCGCCGCGCGGCCCGCCCTCCTTCCAGTCTGCGCCGCGGGGTGACACGCCTCAAGGCGAAGGGTGGGAGACTCCGCCGCGTCGTCGGTGTCCGGCGATAGCCTGTGCCGACACCGCTTGAAGGAGCCGCTTCCATGCCCCGCCTCGACCGCCGCCTCGCCGTCAGCACCGCCGCCGTCCTCACGGCCGCCAGCCTCGCGCTGTCCGCGTGCAGCCTGACCGGCAAGGAGAAGGGCCCGCAGGGCACGGGCAGCGAGCTCCCCTCCGCGAGCGGGTCCGCCGTCCCCGGGTCGACGGTCACCCTGGTGACGCACGGTGACTTCGCGCTGCCGGCTGCGCTGCTGAAGAAGTTCGAGACCGACACGGGCCTCAAGCTCAAGGTCAGCAAGATCGAGGACGGCCTGCCGACGCAGCTCGCGCTCACCAAGGAGCACCCGCTCGGCGACGTCGCCTACGGGGTGGACAACGGCTCGGCCGCCTTCGACCTCCAGCAGGGGGTCTTCGCCGACTACGAGGCGAAGCTGCCCGACGGAGCCGCGCAGTACAAGCTCAAGGGTGCCGCTGACAAGGACTGGCTGACCCCGGTCGACCACGGCGCGGTGTGCGTCAACGTCGACCTCCCGTGGTTCACCCAGCACAAGATCGAGCCGCCCGCGACCCTGGAGGACCTCACCCTCCCGAAGTACAAGGACCTCACCGTCCTGCCGGGCGCCACGGGCTCGACGACCGGGCTGCTCTTCATGCTCGCGACGATGGACCAGTTCGGCGACGACTGGACCGGCTACTGGTCCCGCCTGGTGAAGAACGGTGCTGACATCGCCAAGGACTGGAGCGACGCCTACTACGGCGGCTTCACCGCGGGGGAGGGCGGCGGCAAGCGTCCGATCGTCGTCTCCTACGACACCTCGCCGGCGTTCACCGTCGACGACAGGACCGGCGAGTCGACGACGGCCGCGCTCCTGGACACCTGCATCCAGCAGGTCGAGTACGCCGGTGTCCTCAACAACGCCGCCAACCCGGCGGGCGCGCGCGAGCTTGTCGACTTCCTGGTCTCGCCCGAGGTCCAGGCTGCCCTGCCCGACAGCATGTACATGTTCCCGGTCGCCACGGGCACGCCGCTGCCCGACGCCTGGGCTCGTCACGCCCACCAGCCCAGCCGCGTCTACACCTTCGACGCCGACGAGCTGGCGGAGCACCGCCAGGAGTGGCTCGCCGAGTGGCGCGACGTCACCAGCCGCTGAGCCGGGCGGTCGGGCGGCCGGCTGCGCTCCTCGGCCTGGCCGCCGGACCCCTCCTCGTCCTCGGCCTCTCCTTCCTGCTGCCGGTCGGCGGGATGCTCTCGCTGGGGCTGTGGCCCCACGGGTCCTTCGACGCCTCGGGGGCGCTCGACGTGCTGCATCGCGAGCGCACGCTTCGGGTCCTCTGGTTCACCCTCTGGTCGGCGGCCGTCGGCACGGCGGTGACGCTGCTGCTCGGCCTGCCCGCGGCGTACGTCTGCTACCGGCTGCGGTTTCCGGGGCGCCGCCTGCTGCGGCTGGTGCTGGTGATGCCGTTCGTCCTGCCGACCGTCGTGGTCGGCCTCACGTTCGACAACCTGCTCGCCGACCAGGGCCTGCTCGGGAAGCTCGGCTGGGGCGGCACCCCCGCTGCCATCATCGCGGCGCTGGTCTTCTTCAACCTCGCCGTCGTGGTCCGCACGGTCGGGCCTGCCTGGGAGGCCCTCGACCCGCGCGCGGGCGAGGCGGCGGCGGCGCTCGGAGCGGGCCCCGTGCGCGTGCTGCGCGACGTCACGCTGCCTGCGCTCCGGCCGGCGATCGTGTCGGCGGCGAGCGTCGTCTTCCTGTTCTGCGCCACCGCGTTCGGGCTGGTGCTCGTGCTGGGCGGCCTGCGCTACGCGACGGTCGAGACCGAGATCTACCTCCTGACCACCGACCTGTTCGACCTGCAGGGGGCCGCGGCGCTGTCGATCCTCCAGCTGCTCGTCGTGGTCGTCCTGCTCGCCGTCGCCCATCGCGCCCGGGCGACGGCGCCGGTCGAGCGCCGTCCCTTGGCAGCACGGCGGCCGCACCGCGCGGACCTCCCGGCTGCCGCGCTGACCCTGGTCGCCGCCGCTCTCGTGCTGCTTCCGCTGGGAGCGCTCGTCGTCGGGTCGCTCCGCGTCGACGGCGCCTGGTCGCTCGCCAACTTCCGGGCGCTGCGCACGGTGACCGACGGCGCCGTCCCGGTGACGGAAGCGCTCCGCACCTCCCTGGCCACTGCACTCGACGCGACCTGGATGTCCGTCGGCCTCGGCCTGGTCATCGCCGTCCTGGTCACCCGTCGCTCCCGCGGCGCGGCCGAACGCCGGATCCGGGCGTTGCTCGACGGCCTCTTCATGCTCCCGCTCGGGGTGTCCGCGGTGACCCTCGGGTTCGGGTTCCTGGTGACGCTCGACCACCCGCCGATCGACCTGCGCTCCTGGCCCCTGCTGGTGCCCATCGCCCAGGCGCTGGTCGCCCTGCCCCTCGTCGTCCGCACGGTCGTGCCGGTGCTCGCGGGCATCGACGACCGCCAGCGGCAGGCTGCGGCCTCGCTCGGGGCCGGGCCGCTGCGGGTGCTCGCCACGATCGACCTCGCGGTCGTCTGGAAGCCGCTGCTGGCAGCGGCCGGCTTCGCCTTCGCGGTCTCGCTCGGCGAGTTCGGTGCGACCTCGTTCCTGGTGCGCGAGGACGCCCCGACCCTGCCGGTGATCATCTACCGCCTGCTCAGCCACCCGGGCACCGGGCACTACGGCATGGCGCTGGCGGCGTCCCTGGTGCTCGCCGGCCTCACGGCCGGTGTCCTGCTGGTGGTGGAGCGGCTGCGCGTGCCGGGCGTGGGAGGGTTCTGACCGTGCTGTCGCTCTCGTCGGTCTCCGTGGCCTACCCCGGGGTGGGGCGCCCCGCGCTCGCCGACGTCTCGCTCGAGGTCCGCACCGGGGAGGTGCTCGCCGTGCTCGGGCCGTCGGGCTGCGGCAAGTCGACCCTGCTGCGCGCGGTCGCCGGCCTGGAGCCGGTCTCGTCGGGCACGGTCACCTGGGACGGGCGCGACCTGGCCGGCGTGCCGACGTACAAGCGAGGGTTCGCGCTGCTCTTCCAGGACGGCCAGCTCTTCGCCCACCGCACGGTCGGCGACAACGTCGGCTATCCGCTGCGCCTGCGTCGTACGTCGAGGCGCGAGGTGCGCATGCGGGTCGCGGAGCTGCTGGAGCTCGTCGGCCTCTCCGGGTACGCCGACCGCTCGCCGGCGACGCTGTCGGGCGGGGAGCGCCAGCGCGTCGCCCTGGCCCGCGCGCTCGCGACCTCGCCGCGGCTGCTGCTCCTCGACGAGCCGCTCTCGGCCCTCGACCTGACCCTGCGCGAGCGCCTCGCGGGCGACCTGCGCGAGATCCTGCGTGCGTCGGGCACGACGGCGCTCTTCGTCACGCACGACCACGAGGAGGCGTTCACCGTCGCGGACCGGATGGCGCTGCTGCGTGCGGGCCACCTCGTGCAGCAGGGCACGCTCGACGAGGTCTGGCGTCGTCCGGCCGACGTGGAGGCCGCCGCGTTCCTCGGCTACGCGACGGTCCTGACCGGCGCCGCGGCCGCCCGGGTGCTGGCCACCCTCCCCGCAGGCTCGGGCGCGACGAGCCTCGAGGCTGCGTCGGCGGTCGCGCTGCGGCGTTCCGCGCTGCGGGTCGACGCCGACGGGCCGCTGCAGGGGCGTGTGCTCGAGGCCCGGCTGACGCCCGACACGCTGCGGCTCTCCGTCGACGTCGCGGGCGTCGGGGTCCTGGACGCCGTCGCGCCCGGTGGTCTGGCGGACGCTCCCGCGGTGGGCGCTGCCGTCCGGCTGGTGGCGGATGCCTCACGGCTCGCGCTCGTGCCGATCGTGTGAACCCTTGTCCTGATCCCTAGACTGACGCCCGTGCATCGCCGGGCCTACGTACTCCTCATCGGCGTCGCGACGATGATGGGCGCCCTTGCGCTGATCACGGCGCTGGCGCTGGACAAGAAGCTGGTCGACCCCGATGGCTTCCTCGGCCCGTCGTGGCTGCGCCTGCCGTTGCTGGTCGGCGGTGCCCTCCTGCTCGACATGCTTCCGCGCGTGCTCTGGCACTCGAGGCTGAAGCCGGCGCTGATGTGGCCGATCGTCCGTGACCGCTGGACCTCCCACTGGAACCGCGAGCGCCTGACGCTCGTCCTGATGGGACTCATCTGCTTCTACGTCACCTACGTGAGCTACCGGAACCTCAAGTCGTTCCTGCCCGAGGTGATGGGCCTGGACCGCGACTACGACCGGCCGCTGCACGAGATCGACCGCTTCCTCTTCTTCGGCCACGAGCCGGCGATCGTCCTCCACGACCTGCTGGGCACCAGCTTCGTGGCGTACTTCCTCTCCTACATCTACCTGTGGTTCCTGCCGCTGGTGCCGCTGGCGCTGGCCGCGTGGCTGGTGTGGTCGCGCAACATCAGCTTCGGCTACTGGTTCGCGACCTCGCAGGTCCTGGCGTGGACGCTCGGCACGGCGTCGTACTACCTGGTCCCGTCGGTCGGACCCGGCTTCGAGTACTCCTGGCTCTACGACAACCTCGACAACACGCCCGCGAGCCAGCTGATGAACTCGCTCTACAACGGACGCGAGTCGGTCCTGCGCTGGGGTGCGGACGTCGATGCGGTGCAGTCCGTGGCGGCGTTCGCCTCGCTGCACTGCGCGATCACGCTCCTGGTGGCGCTGATGGTCCAGTACACGATCAAGACGCGCTGGGTGCACTGGGTCGGGTGGGTCAACTTCGGCATCACCGTCGTCGCGACGCTCTACTTCGGCTGGCACTACGTCTCCGACGACGTCGCCGGCATCGTGATCGCGCTGCTCTCCTTCTACCTGGGAGGACTCGCCTCCGGTCAGAAGTTCGACCGCCACGGCCTCTCGTCGCACCCGACGACCACCTCGTCGATCGTGCCGGTCGACGACGACTGAACGCGCCTCGTCCTTCGCCGTACGCCGGACCCGGTCCTGTCCCGACAGGCCCGGGTCCGCTGCATTTCCCCACTGGCGCCGAGACGGGCCCTGTGCCGCGCCGAGACGGGCCCCGTGCCGCGCCGAGACGGGCCCTGTGCCGCGCCGAGACGGGGCGCGTGCCGGACCCGCCGGCGAACTTTTTTCGTCGGCTCCCGTCGTGTTGCACGAGCCCCGTCTCGCCGCGGCACGAGCCCCGTCTCGGCGGATCTGAGCGTGGAACGGGGGCGGGATGTCTGAATGACATGCGTGTAGTTCGAGAATTACATCGATGTAAGAGTCAAGGCGACACGCCGACGAATCCGAGAAAATTGGAAAGAACTGTTTCTTTTGTGACTCGAGTTCACTAGCGTGCTCCGCGTGCCCGGTGTGGTGGGGAAGCCGCCCGGGCCGGCCCCGGCGGTGGGGAAGCCGCCGGGGCCCAGCTCCCCACCAGGGGTGGGGTCGATGAGGGGAAACCACATGCGCAGGAAGATCACAGGCCGCCCGCTGGCCATGGCCGCGGTCGCGGCAGTGGCCATCGGCGGACTCGCTCTCCCGGCCATGGCGGCTGACCCGTCCAACGCCCCCTCGCAGGAGCAGGTGGACGCCGCTCGTGCCGCCGCCGACGCCAAGGCGCACACCGTCCAGGGCGTGCAGGCGCAGCTCGACGCGGCGAACGCCCGTCTCGAGTCCGCGCAGATGGCCGCCGAGCAGGCGGGTGAGGCCGCCAACGGCGCGATCTACCACCTCTCGCTCGCGCAGGCCGCTGCGGCGAAGGCCGATGCCGCCGAGGCGAAGGCGGAGCGGACCCTCAAGGGCCACAAGGCGGCGTACACGGACCTGATCGCCCGCACGTACGAGCAGCAGCCGCAGCTCCAGGCGATCAACGCGATGACCACCCAGGAGCGCCCGCGCGCCCTGCTCTCCTCCGCCAGCACGACCTACCAGGTCACCCGCGCGATGGACGACATCGAGCGCGGCTACAAGGAGGCCGCCGCTGCGGCCGGTGCCGCCGCCGACAAGGCCGACAAGGCGCGCGCCGAGGCCGCGTCCCTGGCCAGCCAGGCGACGGCTGCCCGTGACCAGGCCGAGGCGACCGCCGCGCACGCTGCCGCCGAGGCGACCAGCGTCGCGCAGGAGAAGAAGAAGCTCATCGGCGAGCTCGCCACCCTCCAGCACATCTCGGTCCAGCTGGCCTCGCAGCGCCAGGCTGCGCTCGAGGAGCAGCGCCGTGCCGCGGCAGCCGCCGCAGCGAAGGCGAAGGCCGAGGCGGAGGCGAAGGCCGCCGCCGAGGCTGCTGCCGCGAAGGCCGCTGCCGACAAGGCTGCCGCTGACAAGGCGGCCCAGGAGGCTGCCAGCAACGGTGGCGGCGGCTCGACCACGCCGCCCCCGGCTCCGTCGACCCCCACGCCGCCGCCGGTCTCCTCCGGTGGCCTCGAGTCGGCCATCGCCTTCGCGCAGGCCCAGCTCGGTGAGTGGTACCAGTGGGGCGCCGCGGGCCCGGACCGCTGGGACTGCTCCGGCCTCACGATGATGGCCTTCCGTCAGGCGGGCATCTACCTGCCGCACTTCTCCGGCGCCCAGTACGACGCAGGGACGCCGATCCCGGTGGGCTCCGCGCGCCGCGGTGACCTCCTCTTCTGGACCAGCAACGGCCGCCCGTCCGGCATCCACCACGTCGCGATCTACCTCGGCAACGACCAGGTCATCGAGGCGCCGCACTCCGGCGCGCAGGTCCGCATCCGCTCGCTCGAGTACTGGTACCCGGACCTCGCGGTCCGGCTCTGACCGCCAGCACGCGCACGACGACGGCCCGGGGCACCTCGCCCCGGGCCGTCGCTCGTTAGGGTGCTTTGCATGGCCACCCCAACGAGCAAGGTCTCAGAGAACGGCTACGTCCAGCCGGCCGTCGACGTCCCCGCCCTGACCCGCCTCCTCGACGGCGAGCACGCCGCAGTGCGCGACAAGGTCCGGGTGGCCCTCGTCGAGCACGCCCACCTCCTGGAGGAGGCCGAGGAGCTGCCGCGCGAGGAGTTCCGCGACCGGGTCCTCGAGACCGTGGTGGCGATGGCCGGCACCGGCCAGACGGCGTACCACTTCCCGAAGGAGTACGGCGGCGGTGGTGACTTCGGTGCGACCGTCGCGGCGTTCGAGACGACCGCCTTCGGCGACCTGAGCGTCCTGGTCAAGGTCGGCGTGCAGTTCGGCCTCTTCGGAGGCGCGGTGCTCAACCTCGGCACGAAGCCGCACCACGACGCCTGTCTCGCCGACATCGCGGCGGGCCGCCTCCTCGGCTGCTTCGCGATGACCGAGTCCGGCCACGGCTCCAACGTGCAGGCGATCGGCACCACGGCGACGTACGACGCGTCGACGCGCGAGTTCGTGATCCGCACCCCTGACGACGCGAGCCGCAAGGACTACATCGGCAACGCGGCCCGACACGGCCGGATGGCCGCCGTCTTCGCCCAGCTGGTCGTCGACGGCGACGAGAAGGGCGTCCACTGCCTCCTGGTCCCGATCCGCGACGAGGCGGGGCAGCCGATGCCCGGGGTCCGCATCGGCGACTGCGGCCACAAGATGGGCCTCAACGGTGTCGACAACGGCCGGCTCTGGTTCGACGACGTCCGGGTGCCGCGCGAGGCGCTGCTCAACCGCTTCGCCGACGTCTCCGAGGACGGCGTCTACTCCAGTGACATCGAGAGCCCGAACCGTCGCTTCTTCACCATGCTCGGCACGCTCGTCATGGGCCGGGTCAGCGTGGCCGGTGCGGGCATCTCCGCGAGCAAGGTGGCTCTCGCGATCGCGACGCGCTACGCCGACCGTCGTCGTCAGTTCACCGCCGACGACGACCAGCCCGAGCAGCTCCTGCTCGACTACGGCCTGCACCAGCGGCGACTGTTCCCGCTGCTGGCCCGCACCTACGCGCTCCACTTCGCGCAGGACGGGCTGCGCCGCCACTTCGACGACGTCTTCTCGGGGCGGGCCACGTCCGAGCAGGTCCGCCGTGACCTCGAGTCCAAGGCCGCCGGCATCAAGGCCCTCGGCACCTGGCACGCCACCCGGACGATCCAGGAGTGCCGCGAGGCGTGCGGCGGTGCGGGCTACCTCTCGGCCAACCGGTTCGCGGCGCTGAAGGCGGACACCGACGTCTTCACGACGTTCGAGGGCGACAACCACGTCCTGCTGCAGCTGGTGGCCAAGGGCCTGCTCACCGACTACTCCAGCGAGTTCGGCGACATGAGCCAGCTCGACCTGGTCAAGTTCGTGGCCGGCATGGCGGTGGACCAGGTCGTCGAGCGCACGATGGCGCACCGGCTGATCGAGCGCCTGCGCGACGTGCTGCCCGGCGACGACAAGTGGAACCAGGACTCCGGGCTGCTGGACCCGGCGTACCACCTCGACATGCTGCGCTTCCGCGAGGAGCACATGCTCGCGGGCGCCGCCAAGCGCCTCAAGCGCGGCATCGACAGCGGCATGCCGGCGGGCGAGGTCTTCTCGCGCGTGCAGGACCACGTGATCGCGACCGCGAACGCCCACGTCGAGCGGCTCGTGCTCGAGTCGTTCATCGCGGTCTTCGCCACGATGCCGCACGGTCCCAACCGGGTGGCGCTCGGGCTGCTCTGCGACCTGTTCGCGCTCACCACGATCGAGGCCGACCGCGGCTGGTTCATGGAGCACAACCGGCTCACGACCAACCGGTCGAAGGCGATCAGCCGCGAGATCAACGACCTGTGTCGCAAGCTCCGGCCGCTCGCCGTCGACCTGGTCGACGCCTTCGGCGTACCGGAGGAGCTGCTGCGGGCCGAAGAGCTGCTGACCTGGCAGTGACCGCGCCCTAGGCTCGGGGCATGACCGCACCCGTGTACGTCGTCCTGGGCGCAGGCCCGGGCCTCGGCCTGTCCACCGCCCGCCGTTTCGCCGAGGCGGGCCACCGCGCCGTGCTGCTCGGCCAGTCCGTCGAGCGGGCCCAGCCGCTCGCCGACCAGCTCGTCGCGGAGGGGTTCGAGGCGGAGGTCGACGCTGTCGACCTCCTCGACGAGGCCGACGTACGCCGCGCCGTGGCCGGTGTGGTCGAGCGCCACGGCCGGGTCGACGTCCTGCACTTCAACCCCAGCGCGTGGCGCGAGCGCACCGTCCTGGAGCTGACGGTGGCCGAGCTGCTCGATGACGTCGCCTTCGGTGCCGGCGCGCTGCTGCCCGCGCTCCAGGCTGCGGCGCCCGCGATGCCCGACGGTGGCCGTGTGCTCGTCACCGGTTCGCAGGCCGCCGACACCCCGTGGTCCGGCGCGCCCACGCTCGGTGTCCAGAAGGCCGCTGTCCGCAACCTCGTGACCAGCATCGACGCGACGATGAAGGAGCGCGGGGTGCGCGCCGTCGCGATGCAGGTCAACGGCATGCTCGCCAAGGAGGGCCCCTTCGGCCCGGACGCCGTCTCCGCAGCGCTCTTCGCGGCAGCCACCCGTCCCGCCGAGGGGTGGACCCCGCACGTCTCCTACGACGGCTGAGCCATCCGGCGTACGACGAAGGCCCGGCCCCCGCTGTGGGGACCGGGCCTTCGTGTCAGCTGCGGATCAGTGGCCGCCGTTGGCCTGCGCGGCCTTGAAGCGCTCGACCGACTTGGCGATCTCCTTCTCGGCCTCCTCGCGGCCCACCCAGTCAGCGCCCTCGACGGACTTGCCGGGCTCGAGGTCCTTGTAGACCTCGAAGAAGTGCTTGATCTCGAGCAGGTCGAACTCGGAGACGTCGCCGATGTCCTGCAGGTGCGCCATGCGCGGGTCGTGCGCGGGCACGCAGAGGAGCTTGTCGTCGCCGCCGGCCTCGTCGGTCATGCGGAACATGCCGATGGCGCGGCACGGGATGTGGCAGCCGGGGAACGTCGGCTGGTCGAGGATGACCAGCGCGTCCAGCGGGTCGCCGTCGTCGGCGAGCGTGTCGATGACGTAGCCGTAGTCCTCCGGGTACGCGGTGGACGTGAAGAGCATCCGGTCGAGGTAGATCTTCCCGGTCTCGTGGTCGACCTCGTACTTGTTACGCGAGCCCTTGGGGATCTCGACGAGGACCTCGAACTCCAGCACTGTTCCTCCAGCGTGTTGCGTCATCGGGTGCCCGGGCCGGGTGCGGCGACCGGGCAGACTAGGGGGTCGGCCCCGCGGGGCCGCGCCTCATCTTGACGCAGAATCCGCGCTTTTGCGCATTCGAAAGGACATGATCCGTGGCACGAGACGCCTCCAGCGCCCGCTCCCGACCCTCGCGGTGGGGCGTCTGGGGCCCGGTGGTCCTCGTGCTCGCGGTGGTCGCGGGGGCCTTCGCCTCCTTCCAGTACGACGTCCCGCGCCGCCTCGGCTGGGGCGACCGTGCGGGCGCGCCGGCGCTCGTCGCACCGCCGAGCGGTGTCACGCTGCCCGACCCGGCAGCGCCGTCACCGGTCGCCGACCCGCTCGTGGCGACCACGACGGACCCGGCCAGCATCAAGGCGGTGCTCGCCCCTGCGCTCCGCAACAAGGACCTCGGCCGGCACGTGGTGATGGCCGTGGCCGACGCCCGCGGCCACGTCCTCTTCCGCGGGGGCACCTCGCCGCTGACGGCCGCAGCCGTGCCGGCGTCGACGACCAAGCTGCTCACCACCACCGCGGCCCTCTCCGCCCTCGGGCCGGCGACCCGCTTCCGCACGAAGGTCGTGGCGGGCCCGGCAGCCGGGCAGGTCGTCCTGGTCGGTGGTGGAGACCCCTACCTGAGGGCGACCCCTGAGGACGACGACGACAGCACGCCGGCACCTGCCGACCTGCAGACCCTGGCCCGGCAGACCGCTTCCGCGCTGAAGAAGCAGGGCACCACGCGTGTCCGCCTGGGCTACGACGACTCGCTCTTCTCCGGCCCCGGCGTCAACCCGCACTGGGACCCGACCGACGTCGGCGCCGGCTACGCCGCCCCGATCACGGCCCTGTGGTCCGACCAGGGCCACCCCGAGGGCGGGCCGGTGACCGTGCCTGACCCGTCGTTCGACGCGGCACAGCGGTTCGCCCGCTCGCTCAAGGCGGCCGGCATCAAGGTGGCCGGCGCGCCGCGTCGTACGACGGCCGCGGCCGGTGCCACCGAGCTCGCCGGCATGGACAGTGCCCGTCTGGACGACATCGTCGACGAGGTGCTGGCGACCAGCGACAACGAGGGTGCCGAGCTGCTGGCCCACCAGGTCGGCGTGAAGGAAGGGTTCGGCGGCACGTTCGAGGGCGGTCTGGAGGGCGTCACGAAGGTGCTGGCCGGGCTCGGGGTCCACCTCGAGGCGGCGGACCGCGTCTTCGACGGCTCCGGCCTCTCGCCTGCCACACGGCTGACTCCCGACACGCTCATCCACGTGCTCGCCCTGGCCGTCGACCCGGCCCACCCCGAGCTGCGCACCGTCGACACCGCCCTGCCGGTGGCCGGCTTCACCGGCTCGCTGGCCGACCGCTTCTCCCATGGTCCGGTGGCCGGCCGCGGGCGCGCTGCCGCCAAGACCGGCACGCTCACGGGTGTGCACGCCCTCGCCGGCGTCGCGGTCACTCCGGACGGGGAGACGCTGCTGTTCGCGGTCATGGCGGACCAGGTGAAGCCGGAGAAGGCGCTCGATGCGCGACAGGCGCTCGACGTCATCGTCTCCACGCTCGCGTCCTGCATCTGCAGCTGACCGCGGGCGGCGGTGCCTGCGCCCGTGCCGCGTACGCTTCCGGGCATGAGTGAGGCAGCGGCGGAGGCCGCGGGCGAGGGGCAGCCGCAGGTCGTCGACTGGGAGTACGCCGTCAGGCTCGGCACGAAGTTCGCCGGCGAGGGGCCCGTCGTGTCGCGGGCCGAGGCGGACGCCGCCGTCGCTGAGCTGCGGGCGGGCGCCGACCGGTCGACGTCGCTCGTGGCCGAGTTCACCGGCCTGGTGGCGCCCGAGGACACCGCTCCGGTCCTCGTCGTCGACCGCGGTGGCTGGGTCCAGGCCAACGCCGACAGCTTCGCCGTGCTGCTCGACCCGCTCATGACCAAGGTCTCCCGCGGCAAGGAGCCCGGCCCGATGACGAGGGCGGTGGGTGGCCGGATCGCGGGCGCGGAGCTCGGCCTCCTGCTCGGCTTCATGGGCTCGAAGGTCCTCGGCCAGTTCGACCCGTTCTCGCCGCCGGCCGGCCGGCTGCTGCTGGTCGCCCCCAACGTGGTGCACATCGAGCGCGAGCTCGAGGCAGACCCGGCCGACTTCCGGCTCTGGGTCTGTCTGCACGAGGAGACCCACCGCGTGCAGTTCACGGCGGTTCCGTGGATGCGCGAGCACATCCGCTCCCAGGTGCAGGCGCTCTCGGACACCGTCGACCCGTCACGCATGTGGCAGGACGTCACCGCAGGCATCGCGCGCATGGTGAAGGGCGAGGGCGGCAGCCTGGCCGAGCTGATGAGCTCGCCCGCGCAGCGCGAGATCATCGACCGCGTCACCGGTGTCATGTCGCTCCTCGAGGGGCACGCCGACGTCGTCATGGACGGCGTCGGTCCGGAGGTGATCCCGTCGGTCGCCGACATCCGGCGCAAGTTCACCGAGCGCCGTGGCGGCGTCGGCGTCCTCGACAAGGTGCTGCGGCGCCTGCTCGGCCTCGACGCCAAGATGGCCCAGTACCGCGACGGAGCCGTCTTCGTGCGCCACGCGGTCGACACCGTCGGCATGGAGGGCTTCAACGCCGTCTGGACCTCGCCCGAGACCCTGCCATCCAGGGCCGAGATCCACGATCCCGCCGCCTGGGTGAAGCGCGTCCACGGCTGATGGCCCTGCACCCGGCGGTCGCGGCGGTGCGCCTCGGCGTACGCCGGGAGCTGCAGCGCCGGGTGCCGGGCGACGCCGTGCTCGTGGCCTGCTCGGGCGGAGCCGACTCGCTCGCTCTCCTGGCCGCGACGCTCTTCGAGGGGCACAAGCTGGGGCTGCGCGTCATCGGGGCGACCGTCGACCACGGCCTGCAGGACGGGTCGGATGCGCATGCGTCACGCGTGGTGGAGCAGATGGCCGCGATGGGCGCGGACGAGACCGCCTCGGCCCGGGTCCACGTCGAGAACGCCGGCGAGGGCATCGAGGCGGCCGCCCGCCGCGCGCGCTACGACGTCCTCGAGCAGATGCGCGAGCACTTCGGTGCCGCGGTGGTCCTGCTCGGCCACACCCGCGACGACCAGGCCGAGACCGTCCTCCTCGGGCTGACGCGGGGGAGTGGGGGGCGCAGCCTCGCCGGCATGCGCCGGGCGTTCGACCACTACGTGCGACCTCTCCTCGACGTCTCCCGCGACGACACCGTCACCGCGTGCCAGGTGGAGGGCCTGGAGGTGTGGGAGGACCCCCACAACGAGGACCTGGGCTTCACCCGGGTGCGCGTACGCCGGCTGGTGCTGCCACTTCTCGAGGACGAGCTGGGTCCCGGCGTCGCGGCGACCCTCGCCCGCACCGCTGACCAGGTCCGCGACGACGTCGAGGCGCTCGACGCCCTGGCTGACGACCTCTTCGAGGTCGCGCGTGCCCGCGACGACGTGGCGACCCGGGGCACTGCGGTGAGGGTCGACGCCGGGCGCGTGGCCGGGCAGCACCGCGCCCTGGTGAGCCGGGTGGCCCGGCTCGCGGCGCTGGAGGCGGGTGCGCCCTCGTCGGAGCTCTTCTCCGTGCACGTGGACGCAGTCGTGAGCCTGCTGACCGAGGGCGGTCGTGGTCGCGAGATCCAGCTGCCGGGGCACGTGACGGCCTATCGCGACGGCAGTGACCTCGCCTTCCGGCGTACCCGGTCCTGAGCCTGCCTGACCTGAGGGCCATGAGTGACCGCCAGTCACACAGGGTCGGGGGCGGCCCGACGGTCCGTCGCCGCACCGGCTGTGCGCACGGCCTCGCCCACGCCGTACCCTTCTGCCATGGAATCCGCGCACGTCGAAGGCGACCTGGTCAACATCCTCTTCACCGAGGAGCAGATCCAGGCGAAGCTCGCCGAGATGGCCCGGAAGATCGAGGCCGACTACGACGGTGAGGACCTGCTCGTCGTCGGTGTCCTCAAGGGCGCGGTCATGGTGATGGCCGACATGGCCCGTGCACTCAACCGCCACGTCGAGATGGACTGGATGGCGGTCAGCTCCTACGGCTCCGGCACCAAGTCCTCCGGCGTCGTGCGGATCCTCAAGGACCTCGACACCGACATCGCCGGCAAGCACGTGCTGATCGTCGACGAGATCATCGACACCGGCCTCACGCTGAGCTGGCTGGTGACCAACCTCGCGAGCCGCGGTCCGAAGTCGGTGGAGATCGCCACCCTGCTCCGCAAGCCGGACGCGCTCTCGATGCCGGTCGAGGTGAAGTACGTGGGCTGGGACATCGCCAACGAGTTCGTCGTCGGCTACGGCCTCGACTACGACGAGAAGTACCGCAACCTCCGCGAGATCGGCACGCTCGCTCCGCACGTGTACTCCTGACGGAGCCACCGGTCGCCCAGCCGGGCTCCTCCGAACGGCTCGATCGTTCCGCGGGAACCCACGGCCCCTCACGCTCGTTGCGGCTGACGTGTACCGTCGGACCTCACTCATGACTTCCCGGTGAGGGACCGGGCAGCCGTCGTCGAAAGAAGCCTGTGAAGCGCATTGTCAGGGGCCCGTGGCTCTGGATCTTCATCGCTGTGGTGGGCGTCGTGCTCGCCCTCCAGTTCCTCACGCCCAACGGCGGCTACGACGAGATCCCCACGTCGCAGATGCACGAGTACGTCGTGTCCGGCGACGTCAAGGAGATCACCTTCGTCGACCACGACCAGGAGATCCGGGCGACGCTCAACGACGACGTCAAGCGTGACGGCGGCAAGCACGTCATCGCCCACTGGGTCGACGGCCAGCAGATCGGCCTGATCGACGAGGCGCAGAAGCAGTTCGACGAGAAGAAGATCGAGAAGGTCAACTCGGAGAACCCGCAGCCGTCCGTGCTCGGCAACCTGCTGCTGTCGCTGGTGCCGTTCGCGATCATCGTGCTGATCTTCCTGTTCCTCATGAACAACATGCAGGGCGGTGGTGGCCGGGTCATGCAGTTCGCCAAGTCCCGCGCCAAGCTGATCTCCAAGGACATGCCGAAGACGACGTTCCAGGACGTCGCCGGCTGCGAGGAGGCCATCGAGGAGCTCGGCGAGATCAAGGAGTTTCTCCAGGAGCCCGCGAAGTTCCAGGCCGTCGGCGCGAAGATCCCCAAGGGCGTCCTGCTGTACGGCCCCCCGGGCACCGGCAAGACGCTGCTCGCTCGCGCCGTCGCCGGTGAGGCGGGCGTGCCCTTCTACTCCATCTCCGGCTCGGACTTCGTCGAGATGTTCGTGGGCGTCGGCGCCTCGCGTGTCCGCGACCTCTTCGAGCAGGCCAAGGAGAACGCTCCGGCGATCGTCTTCATCGACGAGATCGACGCCGTCGGCCGCCACCGCGGAGCCGGCATGGGCGGCGGTCACGACGAGCGCGAGCAGACCCTCAACCAGCTCCTCGTCGAGATGGACGGCTTCGACGTCCGGGGCGGCGTCATCCTGATCGCGGCGACCAACCGCCCCGACGTGCTCGACCCGGCACTGCTGCGCCCGGGCCGCTTCGACCGCCAGATCCAGGTCGACGCCCCCGACCTCAACGGCCGCCTGCAGATCCTCAAGGTCCACGCCCGCGGCAAGCCCATGGCGGCAGAGGTCGACCTGGCCAGCGTCGCCAAGCGCACGCCCGGCTTCACCGGCGCGGACCTCTCCAACGTCCTCAACGAGGCTGCCCTCCTCACCGCGCGCAACAACGCCAAGCTGATCACCGACGAGGCCCTCGACGAGGCGATCGACCGCGTCATCGCCGGCCCGCAGCGTCGTACGCGCCTGATGAACGAGAAGGAGAAGCTGATCACGGCGTACCACGAGGGCGGCCACGCACTCGTCGCCGCAGCCCTCCCCGGCAGCGACCCGGTCCACAAGATCACGATCCTGCCGCGCGGACGCGCCCTCGGCTACACGATGGTGCTGCCGGACCAGGACAAGTACTCCCAGACCCGCAGCGAGATGCTCGACAAGCTCGCGTACATGCTGGGCGGTCGCGCCGCGGAGGAGATGGTCTTCCACGACCCCACCACCGGCGCCGGCAACGACATCGAGAAGGCCACCAACCTGGCCCGCGCGATGGTCACCCAGTACGGCATGACCGAGCGCCTCGGTGCGATCAAGCTGGGCGAGAGCAACGGCGAGCCGTTCCTCGGCCGCGACCTCGGCCACACGCGCAACTACTCCGAGGACGTCGCCGCGATCGTCGACGACGAGGTCAAGAAGCTGCTCGCGACCGCCCACCAGGAGGCGTTCGACATCCTCGAGGAGAACCGCGACGTCCTCGATGCGCTCGTGGTCGCCCTCATGGAGAAGGAGACGCTGGACAAGGAGGAGGTCGCCGAGATCTTCACCGCCCTGCGCCGCCGCGAGCGCCGCCCCGCGTGGACCGGCTCCGACACGCGTCGTCCCTCCTCCATCCCGCCGATCGAGTGGAAGGCAGCCGAGGCCGGCGGCGTCGACGCCGGCACCCAGGACGCCGTCACGGGCGACGAGCTGCAGAACGGTCTCCCGGAGACCGACCGATGACGGACCCCATCTCGCACGAGGTGCGGGACCCCGAGGACATTCCGCCGTTCGACCAGGTCCGCGCCGAGGCGGCCGTCCGTGAGCTGCTCGCCGCGATCGGTGAGGACCCCGACCGGGAGGGCCTCAAGGAGACCCCGGCCCGCGTGGCCCGCGCCTTCGCGGAGGTGACCTCCGGCCTGCGCCAGCGTCCCGAGGACGTCCTCACCACGACGTTCGACCTCGGTCACGACGAGCTGGTGCTGGTCCGCGACATCGAGCTGTGGTCGATGTGCGAGCACCACCTCGTGCCGTTCACGGGCGTGGCTCACGTGGGTTACATCCCGAGCGAGTCCGGCAAGATCACCGGCCTGTCCAAGCTCGCCCGGCTCGTCGACCTGTACTCCCGGCGCCCGCAGGTGCAGGAGCGGCTGACGACGCAGGTCGCCGACGCGCTCATGGAGATCCTCGAGGCCCGCGGCGTCATCGTGGTGATCGAGGCCGAGCACCTGTGCATGACGATGCGCGGTGTGAAGAAGGCCGGCGCGCGCACCATCACCTCGGCGATCCGCGGCCAGATGCACGACGCCGCGACCCGCAGCGAGGCGATGTCGCTGATCATGCACGGCACCCGCTGAGGCCGCGCGTGCACGCCGCACCGCTGCGCTTCGTGGAGGGGCTCCCGCAGCCGCGGCGGACCCTCGTCATGGGCGTCCTCAACGTCACCCCCGACTCCTTCTCCGACGGGGGCCGGTACGCCGACACCGAGCGCGCCGTCGCCCACGCCCGGCTGCTGGTGACGCACGGCGCGGACCTGGTCGACGTGGGTGGTGAGTCCACCCGTCCCGGCGCACGCCGGCCCGGTGTCGACGAGGAGCTGTCCCGGGTGGTGCCCGTGATCGAGGCCCTGGCCGCGGACGGCGTGGCCGTCAGCGTCGACACGATGCGCGCGCAGGTCGCGGAGGCCGCGGTCGCGGCCGGGGCAGTCCTCGTCAACGACGTCTCGGGCGGCCTGGCCGACGAGGCGATGTTCGCGACCGTCGCGCGCCTCGACGTGCCCTACGTGCTCATGCACTGGCGCGCGCACTCCGAGGAGATGCAGCGGCACACGGCGTACGGCGACGTGGTCGAGGACGTCCTCGCCGAGCTGGCCGAGCGCCTGCGGGCCGCTGCGCACGCCGGCATCACGCACAGCATCGCGATCGACCCGGGCATCGGCTTCAGCAAGACCACCGGCCAGAACTGGGAGCTGCTGCGCCACGTCGAGCGGTTCCACGACCTGGGGCACCCGCTCCTGGTGGCGACGAGCCGCAAGCGGTTCCTCGGCGAGCTGCTCGCCGACCAGGCCGGCGACCGGGCGCCGCTCGAGCGCGATGCCGCCACGACGGCCACCACGACCCTCGCCGCGGCTGCGGGCGCCTGGTGCGTCCGGGTCCACGACGTCCGTTCCAGCGCGGACGCGGTCCGCGTCGTCGCACGCATCGCAGGAGGCCTGCATGACTGACACCCTCCAGATCAGGGGCATCGAGTGCTTCGGGCACCACGGTGTCTTCGAGTTCGAGCGGCGCGAGGGCCAGGTCTTCGTCATCGACCTCGAGCTCGGCGTCGACACGCGCCCGGCTGCGCTGTCGGACGACCTGGAGGAGACGGTGGACTACGGCACGCTGACCCTGGCGGTGAAGGCCGCGGTGGAGAGCGACCCCGTCGACCTGATCGAGACGCTCGCCCAGCGAATCGCCGATGTGTGCCTCTTGGCGCGCCGGGTTGAATGGGCCACAGTGACAGTGCACAAGCCTCATGCGCCGATCGACGCGACGTACTCGGACGTCGCGCTGACCATCACACGACAGAGGAGCCAGAGCTCGTGACGGAGACGCCCAACCCGAACATCATCGACGCGGACACGCTGACGGGAGAGATGCACCCGATCCGCCGCGCGGTGATCAGCCTCGGTTCCAACCTGGGTGAGCGGCTCGCTGCTCTCCAGGGTGCGGTCGCCACGCTCGCCGACACCCCGGACGTCTGGGTGACGGCGGTGTCGCCGGTCTACGAGACCGAGCCGGTCGACGCCCCCGAGGGCTCGGAGAAGTTCCTCAACGCGATCGTCCTGGCCGACACGACCCTGCCGGCCCGCACGCTGCTCGACCGCGCCCTGGCGATCGAGGACGCCTACGACCGCGACCGCGACGTCCTACGCAACGCGCCGCGCACCCTCGACGTCGACCTGGTCGTCCTGGGCGACCGTCGGTCGGAGACCGACGAGCTGCGCCTGCCGCACCCCCGTGCCGCAGAGCGCGCGTTCGTCCTCCAGCCGTGGTTCGACCTCGAGGCCGACGGTGTCATCCCGGGCGCGGGTCCCATCAAGGAGCTGCTGGAGAGCGTCGACCGCACCGGAATCGTCCGCCGCGACGACCTCCAGCTCGAGATCGAGTGAGCGACCGGCCCCCGGGCCGGCCCACCCGGCCGGGCCGGGGGTCGATCCGCCCCACCACCCCCGCCGCGCCGCTGATGGCGGCCTGTGTCGGCCTGATCGGCGGCTGGTCGGTCCGACCCCTCGCCCTGTACGCCGACCACGTCGTGCCGCGTGTCACGTGGCTCCAGGTCGGTGTGGTCGCGTTCGTCGCGGTGACCCTCGCGGGCACGGCGTGGATCACCTGGCGCGAGCTCCAGGTCCACCGCCAGTGGCTCGAGGCCCATCGCGCGGTCAACCGGCTGATGTGGGCCAAGTCGTGCGTGCTCGTCGGGGCGCTCCTCGCGGGTGGCTACGCGGGCTCGTTCGTGAGCTGGCTAGGTGTCGCGGGAGAGGCGACCGCGGGCAACCTCGTGCGGTGCGGGTGCGCGGCGCTCGCCGGGGTGGCGATGGTCGCTGCCGCGATCTGGCTCGAGCGCGCGTGTCGCGTCCATGACGACGAGGACGCAGACCTAGCCTGAAGCATGGCCACTTCCGCATCACGCCGTCGTCAGCGCAGCACCCGCCTCACCGTCGCCACCGTCCTTCTGGTGGTCGCCGCCGTGGTCGTGGTCGCCGCTGTCGCGTCGGGTTCGTTCGTCGTGACGGCGGGAGCGGCGGTCGCCGCGCTCGTCCTGGGTGCCGCCGCCACGAAGATCACTGCCACGGAGCTGGCCCAGTCGCGTCGCGAGGCGGCTGCCGACCGCGCCCGTCAGGCTCGTGAGTACTCCGAGCTGGCCGCGGCCCGGGCCAAGGAGAACGCTGCGTTCATCGCCGGCATGGAGACGCGCATCGAGGAGCGGCAGAAGCTGATCGGGGAGCTCGAGGAGCACCTCGCCGCCGCCCAGCGCACGGTCGCCGAGACGACTCTCAAGCTGGGTCAGGAGGCCCGTCGTGCGGAGCAGGCCGAGGCCCGCCTGCTCGACGAGTCGCGTCGTCTGGACGACGCAGAGACCCGTGCCGCCGAGGCGATCGTCACCGTCGCCGAGCTCGAGCAGGAGCTGATCGACCTCAAGGCGGAGCTCCTCGCCTGGCAGGACGCAGCCAAGGCTCCCAAGCGCGCCACCGCCTGACCCCGCGGGCCGGCGCCCGACGTCGGCGATCACCGCTCCGTGACGGTCGCGGCCTAGCCTGAAGGGCATGTCCACTCTGCTCACTCGGGACGAGCAGTCTGCATCCGTCGCGCACACCTCCGGCCGTCGGGTCGGAGTCGACCTCGCCCGCACCCTCGGCCTCACCGCCGTCGTCGTCGGCCACCTCGCGGTGTACGACGAGGTGCGGGCGTTGACGTTCAGCTGGCACGTCCCGCTCTTCTTCGTGCTCGCCGGCTACCTGTGGAAGCCCTCGCGGCGCGCCCTGCCGGTCGAGGTCGCCAGCCGGTCGGCGCGGGCTCTGGTTCCCTACCTCGTGTGGCTGCCCGTCGGGGGAGCGGCGATGTGGTGGGTGCGGCGTGCGCTCGGTCGGCCGTTGCCGCTCACCGACGTGGTCGAGCGGTCGCTGTGGGGTGGCCTGTCGCTCGTCGGACCGGCCGCGCCGTTCTGGTTCCTGACCGCCTTCGCGGTCGCGGTCGGGGTGGTCGCCCTCACCTGGCGGATGTCGCCGGCCGTCTCCGTGCTCGTGGGGCTCGGCGGCACCGCGGCGGTGGCGCTGCACCCCGGGTGGTCCACCTGGCCGCTGGCGGTGGCGCCCGCCCTCGTCGGGGTCCTCCTCGTCGTGGCGGGGCGCGGGCTGCGCAGCATCGCGCCGCGCGTCTCGCGCCCGGTGCGGGTCGGCGTCGCGCTGGTCCTCTCCGGCCTGCTCCTGGCTGGCTCCGGGGTGAGCGCGCCCCTGGACCTGCGCGCGCTCGACCTCGGCACGCCCGTGCTGTCGCTGGTGGTCGCGGTGGCGATCTGTGCCGGCCTGGTGCTCGTCTGCGAGGGGGCAGCACACCGGCTCCCCGGCGGCGTCGCTCCGGTCGTCACGACCTTCGCGGAGATCGCGGTGCCTGTCTTCCTCCTGCACCTCGCCGTGGCCGACGTGCTGGCACTCGAGGTCCGCGATGTCGACCGGATCTGGATGGCCCCGTTCGCCGTCGCCGTCGCGGTGGCGGTCGGCCTCGCCGCCCGGGCGAGCAGCTGGCGCCGCTTCCTGCTGTGAGGCTCAGCCGAGGCCGAGGAGCCGCTCCGCGATGGCCAGGTCGTCCGGGCCGGTGACCTTCATGTTCCGGTCCTCGCCCTCGACGACCTGCACGGGCACGTCGGGCAGGTAGCGCAGCACCACCGAGCAGTCGTCAGTGGCGACGAACGCCGGGTCGGCGAGGGCGACGTCGTAGGCCCGCTGCAGGACGCCGGCGCGGAACCCCTGCGGGGTCTGTGCCCGCCACAGCTCCCCTCGCGGAGGAACGTCGACCACGCGGCCGGTCGCGTCGGCGCGGAGGATCGTGTCGCTGGAGCGGACGGCGACTCCGACCGCCTGATGGGTTGCGAGCGCCGCGAGGCAGTCGCTGATGATGCGAGCGCTGACCAGTGGCCGCGCGGCGTCGTGCACGAGCAGGTCGGCACCGGCCAGCGCGTGGTCGGCCAGCCACCGTAGGGCGGCGACCGTCGAGTCGCTCCGCTCCGCGCCGCCCTCGATCACGTCGAGCACGCGGGGGTGGCCGGCGGTGACGACCCGGGCGGCATCGACGTACCCGGGGGCCATGACGACGAGGACACCCTCGACGCCGGGGTGGTCGTGGAGCGCGGCCAGCGCGTGCCCGAGGATCGTGCGGCCGCGCAGCTCGGCGAACTGCTTGGGCATCCCGAGCCCGGCGCGTGCCCCGATGCCCCCCGCGAGCAGGACGGCGACGCTGCGACGGGCACTCTCCATGGGCCGCAGTCTGCCGCACGTGAGTGACCCACCCCACCTCCGTGGCCGTTCCACGCGTCGCGCGGGCGGCGTACCGTTGTCGTGCAAGCAGTTCTCACAGCACACGTCCGGTACCCACACCGGCTCCCCGTGAGGGGAGTGGTCGGAGGGACTGGAACGAAAGGCTTGAAGACACATGACCGCACCACTCCGGATCGGTGTGATCGGCGCTGGTCGCGTCGGCACCGTCCTGGCGACCGCCCTGCGCGCCGCCGGCCACGAGATCGTGGCCGCCGCAGGTGAGTCGGCCGCCTCCCGCACCCGCATCGAGACGATGCTCCCGGGCGTCCGGGTGGCCAAGCCGACCGCGGTCGCGCGTGCCTGCGACGTCCTGCTCCTCACGGTGCCCGACGACATGCTCGGTAACGTCGTGACGACGCTCGCCGACGCGGGCGCGATCCACGCCGGCCAGCACGTGGTGCACACCTCGGGTCGCCACGGCCTGGCGGTGCTGGCGCCCGCGGTCGCCGTCGGCGCCCGTCCGGTGGCGCTGCACCCCGCGCTCACGTTCACCGGCACCGACGTGGACCTCCCGCGCCTCGACGGGTGTGTCTTCGGCGTGACCGCAGCGGAGCCCGAGCGGGCGCTCGTCGAGCAGCTCGTCGCGGACCTCGGCGGACGCGCCATGTGGGTGCCGGAGGAGCGTCGCTCGCTGTACCACGCGGCCCTGGCGCACGGCGCCAACCACCTGGTCACCCTGGTCTCGCAGGCGATGGAGATGCTCGCCGCAGCCGGCGTCGCGGACTCCGGGGTCGCTCCGGCCGACACGCTCCGCCCGCTGCTCGAGGCTGCCCTGTCCAACGCGCTGACCTATGGCGACGCCGCCCTGACCGGCCCGATCGTGCGCGGTGACGTCGAGACCGTCCGCGCCCACCTGCGCGAGCTCGCCGCGGCCACACCGCAGGACCTCCCGTCGTACGTCGCGATGGCGCGCGCCACGGTGGGCCGGGCGCTGGCCGACGGTCGCCTCGAAGGCCGCCGCGCCGCCGAGATCCTGGTCCTCCTCGACGCCGCGAGGGTCACCGCATGACCACCCTCGCCTCCACCCGCGCCGAGCTCGCCGCGCTGCTGGCTCCTGCGCGCCGCAGTGGCCGGCAGGTCGGCTTCGTGCCCACGATGGGTGCGCTGCACGAGGGCCACGCCAGCCTGATGCGCGTCGCACGCGAGCGCGTCGGTGACGGCCCGGTCGTGGTCAGCATCTTCGTGAACCCGATGCAGTTCGGGTCGGGGGAGGACCTCGACCGCTACCCGCGCACCCTCGACGCCGACCTGGTCGTGTGCGAGGACGAGGGTGTCGACATCGTCTTCGCGCCGAGCGTCGAGGAGATGTACCCGCACGGCGTCCCGGCGGCCGACCGCGAGCCCGACGGCGTGACCGTCGTCCCCGCTCCGGGGCTGGCGGACATCCTCGAGGGTGCTGTCCGTCCGGGGCACTTCCGGGGCGTCCTGACCGTCGTCGCCAAGCTCTTCGGCCTGGTCCAGCCGGACGTCGCCGTCTTCGGGCAGAAGGACTACCAGCAGCTCGCGCTGATCCGCCGCATGGCCGAGGACCTCTGCATGGGGGTCGACGTGGTCGGTGCGGAGACGCGTCGCGACGCCGACGGCCTGGCCCTCTCCAGCCGCAACCGCTACCTCTCGACGGAGGAGCGGGCCACCGCGCTCAGCCTCAGTGCCGCCCTGCGTGCGGCGATCGCCGCGGGTGTCGACGGCGTCCAGCCGGCGCTCGACGCCGCACAGGCGGTCCTCGGCAAGGAGAGTGGCGTGGATCTCGACTACCTCGTCATCACGAGCACCGGTCTGGGCCGTCTCGCTGATGACTTCCAGGGCGAGGCCCGCATCCTCGTCGCCGCCCGGGTCGGCACGACCCGGCTCATCGACAACCTGCCGATCCAGATCGGAGCCTCGACCGTCGTCGGCGGGGACTCCACCAACCAGGGAGAATTCTGATGTTCCGCACCATGATGAAGTCCAAGATCCACCGCGCCACCGTGACGCAGGCGGACCTGCACTACGTGGGCTCCGTGACGGTCGACGAGGACCTGCTCGACGCCGCCGACCTGCTCGCCGGTGAGCTGGTGCACATCGTCGACGTCACCAACGGCGCGCGCCTGGAGACCTACACGATCGCGGGTGAGCGCGGCTCGGGTGTCATCGGCATCAACGGCGCCGCGGCCCGCCTGGTGCACCCGGGTGACACGGTCATCCTGATCGGCTACGGCCAGATGACGACGGAGGAGGCGAAGGCCTACAAGCCGCACGTCGTCTTCGTCGACGCCGACAACAAGATCATGGCGACGGGCTTCGACCCGGCGGAGGCGCTGGCGGGCTCCGGGCTCGTGCGCGGCGACATCACCGCCGGCCGCTAACCTGCCCCAATGCAGTCCCTCCAGTACGCCGGGATCCCCGGCCGCCTGAGCGCGCCCCAGCCCGGCTGGACGACGCGCGCCGACGTGGTGGTCATCGGCTCCGGCATCGCCGGTCTGACGGCGGCCCTCCGGATCCGCGCCGAGGCGCCGGACCTGCACGTCCTCGTGGTGACGAAGACGGTGCTCAACGCGGGGTCCACCCAGTGGGCCCAGGGCGGCATCGCGGCGGCGCTGGGGGAGGGGGACACCCCGGAGCAGCACGAGGTCGACACCCTCATCGCGGGCGCCGGCGCGTGTGACCGGGCGGCCGTGCAGGTGCTCGTCACCGAGGGCCCTGACGCGGTGCGCGAGCTGATCGCGCTCGGCACCAACTTCGACCACCATGACGGCGTCCTCTCCCTGACCCGGGAGGGCGGCCACCACCGCGACCGGATCGCCCACGCGGGTGGCGACGCGACGGGTGCGGAGATCCAGCGCGCGCTGATCGCCGCGATCGAGCGCGACCCGAGCATCGAGGTGATCCAGCACGCGCTCGCCGTCGACCTGCTGCTCGACGCGGACGGCGGCGTCGCCGGCGTGACGCTGCACGTCCTGGGCGAGGGCCAGCGCGACGGAGTCGGCGCGGTCCACTGCCGCGCAGTGGTGCTGGCGAGTGGCGGCCTGGGCCAGGTCTTCAACCAGAGCACCAACCCGGCGGTCTCCACGGGAGACGGCATGGCGCTGGCGCTGCGTGCGGGTGCGGTGCTGCGCGACCTCGAGTACGTCCAGTTCCACCCCACGGTCATGTACCTCGGCCCTGATGCCCGCGGCCAGCAGCCGCTGATCTCGGAGGCGGTGCGTGGCGAGGGCGCCTTCCTCGTCGACTGGGACGGCAACCGCTTCATGCAGGGCGTCCACGAGCTCGCCGACCTCGCCCCCCGTGACGTCGTCGCCAAGGCGATCACGCGGCGCATGGAGGAGTCCGGCAAGCCGCACATGTGGCTCGACGCCCGGCACCTGGGTGCCGCCTTCTGGGAGAAGCGCTTCCCGACGATCCTGGCCACCGCCCGCAGCCACGGGGTCGACCCGGTCACCGAGCTGATCCCGGTCGCCCCGGCGCAGCACTACGCCTCGGGCGGCGTGCTCACCGACCTCGAGGGCCGCTCCAACGTCCCCGGCCTCTACGCCACCGGAGAGGTCGCCTGCTCGGGCGTGCACGGGGCGAACCGGCTCGCCTCCAACTCGCTGCTCGAGGGCCTGGTCTTCTCACGCCGGATCGCCGCGGTGCTGCCGGGCGAGCTGCGGCCGTGGTCGTCGCCCGGCGCCGAGATCCGCAACCCGGGCCTGGTCCACGACAGCGTGCGTCACGACCTCCAGCTGACGATGACCGCGAAGGTCGGCGTCATCCGGTCGGCCACCGGCCTCGCCGCGGCTGCCCGGGCGCTCGCCGACATGCTCACGCGTGGCGCGACGGCCGTCGGGTCGGACCAGTGGGAGGCGACCAACCTGCTCGCCATCTCCACCGCCCTCACGCAGGCGGCCCGGCTGCGCGAGGAGACCCGCGGCACGCACTGGCGCGAGGACTTCCCCGACCGCGACGACGCCCGCATGGCCGGCCACTTCGACACGGTCCTGGTGGGAGGCGAGCTGGTCACGACGTTCCAGCCCTCCCCGGCCACCGACGACGTCGTCGTACCCGTCAACCAGCCCGCCACCCACTGATCCCGGAGCACGCCTGATGACCGCCTACGTGACCTCCATCGTCGCCCTCCCGTTCTCCGAGCTCCCGTCGTCGTTGACGGGCGAGCTGGTGGCGGCGGGCCTCGACCCTGCGCAGGTGTACGCGGACGTCGTCGCCGGGATCGCCGAGGACCTCCCGGGCGACGACGTCACGAGCTGGGCGACGATCCCGGCCGCCGACACCGACGTCGCCGACTTCGTCGCGCGGCAGGACGGCGTCGTGGCCGGCCTCGCGCTGGCCGAGCTGGTCTTCCGCTACGTGATGGGCAACGGGATCCGGGTCGAGCGCCCGGTCGCCGACGGCACCCACGTCACGAAGGGCGATGTGCTGCTGACCGTCGAGGCACCCACCGCTCTGCTGCTGACCGCCGAGCGCACCGCCCTCAACTTCACCTGCCACCTCTCCGGCGTGGCGACCGCGACGGCAGCATGGGTCGAGGCGCTCGCGGGCACCTCCGCGCGCGTGCGCGACACCCGCAAGACCATCCCGGGCTACCGCTCGTACGACAAGTACGCGGTCCGGTGCGGCGGCGGCGTCAACCACCGGCGCGACCTGACCGACCAGGCCCTGGTGAAGGACAACCACGTCATCGCCGCCGGCGGCGTGATCGAGGCCTACGAGCTGATCCGCTCGCGCTACCCGGACAAGAGGATCCAGGTCGAGGTGGACCGGATGTCGCAGCTGCAGGAGCTGCTCGACCACGGTGTCACCGAGATCCTGCTCGACAACTTCAGCATCGAGGAGACCGTGGCTGCCGTCGAGCTGACCGCCGGCCGCGCGCGGCTCGAGGCCTCGGGTGGCCTGACGCTGGAGTCGGCCGCGGCGGTGGCGGCGACGGGGGTCGACTTCATCGCCGTCGGTGCGCTCACGCACTCGGCCAAGGTCATGGACATCGCGATGGACCTGCGGGGCTGACATGACCGCCTCGTCTGGTGGAGCCCTCCTCGCCGCTGACATCGGCAACTCGACGACCGACCTCGCCCTGATGCGTGAGGGCGGCGTCGTCGCGCACTGGCGGGTCTCCACCGACGACCGTCGCACCTCGGACGAGTGGGCCGTCCTGGTCCGTGGCCTGCTCGGCACCGCCGTGGCCGAGGTGTCCGGCGTCGCGGTCTGCTCGACGGTGCCCTCGGTGCTCCACGAGTGGCGCGAGATGCTCGCCTCGCACTTCAGCGGCGCGAAGGCCGTCGTCGTCGAGCCGGGCGTCCGCACCGGCGTACCCGTGCTGATGGACAACCCGCGCGAGGTCGGCGCCGACCGCATCCTCAACGCCCTCGCCGCCGCGCACCACTACGACGGGCCCACGATCGTGGTCGACTTCGGCACGGCCACCACCTACGACGTCGTGACCTCTGCGGGCCAGTACGTCGGCGGCGCCATCGCGCCCGGCATCGAGATCTCCCTCGAGGCGCTGGGGCGGCGGGGCGCGCAGCTGCGCAAGGTCGAGCTGCTGCGGCCGCGCTCGGTGATCGCCAAGAACACCGTCGAGGCCCTGCAGTCGGGCATGCTCTTCGGCTTCGCGGCCCAGGTCGAGGGCATGGTGGCGCGCATGGCGCGCGAGCTCGGGGCGGAGTCCGGTGGGCTCAACGTCATCGCCACCGGCCACCTCGCGCCGCTCGTGCAGGACGAGGTCGCGTGCTTCACCGACCGCCGTCCGTTCCTCACGCTCGAGGGCCTGGCGCTCGTGTTCGCACGCAATTCCTGAATTCAATTCCGGTTGCATATCGGGCGCATTCCCGACATCTGATTCCGGCGTCCCTTTCGGAACCAATTGCACATTGCTAACGTGCCGACGAATAGTGAATTCGCAATCACGAAGGAATGTGTCATGGCTCAGAAGGTTTCCATCGTCCTCATCGACGACATCGACGGCGGTGACGCCGACGAGACCGTGAGCTTCTCGCTCGACGGCACGTCCTACGAGATCGACCTCGCCTCCGCCAACGCCGCCCGCCTGCGCGAGGCGCTCGCGCCCTACGTGGGCCACGCCCGCAAGGTCGGCAGCGGGCGCCGGGCGGCCGCGAAGAAGAGCGGCGCCTCCGGTGGCACCCGCGAGATCCGCGAGTGGGCCCGCAGCAACGGATGGCCCGACCTCGGTGACCGCGGCCGCGTTCCCGCCGACGTGCAGCAGGCCTACGACGCCGCCCACTGACCCCTCTCCCGCGCCGAGACGGGGCTCGTGCCACGTGTTCGCTGTCGGCGTACGCCGTTCCCGTCGCACCGGGAACACGTAGGGTGGAGTCGGACGTTGGTCCGGGCGTCTGCTTCCTCTCCTTGCACCCAGCGGGGGACCGGCGGCAGGCCAGAATCAAGGGAGTGTGAGCGATGTTCGAGCGGTTTACCGACCGTGCCCGCCGCGTGGTGGTGCTGGCCCAGGAAGAGGCCCGCATGCTGTCGCACAACTACATCGGCACGGAGCACATCCTGCTCGGTCTGATCCACGAGGGTGAGGGCGTCGCCGCCAAGGCGCTGGAGTCGCTCGACATCTCGCTCGAGGCGGTCCGTGCGCAGGTCGAGGAGATCATCGGCCAGGGACAGCAGGCTCCGTCCGGTCACATCCCCTTCACGCCCCGCGCCAAGAAGGTCCTCGAGCTGTCGCTGCGCGAGGCGCTCCAGCTGGGCCACTCCTACATCGGCACCGAGCACATCCTGCTCGGCCTGATCCGCGAGGGCGAGGGCGTCGCCGCCCAGGTCCTGCAGAAGCTCGGAGCCGACCTCAACCGGGTCCGCCAGCAGGTCATCCAGCTGCTCTCCGGCTTCCAGGGCAAGGAGGCCGCCTCCTCGGGTGCCCCGACCCAGTCCGGTGACGCGCCCACCTCGTCCATGGTGCTCGACCAGTTCGGCCGCAACCTCACGCAGGCTGCCCGCGAGGGCAAGCTCGACCCGATCATCGGCCGCGAGGTCCAGATCGAGCGCGTGATGCAGGTGCTGTCGCGTCGTACCAAGAACAACCCCGTCCTCATCGGCGAGCCGGGCGTCGGCAAGACGTCGGTGGTCGAGGGCCTGGCCCAGGACATCGTCAAGGGCAACGTGCCGGAGACGCTCAAGGACAAGCACATCTACACGCTCGACCTCGGTGCGCTCGTGGCGGGTTCCCGCTACCGCGGTGACTTCGAGGAGCGCCTGAAGAAGGTGCTCAAGGAGATCAAGACCCGCGGCGACATCATCCTGTTCATCGACGAGATCCACACGCTCGTCGGCGCGGGTGCTGCCGAGGGCGCGATCGACGCTGCGTCGATCCTCAAGCCGATGCTGGCCCGTGGCGAGCTGCAGACGATCGGTGCGACGACCCTCGACGAGTACCGCAAGCACCTCGAGAAGGACGCCGCGCTCGAGCGCCGCTTCCAGCCGATCCAGGTGCCGGAGCCGTCGATCGCCGAGACGATCGAGATGCTCAAGGGCCTGCGTGACCGCTATGAGGCGCACCACCGCGTGACGATCACCGACGAGGCGCTCGTCTCCGCGGCGACCCTCGCCGACCGCTACATCTCCGACCGGTTCCTGCCGGACAAGGCGATCGACCTCATCGACGAGGCAGGCTCGCGCCTGCGGATCCGTCGCATGACGGCCCCGCCCGACCTGCGGGAGTTCGACGAGAAGATCGCCGACGTCCGCCAGCGCAAGGAGGCCGCGATCGACGGCCAGGACTTCGAGGCCGCCGCTGCGCTCCGCGACGAGGAGAAGCAGCTCATCGGCAAGAAGGCCGAGCGCGAGAAGCAGTGGCGCGCCGGTGACATGGACGTCGTCGCCGAGGTCGACGAGGAGCTCATCGCCGAGGTTCTCGCGGTCGCGACCGGCATCCCGATCGTCAAGCTGTCGGAGGAGGAGTCGACGCGACTGCTCAAGATGGAGGACGAGCTGCACAAGCGCGTCATCGGTCAGGAAGAGGCCGTCAAGGCGCTCTCCCGCGCCATCCGTCGTACGCGTGCCGGCCTGAAGGACCCCAAGCGCCCCGGTGGCTCGTTCATCTTCGCCGGCCCGTCCGGTGTCGGTAAGACGTGGCTGTCGAAGACACTGGCCGAGTTCCTCTTCGGAGACGAGGACGCGCTGATCCAGCTCGACATGTCGGAGTTCTCCGAGAAGCACACGGTCTCGCGCCTGTTCGGCTCGCCTCCGGGCTACGTCGGCTACGAAGAGGGTGGCCAGCTCACCGAGAAGGTGCGCCGCAAGCCGTTCTCCGTCGTCCTCTTCGACGAGGTGGAGAAGGCCCACCCGGACATCTTCAACTCGCTGCTGCAGATCCTCGAGGAAGGTCGCCTCACCGACTCGCAGGGCCGCGTGGTCGACTTCAAGAACACCGTGATCATCATGACCACGAACCTCGGTTCGCGGGACATCAGCAAGGGCGTCAGCCTGGGCTTCCAGCAGGGCAGCGACACCGCGTCGACGTACGAGCGGATGAAGAGCAAGGTCTCGGAGGAGCTCAAGCAGCACTTCCGCCCCGAGTTCCTCAACCGCGTCGACGAGGTCATCGTGTTCCCGCCGCTGACGCAGGAGCAGATCATCGCGATGGTCGACAACATGATCGCGTCGGTCGAGAAGCGCCTGAAGGACCGCGACATGGGCATCGAGCTCACGCCGGCCGCGAAGGAGCTGCTCGCCAAGCGTGGCTTCGACCCGGTCCTGGGCGCGCGCCCGCTGCGTCGTACGGTCCAGCGCGAGATCGAGGACGTCCTCGCGGAGAAGCTGCTCTTCGGTGAGATCGGTGCCGGCCAGATCGTCCTGGTCGACGTCGAGGGTGAGGGTCCGACCGCGACGTTCACGTTCGTCGGCCAGAAGGTCTCGGCCGTCCCGGACATCCCGCCGCTGGAGACGATCGTCGAGGGTGGTGGCGACGGCGACACCGCCGAGCACCCGGACACCGACGCGAGCTGACCTGCGCGGTCTGTCGACGGCCCCGCTCCCCGGTAGGGAGCGGGGCCGTTCGCCGTCCTGTGCCGCGCCGAGACGGGCCTTGTGCCCGGCACAAGCCTCGTGTCGGCGCGGCACGGGCCCCGTGTCGGCGTCAGGGGAGGGCGAACCAGCCCGGTTCCACCTCGGCGAGCAGGCCGTCGGCGAGGAGTGAGGCGAGGGCGCGGTCACGCTGCTCGGGGAGGTGCCACTCGGCCTCCAGGCGGCCTCGGGGGACCGGCGAGTCCGCGTCGCGTACGACGGCGAGCAGGCGCCCCCGGCACTGACGGTCCGTGCCGGCGTAGTCCTGCACCTTCCGCGCCGGCCCGTCGTACGCCGGGCGGCCGGCCGCGTGCCATGCGCAGAGGTCGACCACCGGGCACCGCTCGCAGGCGGGCCGGGCGGCCGTGCAGATGACGGCACCGAGCTCCATCGACGCCGCAGCCCAGGCAGCAGCGTCCTCGTCGGAGCCGGGGAGGACCGAACCGGCGAGGTCCCGCTCCGCCCTGGTGACGGCGGGCGCCGCGAACTCCGCTGCTGTGAGGGTGCGCGCGAGGACGCGGCGCACGTTCGTGTCGAGCACGACATGGCGTCGGCCGAAGGCGAACGACGCGATCGCCGCCGCCGTGTAGTCCCCGACTCCGGGGAGCGCGAGCAGCTGCTCGTAGGTGTCGGGAACCTCGCCGCCGTGCTCGTCACGGATCACCGTGGCGGCCGCGTGGAGCCGGAGGGCCCGTCGGGGGTAGCCCAGCCGACCCCAGGCGCGGACCGCCTCGCCCGAGGTCTCGTCGGCGAGTGCGGAGGGAGTCGGCCAGCGGTCGAGCCAGGCCTCGTGCACGGGGAGCACCCGGGCGACGGGCGTCTGCTGGAGCATGAACTCCGAGACCATCACCGACCACGGTGTCGTGCCGGGGCGCCGCCACGGCAGGTCGCGCTGGTGCTCGGCGTACCAGGAGAGGACGCGCTCGGGGAGGTCGTTCATGGCGCCGCGAGCCTACGACGCGTGCGGTGTGCGGCGTGTCGCAGCCCCACTTTCCCGGCGGTCCGCGTGCCTCATCAAAACCATTCGTCCCACTGGTTACCGTTTCCGCATGAGCAGCATGGCACCACGGGGTCCGCTTCCCGCCCGCGTCTACTGGGTTCGTCGCGGCATCGTGCTGGGTGTCGCCCTGCTCCTGGTCCTCGTCGTCGGGCGCCTCCTCACGGGCGGCAGCGACGGCACGGACCAGGCCAGCGGCCCGCGCGACAGCGCGCAGCTGGTCGGCTCGCAGACCTCGCAGACGACGGATCCGACCGCCAGCTCGAGCGCCACGACGGCGACCACCGAGACGACCGCCGGCACCAAGGGACTCCCGCTCGCGGAGCCCACCGGGCCGTGTGACCCGGACAAGGTGACGGTCACCCCCGTCGGCGGCAAGCGCGCCAACGACGGTCACGTCGCCATGATCCTCGCCGTCGGCACGTCGGAGGAGGCGTGCACCTTCACCTTCTCGCCAGAGTCGGTCGTGGTGAAGATCGAGTCCGGCTCCGACAGCATCTGGTCGAGCCAGCAGTGTTCGGTCCTCCCGACGCAGGACCTGGTCGTCCGCGCCGCGAAGCCCGCGGCCGCGACGTTCACCTGGAACGGTCACCGGTCCGACGCGACGTGCTCGCGCAGCACGGCCTGGGCGCTGCCGGGGACCTACCACGCGATCGCGGCGACCCTCGGCGGCGAGCCGACCGACACGGCGTTCGAGCTGACCCGCCCGCCGACCGTCGTGGTCACGAAGACGGCGAAGCCCAAGGTCACGGCGACGGCGACGAGCACGGCCACCTCGTCGACGTCGACCAAGGCAGGCCGTCAGCCCTGACGGCCTGCACCAGCACGCAGAAGCGCCCCACCGGGAGCGAGGTGGGGCGCTTCTGCGTCCGGCTGCGGATCAGGGGCGACCGAGCGAGCGGATCGTCCAGCCCGCGTCGCGGTACGCCGCCTGGTCCAGGCAGTTGCGGCCGTCGATGATCGTGCGCTCGGCGACGAGGTCGCCCAGCTCCGCGGCGGACAGGGCCCGGTACTCCTTCCACTCCGTCAGGTGGAGCACGAGCTGCGCACCGCGGGCGGCCTCTTCGACCGACTCGGTGTAGCTGAGCTGCGGGTGCTTCGCGCTGGCCGGACCGGTCGCCTTCGGGTCGTGCACGACGACGTCCGCGCCCTTGGCGTGCAGGGCGACCGCGACGTCGAGCGCCGGGCTGTCACGGATGTCGTCGGAGTCCGGCTTGAACGCGGCACCGAGGACCGCGATCCGCTTGCCCTCGAGGTCGCCGAGCTCGGCCTTGGCGAGCTTCACGACGCGCTTGCGGCGGCGGAGGTTGATCCGGTCGATCTCGCGGAGGAAGCGCAGCGCGTCCTTCACGCCGAGCTCGTCCGCACGGTCCATGAACGCCCGGATGTCCTTGGGCAGGCAGCCGCCGCCGAAGCCGACACCGGCGTTGAGGAACCGGCGGCCGATCCGCGCGTCGTGGCCGATCGCGTCGGCGAGCGTGACCACGTCGGCTCCGGTCGCCTCGCAGAGCTCGGCCATCGCGTTGATGAAGGAGATCTTGGTGGCCAGGAAGGAGTTGGCCGCGACCTTCACGAGCTCGGCGGTCGGGAAGTCGGTCACGATGACCGGCGTGCCGCCCGCGATCGGCGTCGCGTAGATCTCGCGGAGCGTGGCCTCGGCCTCGGCGTTGCGCACGCCGAGGACCAGGCGGTCCGGCGTGAGGGTGTCCTCGACGGCGAACCCCTCGCGGAGGAACTCCGGGTTCCAGGCCAGGTCGACGTCGGTGCCCGCCGGGGCCTTGTCCTGAAGGATGCCGAGGAGGCGCTCCGCGGTGCCGACCGGCACGGTGGACTTGCCGATGACCAGGGTCGGACGCGTCAGGTGCTCGGCGAGCGACTCGATCGCGCCGTCCACGTAGGTCAGGTCGGCGCCGTTGCCGTCCTTGCGCTGCGGGGTGCCGACGCAGAGGAAGTGGGCGTCGCCGAACTCGGCAGCCTCCTTCATCGACGAGGTGAAGCGGAGCTTGCCGCTCTCGACCTGCTTGACGAGGAGGGTGTCGAGGCCCGGCTCGTAGAACGGGAGATCGCCCTTCGCGAGAGCGTCGAGCTTGCGCTCGTCGATCTCGACGCCGAGGACGTCGAAGCCGAGCTCTGCGAGACAGGCAGCGTGCGTGGCGCCGAGGTAGCCACACCCGATGACGGTGATCTTCATGGCTGTCAGACTAGGGGACGGGCAGCGGTCCTCCCGCACCGAGAGCGGCGCGGGTCGTGCAGCGTTCACGGAACCGTCACGCCAGGCTGCCCCTCGGGTAGCCTCCGCTCCATCAACGAACCCCTGCTGGGAGGCCTGAGTCACATGCCGCGTTTCTGGTCGCGACGTCGCGCGGAGCAGCCGGATCCGCTGGCGGGTCCCCTCCCGGATCCCTACCTCAGCGTGGTCGTGCCCGTCCACAACGTGGCGGAGTACCTCGCCAGCAGCCTGGACAGCATCCTGCGCCAGCCCCTGCGGGAGATCGAGGTCATCGTCGTCGATGACGCCTCGACCGACGGCTCCACCGAGATCGCGGAGAAGTACGCCGCCGACCACGACCGGATCCGGCTCGTGAAGCTGCCCGAGAAGAGCGGCGTGAGCATCGCGCGCAACGTGGCGATGCCGCTGTGCACCGCGCCGTTCATCACGTTCGTCGACTCGGACGACGACCTCCCGCCGGACGCCTGGAGCACCATGCTCCGCACGCTGCTGCGCACGGGGTCCGACTTCGTCGTCGGCTCCGCCGAGCGGGTCAGCAGCGAGCGTCGCTACGTGACCCCGCTGATGAAGCGGAACCACGAGGTCGAGCGCCTGGCCATCACGATCGAGGACGCTCCGCTGATGCTGGCCGACGTCTTCGTGTGGAACAAGATCTTCACGCGCGAGTTCTGGGAGCGGGCGGCGATCCACTTCCCCGAGCGCACGCGCTACCAGGACCAGCCGGCGCTCACGCAGGCGTTCCTCGCCGCGAGGAGCTTCGACGTGATCACCGAGATCGTCTACGAGTGGCGCTTCCGGGAGGACCTCACCTCGGCCACGCAGCGCCGCGTCGAGATCAGCAACATGCGCGAGCGCCGCGGCACCAAGCTGCTCACCCTCGACATGGTCCGCGAGCACGGCTCGGCGCCGATCATGGACGTCCTGCTCCGCGAGATCCTCCCCATCGACATGTGGGAGCACTTCCGTGCCGCGGTGGTCGCCGGCGACGAGTACCGCGAGGTGCTCCGTGACATGCAGCAGCGCATCTGGAACGACGGGACCGTGCGGTTCGAGCACACGACGGTGCCGCCGTCCCAGCGCGTGATGGGTGTGCTCGTCGACCAGGGCCGCTGGGACGACCTGGCCACTCTCATCGCGCACATCGACAGCCTGGGCGGCCCCGCCCCGCGCGCCGTCGTCGACGGGCGCGAGGAGGTCGTGCTCCCGTTCCGCGACGACCCGGCGATGCCGGCAGACGCATATGCGGTGCAGCCGGTGCGTGGCCCCCAGGCCGGCACCCACTCCGGTCGCTGACCGAGCCCCGGTCCGGCAGGCTCGCCGGGCGACGCTCGGGCATCGCGAAAGCGGCGCTCAGGTGGGGCTCGGTCAGACGTAGCGCTCGAGGATGCTCGACTCGGCGAGCCGGGAGAGTCCCTCGCGCACGCTGCGGGCGCGGAGCTCACCGACGCCCTCGACGGCCTGGAGGTCGTCGATGCCGGCACCGAGCAGCTTCTGCAGCGTGCCGAAGTGGTCGATGAGCCGGTCCACGACGGCCGCGGGCAGGCGCGGCACCTTGGCCAGGAGCCGGAAGCCACGTGGCGTCACGGCGCCGTCGAGGTGCTCGGCGGAGCCGAGGCCGAGGGCCTTGGCGACCGCGGCGGGGTCGACGAGCTCGCTGGCGTCGAGGTGCTCGAGCCGGAGCAGCAGCTCCTCCGGGGTCTTCGCCTTGCGGCCACCCGGCAGGTAGTCACGGATGACGAGCTCGCGCTCGGCATCGACGCCGGTGATCAGCTCCTCCAGCTGCAGGGTGAGCAGGCGGCCGTCGGTGCCGAGCTCGAGGACGTAGTCCTCGATCTCGCGGGCGATGCGGGTGACCATCTCCAGGCGCTGAGCGACGACGGCCACGTCACGGACGGTGACGAGGTCCTCGATCTCGAGGGCGGACAGGGTCGAGGAGACCTCGTCGAGGCGCATCTTGTAGCGCTCGAGCGTGGCCAGGGCCTGGTTGGCCCGGGTCAGGATGCGGCCGGAGTCCTCGAGGACGTGGCGGGTCTCACCGACGTACGCCGCGATGATCTGCATCGACTGTGACACCGAGATGACCGGGAAGCCGGTCTGCCGGGCGACGCGGTCGGCCGTGCGGTGGCGGGTGCCGGTCTCCTCGGACGGGATCGTGTGGTCGGGCATGAGGTGGACCGCGGCCTTGTGGATCCGGGTCAACTCCGCGTCGACGATGATCGCGCCGTCCATCTTCGCGAGCTCGCGCAGGCCGGTCGCGGTGAAGGGGACGTCGAGCTGGAAGCCGCCGGTCGCGATGTTCTCCACCGTCTTGTCGTAACCGAGGACGACGAGGGCGCCCGTGCGACCGCGGAGGATGCGCTCGAGCGCATCGCGCAGGGGAGTGCCCGGGGCGATCGACGCGAGTGTCGCCCTCAGGCGTTCGGTCTCTTCGGAACGCTCGATCGCGGCCACTGCTGCCATCCCGTCTGGTGTGTCGACAACTGCCCGAATCCTAGGGCAAGCGCGGTCAGCCGACCTCGTCATTTGTCGGCTGGGCGGCTGCGTGGACGGCGCGGCCCTGCAGGTCGAGGAGGCGCATCACCGCGGCGATGTCGGGCACGTCCATCACCTTCATGCCGTCGACCATCCGGACCCGTCCGGGAGTCGGGTTGCCGTTGCTGCGGTCGACCGGCACGAGTGCGTACTTGAAGCCGAGACGGGCGGCCTCCGCCAGCCGCTGCGGGAGGTCGCGGACCTTGCGGAGCTCGCCGGCCAGACCGAGCTCTCCGATCGCGATGGTGGCGGTCGGCGCGGGCCGGGAGTAGTGGGCCGACGCGATGCTGATGGCGATCGCCAGGTCGGTCGAGGGGTCGGTCAGCTTGGCGCCGCCGACGGTCGAGCAGAAGACGTCGTGGTTGTGCAGCCGGAGGCCACCGTGCTGGGCGAGGACGGCGAGCACCATCGCGACACGGGAGGAGTCCAGGCCCGACGTCGTGCGTCGTGGCTTGTCGCCCGGCGCCACCGTCACCAGGGACTGGACCTCGGCGAGGAGCGGCCGTCGGCCCTCCATGGTGACGGCGACGCAGGTGCCCGGCACCTGCTGGGAGTGGTTCTCCACGAAGAGGCCGGTCGGGTCGGAGACGGCGGTGATGCCGTCGGAGCCGAGGTCGAAGCAGCCCACCTCGTCGACGGGTCCGAAGCGGTTCTTCATGGCGCGGAGCATGCGGAACCGGCTGTTGCGGTCGCCCTCGAAGTGGAGGACGACGTCGACGACGTGCTCGAGCACGCGAGGGCCGGCGATCGTGCCGTCCTTGGTCACGTGGCCCACGACCACCGTGGTGATGTTGCGCGTCTTCGCCACGCGGACCAGGGCGGCGGCGACCTCCTTGACCTGGGAGACACCGCCGGGGACGCCGTCGAGGTCGGCCACGTTGACGGTCTGGACCGAGTCGACGACCAGCAGCTCGGGCTTGACCGCCTCGATGTGGCCGAGCACGGCGGCGAGGTCGGTCTCGGCGGCGAGGTAGAGCTCGTCGACCACCGCGCCGGTGCGGTCGGCGCGCATGCGCACCTGCGCCGCCGACTCCTCGCCGGAGACGTAGAGCGTGCGGCGACCCGAGCGGGCAGTCTGGGCGGCGACCTCCAGCAGCAGGGTCGACTTGCCGACGCCGGGCTCGCCAGCGAGCAGGATCGCGGCGCCGGGCACGAGGCCACCACCGAGCACCCGGTCGAGCTCGGGGACGCCGCTCGCCCGGGCGGTCGTCTGCTCGACGGGGACCTGGCCGATCGGCACGGCGGGCGCGGTCACGGGCCCGGCGGCCGTGCGCGCGCCGGAGGGCGCCGCGGCCGACTCCGAGACCGAGCCCCACGCCTGGCACTCGCCACAGCGACCGACCCACTTCGCCGTGGTCCAGCCACACTCGGCGCAGGTGTAGGCGGGGCGCGGGGCCTTCGGCGACTTCGACATGTTCGAAACCCTATTCGAACGGTCCGACACAAGGGCGACGACACCCTTGGCCCGCTCGCTCCACCGGAGCAGGATGGAGCGCATGGACGAACCGCGCAGCATCGTCATCGTCGGAGGTGGCCTGGCCGCCGCCCACGCCGTGGAGTCCCTCCGCGACATGGACTACGCCGGTCGCCTGACCGTCGTCGCCCGTGAGCCGCACCTCCCCTACGAGCGGCCACCCCTGTCCAAGGGCTACCTGGCCGGCAACGACGAGCGCGAGGCGGCGTTCCCGCACGACGCCGGGTGGTACCGCGACAACGACGTGACGGTCCGTGTCGGCACCGCGGCCACCGACCTGGACCTCGGTGGCCGGGTGGTCGTGCTCGACAGCGGTGAGAGCCTGGGGTACGACCGGCTCCTGATCGCGACCGGTGCCTCGCCGCGGACCCTCCAGCTGCCCGGCATCGGCCATGCCCTCACGCTGCGCACCATCGACGACAGCGAACGCCTGCGGGCGGCGTTCGCGAAGGGCGGGCGGCTGGTCGTCATCGGCGCCGGCTGGATCGGCCTCGAGGTCGCGGCGACGGCCCGGCAGGCCGGCATGGAGGTGACCGTCCTCGAGGCAGGCGAGCGGCCGCTCGGGGCGGTCTTCGGCCCGGTCCTCGCCGACCACCTCACCGCCATCCACCAGAGGAACGGCGTGGTCATCCACACCGGCGTCACGATCGAGGCGGTCACCGAGCACGGCGTCGTGACCTCCGACGACACGTTCGAGGCGGATCTCGTGCTCCTCGGCGTGGGTGCGACGCCGACCTCGGGCCTCGCCGAGAGCGCCGGCCTCGCCGTCGACGACGGCATCCTGACCGACGAGCACCTGCGGACCTCCGACCCCTACGTCCACGCCGCCGGCGATGTCGCGAACGCACGCAACACCGTCCTCGGCCGGCACCTCCGCGTCGAGCACTGGGACAACGCGATCCGCCAGGGCAGGCTCGCCGGCCGCACGATGCTCGGCGTCGACGACACCTATGACTGGCTGCCGTACTTCTTCACCGACCAGTTCGACTTCTCCATGGAGTACGTCGGGCGCAGTGCTCCCGACGACGAGGTCGTGCTCCGCGGTGACGTCGACGCGGGTGAGTTCGTGGCGTGGTGGCTCCGGGACGGCGTGGTCACGGCGGGCATGAACGTCAACGTCTGGGACGTCAACGACCGGATCCGGGAGCTCGTCGGCCAGCGTGTGGACCCGGCCGACCTGCCCGACCTTCAGTAGCCGCGGTGCCAGAGGTTGACTGCGTAGTCGACCTCGAGCCCGCGCTCGGGCCCCCACGAGCGGAGGATCTCGTCGGCCACCTGCCCGCTGAACTCGATCCGGACCACGGCCTCGAGGTCCTCGCGTGAGCCGAACGACCAGCTGATGTCGAGCGGCGTACGTGTCCAGCCGCGGCCGGACCAGAACCGCTCGACCTCGGCGGGGTCGACCTTCGGGTACCCCCGGCGGAACCACCGGCCGAAGGTCGACCGGGTCGCGTCGTTGTCGATGACGAACGCCGTGCCGCCGCGCCGCATCACCCGGTCGAGCTCGGCCAGGCCCGCCTCACAGCCCGGGCCGAAGAAGTAGGCCCACCGGGCGTGCATGACGTCGACCGAGGCATCGGGAAGCGGGATCGCCTGCGCGGTGCCGCTCAGCAGCGACACGTTCGGCAGCCCCCGGGTACGCCGTGCTGCGATCGCCAGCAGGTCGGCGTGCGGCTCGACGCCGATCACGCGCTCCGCGGCGGCCGCCCACCGGGGAAGGTGGAACCCCGTGCCGCAGCCCAGGTCGAGCAGCGTCCGACCGGCCCACGGCGCGACTGACTCCATCGCGCGCTCGATCACGCCGGCGGGGTCGACGGCGTCGTTCTCGACCTCGTAGGTCGCCGTGTGGTGCCAGATGTTCGGGGACGGGATCGCCCCCGGAGCCGTGCGCTCCACGCTCAGATGCGGACGCAGCCGTTCGGGGTGTTGAACTCCACCGCCACGATGCCCGGCGTGCCGTGCGGCGCGACCCAGCGGACCTCGACGTCGTCGAGCGGGTGGTCCTCCGGCTCGCCCAGCCACTCCGACACCCGGTGCGGGTCGCCGGCGATCTCGAGCGCGGCGAGCGCGTAGTCGCCGGAGGCGCCCGCGCTCGGGTGGTCCTCGGCGGGGGAGAGCCACTGGATGAAGTAGGGCAGCTGCGGGTCGTTGGCCAGCTCGCTGATGCCGATCTGCTTCCAGATCAGCTCGTGGCCGTCAGGGCGGTGGCGGTAGCCGTCCTTCGCCTCGCGGCCGAGGCGGGTCTCGACCGACGGCAGGTCGCTGACCGCGACGACCCAGCCGAGCCAGCCGCCGCCGAGGGCCGTGCGCGCCTTCACGGCCTGGCCGAAGACGGCCTTGTCGGAGGCCGGGTGCTCGAGGGCGCCCACGACCTCGAGGTAGGTGTCGCCTGCCAGCGGCAGGATGTAGTTGCACGTGCCGAAGCGCGGGTGCACACCGCCGTCCGCGATCTCGGTGCCGAGCAGCTTGCCGAGACGCTCAGCCGTGGCCTTGAGGCCGTCGGGTCCTGCGGCGTACGAAACGTGGTCGAGGCGCATGGCGGCATTGTTAACCCGAGACGCAGCCCACACGAAAACCGGGGTCGATGTCTCTTGATGTCGAGAGAGTCAGTGTGGGTCTGCGGGGTGCAGCGCGAGGGCCGACCGGGAGCGGACGTGCGCCTCGCAGTGCCGCTTCAGCTCGGCGTACCCCTGCTCGCCCATGAGGGCGGTCAGCTCGGGTGCGGAGGTCACGTAGACCGGCTCCATGGCGACGTGCGCCTCGGTGTTGCCCGAGCAGTACCAGTCGAGGTCGTGGCCGCCCGGGCCCCAGCCCCGGCGGTCGTACTCGCCGATGCCTACCTCGGTGTACGACGTGCCGTCGATCCGCTCCACCTCGCGGAAGGTACGCCGGATCGGCAGCTGCCAGCACACGTCCGGCTTGGTCTCGATGTAGGAGATGCCCTGCGCGATCGCGAGGGAGTGGAGGGCGCAGCCGGCACCGCCGGCGAACCCGGGGCGGTTGGAGAACACGCACGCGGACTGGCCGTCGACCACGTGGGCCCGCGTCTTGCGCTCGCCGTCGTCGTCCTTCTCGACCCAGTCCTTGCGCTTCACGGCGCGACCCGGGTGGAACTGCCACGACTCCGGGGTGAGCTGGTCGACGAAGCCGGCGACACGGTTCTCGTCGTCCTTGTCGCTGAAGTGGGCCCCGAGCGTGCAGCACCCGATGTCGGGGGAGTGCTTGTAGATGCCCGCGCATCCGGAGCCGAAGATGCAGGTCCAGCTCGACGTCAGCCAGGTCAGGTCGCAGCGGAAGATCTCGGTGTCGTCGTGGGGGTTGACGAACTCGACGTACGCGCGGGGGAAATCAAGCGGGACCTCAGGCACCGGCACACAGTAGTCGCAGTGCCGGTAGCGTGGACGCATGCGGCTTGGCGTCCTCGACATCGGATCCAACACCGGCCACCTGCTCGTGGTCGACGCCCACGGTGGTGCGGCGCCGCTGCCGGCGTTCTCCTACAAGGAGCCGCTCCGCCTCGCCGAGCACCTCGACGAGAGCGGTGCGGTGAGCGAGAAGGGCATCCTGGCGCTGAAGTCTTTCTGCGCCGCGGCCCTGGAGGTCGCCCACGACAAGGGCTGCGAGGAGATGCTCGCCTTCGCGACGTCCGCGGTCCGTGACGCCACCAACTCCGACGAGGTGCTGGCGCGCGTCCAGGCCCAGACCGGCGTGCAGCTCGAGGTCCTCCCGGGTGAGGACGAGGCGCGCCTGACCTTCCTCGCCGTACGCCGCTGGTTCGGCTGGTCGGCCGGCCGCCTGGCCGTCTTCGACATCGGTGGCGGCTCGCTCGAGATCGCGGCGGGCAAGGACGAGGCGCCCGACGTCGCCTGGTCGATGCCCCTCGGTGCCGCGCGCCTGGCCCGCAACCACTTCAGCGACGGCGCCCCCGACGAGGCGGGGCTGCGCGAGCTGCGCCGGATGATCCGGGCCCAGATCGCCAAGGACGCCGGCCGGCTGCTCCGCCACGGTGCCCCGGACCGGGCTGCTGCCACCTCGAAGACCTTCCGCTCGCTGGCCCGCATCTGCGGCGCGGCGCCCTCCGGCGACGGCATCATGGTGCCTCGGGTGCTCCCTGCCGCCGAGCTGGCCGGGTGGATCCCGAAGCTGGTCGGCATGGGGCACGAGGAGCTCGCGCTGCTGCCCGGTGTCTCCGAGAGCCGCACACACCAGATCCTGCCGGGCGCGCTCGTCGCCGAGGCCGTCATGGACATCTTCGACCTGCCCCAGCTCGAGATCTGCCCCTGGGCCCTGCGGGAGGGCGTCATCCTCGAGCGCTTCGACCACCTGGACTTCGTCCACCACTGACATGGGCGGTTTCCGGGGAGTCGTCGGGCTGAGCACCGCCTCGGTCTACCCCGAGTCGACCAGTCACGCCTTCGCCTACGCGCGGCGGCTCGGCTACGACGCGGTCGAGGTGATGGTCGGGATCGACGCGATCTCGCGCGACGCCGTCGCGCTGCGGGCCCTCTCCGAGCGCCACGAGGTGCCGGTCTGTGCGGTCCACGCCCCCTGCCTGCTCGTGACGCAGCGGGTCTGGGGCACCGAGCCGTGGGGGAAGCTCGAGCGCTCCGCCGACCTCGCGCACGAGCTCGGCGCCGACGTGGTCGTCGTCCACCCGCCCTTCCGCTGGCAGCGGGACTACGCGCGCACGTTCGTCGAGGGGATCGCCGCCCTCGAGCGGACGACCGGCATCGCCTTCGCGGTCGAGAACATGTATCCGTGGCGGGCCTCCGCCCGCCGCGGCATGGAGATCTACCAGCCTGGCTGGGACCCGTCGGAGGAGTCCTACGCCAACGCCACGATCGACCTCTCGCACGCCTCCACCGCCCAGGTCGACTCGCTCGAGATGGCACGTCGCCTCGGCCCGCGGCTGCGGCACCTGCACCTGACCGACGGCCTCGGGTCGCCCAAGGACGAGCACCTGGTCCCGGGGCGTGGCACCCAGCCCGCGAAGGAGCTGCTGCGCCACCTCGCCGCGACCGGCTTCGCCGGCCATGTCGTCCTCGAGATCAACACCCGGCGCTCGGGCACCGCGAAGCAGCGCGACGCGGACCTGGCCGAGTCGCTCGCCTTCGCCCGCGAACACCTCGGGTGGGAGTAGCGTCGCCAGCATGGTCGACGCGGTGCGGGTCTCCGGTCTGACGGTCGTGCGGGGTGGGCACCAGGTCCTGCGCGGGCTCGGCTTCACCCTGCGCTCCGGCGAGGTCACCGGACTGCTCGGCCCCTCGGGCTGCGGCAAGTCGACGCTGATGCGCGCACTCGTGGGCGTCCAGGCGGGCGTCCGCGGCGAGGTGACGGTCCTCGGCGAACCGGCCGGGTCGCGCTCGCTGCGGCACCGGATCGGCTACCAGACGCAGGCCGTCAGCGTGTACGACGACCTGTCGGTGCGGGAGAACCTCCGGTTCTTCGCCCGTGTGCTCTCCGTCGGGGCGACGCGCATCGACGAGGTTCTCGAGACGACCGGCCTCGCGCCGAAGGCGGACGCCGTCGTCAGCGCGCTCAGCGGCGGCCAGCGGAGCCGTGCCAGCCTCGCGGTCGCGCTGCTCGGTGACCCCGACCTGCTCGTCCTCGACGAGCCGACGGTCGGCCTCGATCCGGTCCTGCGCGCGGAGCTGTGGGGCACGTTCCACGCCATCGCCACCCGGGGCGCAGCGGTGCTCGTCTCCAGCCACGTGATGGACGAGGCCGAGCGCTGTGAACGACTGCTGCTGATGCGGGAGGGGCTGCTCATCGCCGACGGCACACCGTCCTCGATCAAGGCGGACGCCGGAGTCGGCGACATCGAGAGCGCGTTCCTCGCGCTGGTCCGGGGAGGAGCGGCATGAACCCGCGCATCGCCCTCGCCGTGTGCGGCCGCGTGCTCACCCAGCTCCGCCGCGACCACCGCACGCTCGCGATCATGCTCGTGCTGCCGTGTCTGTTGATGGCGCTGCTGTGGTGGATGTTCCAGGACGTCCCCGCGCTGCCGGGGCAGCCGGAGATGTTCGACCGCCTCGCACCTGCCCTCCTCGCGATCTTCCCGTTCATCGTCATGTTCCTGGTGACCAGCGTGACCACCCTGCGCGAGCGCGGGAGCGGCACCCTCGAGCGGCTGCTGGCGATGCCGATGGGCAAGGCCGACTTCCTGGTCGGCTACGCGCTCGCCTTCGGCCTGGTCGCGGCGGTGCAGTCGGTGCTCGCGGTGGGCCTCAGCGTGGGGCTGCTCGGGCTCGACATCCGCGGGCCGGTCTGGCTGCTCACCGTCGTGGCCGTCGCGGACGCACTCCTGGGCACGGCGTTCGGTCTCTTCGTGAGCGCCTTCGCCCGCACGGAGTTCCAGGCGGTCCAGTTCATGCCCGCGCTCGTCGTGCCGCAGATCCTGCTCTGCGGTCTCTTCGTCGCGCGCGACCACCTGCCGACGGTGCTGGGCCGCATCAGCGACGTCCTCCCGCTCTCGTACGCCGTCGACGCGATGACCCAGGTCCGGGACAGCGTGGACTCGGGCCCGGTGTGGGGCGACCTGGTGGTCGTCGGCGCCTACGTGGCGGTCGGGCTGGGCCTGGGTGCGGCGACGCTGCGGCGGCGTACGGACTAGGTGCCGCGATGCCCAACCGTGCCCTGCTGGCCCTGGCCCGCAGCGACCGAGCCCGGGAGCTCGCGCTCGAGCTGCCGGCGACCCGTGCGGTGGTGCGCCGCTTCGTGCCCGGGGAGGCCAGGGCGGATGCCGTGCAGGTGGCCGCGGGCCTGGTCGCCGAAGGCCTCCGGGTCACCCTCGACTTCCTCGGGGAGGACACCATCGAGCGGCGGCACGCCCACCGGGTCGAGGCGGAGTACGCCAGCCTTCTGGGCGAGCTGGCGCGGCGCGGCCTGGCCCGCAGCGCGGAGGTCTCGGTGAAGCTGACCGCGCTCGGTCTGCGGCTGCCGGGAGGCGAGGAGATCGCCACGGCCCACGCGCGGGCGATCTGCGAGGCCGCCCGGACCGCGGGCACGACCGTCACCCTCGACATGGAGGACCACACGGTCACGTCGGCGACGCTGCGGGTTCTCCGCACGCTGCGCGCCGAGTTCCCCGAGACCGGAGGCGTCCTGCAGGCCTATCTCCGCAGGACACCCGCTGACTGCCGGATGCTCGCCGGTCCCGGCTCGAGGATCCGCCTCTGCAAGGGTGCGTACGACGAGCCGGCCGACGTCGCGCTGCGTGACCGGCACGAGGTCGACCTCGCCTACGTCTCGTGCCTGCGCACCCTGATGGCGGGGGAGGGGCACCCGATGGTCGCCACGCACGACCCGCGGCTGGTGGCGATCGCCCGGCACCTCGCGCGGGAGCAGGGCCGCGTCACGGGCGACCACGAGTTCCAGATGCTCTACGGCATCCGTCCGGGCGAGCAGCGGCGCCTCGCGGCCGCGGGTGAGACGGTCCGCGTCTACCTGCCCTATGGGCAGGAGTGGTGGGGCTACCTCACCCGGCGCTTGGCGGAGCGTCCGGCGAACCTGTCATTCTTTGTGCGTTCCCTCCTCTCCAGCTCCTAGACGAAGCAGGTGCCCGGCATGGCAGGCAAGACCGCATTCATCGGCGTCGGCGTCATGGGCGAGACGATCCTCGCCGGGCTGATCCGTGCGGGCCGTCCGGCCAGCGACTTCATCGTCGGCGTACGTCGCCCCGAGCGCGGCGCCGAGCTCGCGGAGAAGTACGGCGTCACCGTGCTGGCCAACCGCGAGGCGGCCGCGCAGGCGGACACCGTCGTCCTCGGCACCAAGCCCCAGGACCTCGCAGCGGTGCTCCAGGAGATCGCGCCGGCGATGCGCGCGGGCCAGCTGCTCGTCTCGCTCGCCGCCGGCATCACCACCTCCTTCATCGAGACCCACGTCCCCGGTGGCGTGGCCGTCGTGCGGGTCATGCCCAACACGCCGGCTCTGCTCGACCAGGGCATGCATGCGCTCTCCGCGGGCTCGCGCTGCGACGAGGCGCACCTGGTCGAGGCCGAGGCGCTGCTGGGCGCCACCGGCAAGGTGGTCCGGATCGCGGAGAAGCTGCAGAACGCGGCCACGGCGGTGAGCGGCTCGGGCCCGGCGTACATCTTCTACGTCGTCGAGGCGATGATCGACGCCGGCGTGATGCTCGGCCTGCCCCGCCCGCTCGCCACCGAGCTCGCCGTCCAGACCCTCTACGGCTCGGCGACCATGCTGCGCGACCTCGGCACGCACCCGACGATCCTCCGCGAGCAGGTGACCTCGCCCGGCGGCACGACCGCCGCGGCTCTGCGCTACCTCGAGGACCACAAGGTCAAGGCAGCCTTCCTGTCCGCGATGGAGGCTTGCCGCGACCGCGCCCAGGAGCTCGCCGCCGGCTCCTGAGGGGCCGGTCGCGATAGGCAGGCAGGCGCAAATCAACGCGCCACGCCGATAACCACGGATATTTTTTCGTCACACTCTTCCCCCGCGTCACAGGAGCCCCTAGTGTTCTGGGCACGGGGCACGTGGGTCGCCAGTGGGGAAGCTGGCGGCGTGCGCCCAGAGAAAGTGGTGAGCCATGGCTGCCAACTCGTCTGACATCTCGGAAGTGAAGTTCCTGACCATCGCCGAGGTGGCCACGATGATGCGCGTCTCCAAGATGACCGTCTACCGACTCGTCCACGGCGGCGACCTGCCGGCGCACCGCGTCGGTCGTTCGTTCCGCGTGCAGGAGAAGGACGTCACCGAGTACATCCAGCGCTCGTTCTACGACGCCGGCTGACTCCTCGCTGACTCACCGGCACACCGCCCGCCGCGGCCCTGCGTCCCCGGACGCGGGGTCTGGCGGGCGGACCCGATTTCGGCCCCCGAGGCAGGGCCGATACGCTGGGGCCGGTCGCCCGTGCTGTATCCGCCAGGGCGGACGTCAAGCTCTGGAAAGGTTCCACCGTGGGTTCTGTCATCAAGAAGCGCCGCAAGCGCATGGCCAAGAAGAAGCACCGCAAGCTGCTGAAGAAGACGCGCGTGGCGCGTCGCAAGCTCGGTAAGTGAGCCTGCTGCTTCGATGACGCAGGCCGGCAAGGTCGTGCTCGTCACCGGGGTCTCGCGTGACCTCGGACGACGTTTTGCGCGCAACCTTGCCGATGACCCTGCCGTCGCGAACGTCATCGGCGTCGACGTCATCCCTCCTGAGGGTGACCTCGGCGCCGTTTCGTTTGTCCGGGCGGACCTGCGCAACCCGGTGGTGGCCAAGCTCCTGGTCCGCGAGCGGGTCGACACCGTCGTCCACATGAGCGTCGTCGCGACGCCGGGCGGCATGGGCTCGCGCGCCTCCATGAAGGAGGCCAACGTCATCGGCACGATGCAGCTGCTCGGTGCCTGCCAGCGCGCTCCCGACGTACGCCGCGTGGTCGTGAAGTCGACGACGACGGTCTACGGCGCGAGCCACCGCGACCCGGCGATGTTCACCGAGGACATGGGGCCCAAGCGCATGCCGCGCTCGGGCTACTCCCGCGACGCGCTGGAGATCGAGGGCTACGTGCGCGGATTCGCGCGCCGGCGGCCCGACGTCCACGTCGCGATGCTGCGCGCGGCCAACGTCATCGGCCCCGGCGTCGACAGCCCGATCGCGCAGTACTTCCGCCTGCCCGTGGTGCCGACCGTCCTCGGCTACGACCCGCGCCTGCAGTTCGTGCACGAGGCAGACCTGACGGAGGCGCTCCGCCACGCGGTGCACACCGACGTGAGCGGCACGTTCAACCTCGCCGGTGACGGCGTCCTGCTGCTGTCGCAGGCGATCCGGCGGCTGGGCCGCGCCGGCCTTCCGGTGCCCTCCTTCGCGCTCTCCGCCGTGGGGTCGGCGATCCGGGGCGCGGGTCGGTCGGAGTTCGCCCCCGAGCTCGTGCACTTCCTGACCTACGGTCGCGGGGTCGACACCACGCGGCTGCGCGAGGAGTTCGGCTTCACGCCGCGCTACTCCACCGAGCAGGCGTTCTGCGACTTCGCCCGCTCGGTCGACATGCCGCCGGGCGTGCCCGGCCTGGCGGTCGCCGATCCCGCCCTGGCCTCCCTCGAGCGCGTGCTCGCCCGAGCGCACGTATCGTCCGCTCCGAGGACTCCTGCGACGACCGCTCCGGGAGGTGAGATCGATGGATGACGCAGACATCATCCCGATCGGCACCCACGGGGCCGCCGGCCGCGGGGCGGGTGCCAAGCCGTCCAAGGCCGCCCGTGACCTGCTCGGAGGGGGACGGCGAACGCCTCCTGCTCCCCGCGCGGCGGAAGGCGCCGACGTACATCCGCTGGCACCGGCTGCCGAGCCGCCTGCCGCCGCTGAGTCCCTGACGCTCCCGGGAACGGGCGGTGGCGCGGCCGGCTCCGCGGCGGCTGCCGGTGGTGCGAAGAGGCCGGGCATCCCGGTCACGGAGATCGTCGACGCGTTCACGCACGCTGCGATGGAGGTCTTCGGCGAGGACTGGGAGCGCAAGCTCGCGCACTTCATCGCCTTCCTCCGCCGCCGGATCACCGGTGAGTTCGAGGTCGACGACTACGGCTTCGACCCGGAGCTCACCGAGCGCCTCCTCATGACCGCTGCCCGGCCCCTTGCCGAGAAGTGGTTCCGCATCGAGGTCCGCGGTATCGAGAACATCCCGAAGAGCGGCGGCGCCCTCATCGTCTCCAACCACTCGGGCACCGTCCCGGTCGACGCGATCATGACCATGTTCCAGGTCCACGAGCGCACCGGGCGACACCTGCGTCCTCTCGGCGCCGACCTGGTCTTCCGGCTTCCGTTCGTCAGTACGGTGGCCCGCCGGGGCGGCGTCACCCTGGCCTGCCAGGAGGATGCCGAGCGCATGCTCAACGGCGGGGAGCTGGTCGGGGTCTGGCCGGAGGGCTTCAAGGGCATCGGCAAGCCGTTCTCGGAGCGCTACAAGCTGCAGCGCTTCGGCCGGGGCGGCTTCGTCGGCGCAGCCCTCCGCACGAGCGTGCCGATCATCCCGGTCTCCGTCGTCGGGGCAGAGGAGATCTACCCGCTGGTCGGCAACGTGCCGTCACTGGCCCGGCTCTTCGGCCTGCCGTACGTGCCGATCACGCCGTTCTTCCCGTTGCTCGGGCCCCTCGGCCTCGTCCCGCTGCCGTCGAAGTGGATCATCGAGTTCGGAGAGCCGATCCGCACCGATGAGTTCGACCCCTCGGCCGCGGAGGACCCGCTCACCGTCTTCGAGGTCACCGACCGGGTGCGCGAGACCATCCAGCAGACGCTCTACCAGCTGCTCATGCGGCGGCGGTCGATCTTCGGCTGAGCCCGGCTTCGGGCCGCGCGGCCGGTCTGTCAGGACGACCCCTCCGTGGACGCGGATGCGTCGCGTCAGAGGAGGCCGCCACCACCCAGGAGCGGGTCGAGCAGCGGGTCCAGCAGCGGGTCGATAGCGCCGTCGACGGCGTCCGTGAGCGGCTTCGTCACGGCGTTGTCACCGAGGATGCCGCTGAGCGTGCCGGACGTGGTGCCCGACGAGGTCGTCGACGACGGCTTGGGTGAGGCGGTCGGCAGCTGCGGAACCGGCTGCGTGGTGGCGCCGAGGGCCGGCAGCTGGTTGAGCAGGTCCGTCACCGCGTCGCTCGAGGTCGTCGGCGTCGCCCGCGGAGCCCGCGTGGCCGTCACGTGCGGAGCGTCGGGAGTGATCGACGCCCCGGACAGCAGGATCGCCGGCACGTCCAGCATGCCCGCGCAGTTGCCGCAGGCGCTGAGGGCCTGCTCGTCGATGCTGAGCAGCGCGTTGACCGCGGCGTCGAAGTCGTCGGCGTACTCCACCGGGACGGCGGACTTCAGGCCGGCGAGGGCGTCGAGGCTCTCGCGCAGGAAGTCGCGCAGGTCGGTGATGGTCGAGATGTCGCCGGACTCGGCGTACTCCCGGAGGAGGGCGTCCGCGGCCTCGCTGGCCTGCGCGACGAAGTCGTGGAGCGACGACGGGATCTCGGCGCGGCTGCTCGCGGAGCCGCTGCTGGCCAGCGCCTTCGTCTCGCCCAGGCGGTTCTCGGCGAGGTCCATGATCCGGTTGGCGCGCGAGGCGTCATCGGAGCTCAGCGAGGTCTGTGCGCTCTCGAGGATGCGCTTGATCGGGTAGAGCGACTCGCCCGGCAGGGCCGACTGTGCGGCCATCGCGACGCCGGTCGTGCTGCCGAGGACCGCGAGCGTGCCGATCGCGACGGACAGCTTGCGGCGGTGCCGCTGCGGTGCGGTGACGACGTGGTCGGCGAACGTCGTGCCGGTGGCGGAGGGCACGAGCAGGTTGTCGGCGGCGGCGAGCAGGTTGCTCCGCAGCTCCGTCACGTACGACGCGGACGGCTGGGGCGCCACCACGGTGCGCAGCGCGGCGACGAGCTCGAGGGCGTCGGCGTGCGAGGCGGTCGAGCCGCCGCGACCCTCCAGCAGGGACGCGAACTCCTCGGCGCGGCGGCGTGCCGGGCTGATGGGGCTCATGACGTCGGTCCTGTCTGTGCGGGCCGTCGGCTGCTGCCGACGCAGTGGTGCTCTGATGCGTAGAACGACCGTGAGACGGTGAAGGTTACGGAGTGTGACGCGGGCGTCATCGAGGAGGTGATCACCGGTGCACCTCCTTCGGCATCAGCTTCGCCAGGTTGCGGACGCCGCGCAGCTGGAGCTGCTTCACGGCGCCCTCCGTGCGACCCAGCACCTTCGCGGTGTCGGCGATGCTCATGCTCTGCAGGAAGCGCATGATCAGGCACTCCTGCTGCTCCTTCGGCAGCTGCTGCAGGGCGGTGAGGAGCGCGTCGTTCGTGAGCTGGGCGAGGACCAGCGTCTCCGGGCCGTCCGTCACGTCGTCGTGGAGCGACATGTCCTCGGTGGTCTGCTCGAGACGGGTCTTGCCGGCCTTGAAGTGGTCGCTGCACAGGTTGCGGGCGATGGTCATCAGCCATGCACCGAAGTCACGGCCCTGCCAGCGGAAGCTGTTCATCGACCGCAGGGCGCGGAAGAAGGTCTCGCTGGCCAGGTCCTCCGCCAGCGTCTGCGACCTCGTCCGGTAGTAGATGAAGCGGTAGACCGACGGGTGGTAGTGGTCGAAGAGGAGGCCGAACGCCTCCTTGTCGCCACCGCGGGCGAGCTCGACGAGAGCGATCATCCGCTCACGGGTGGCCTCGTCCTCCGCAGTGGAGGTCGCGTGCTCGGCGTCGTCGAAGGACTCCGGACCCTCCGAGCTCGGCACGACGTTGACGTCGGTGGCCGCCTCGGACATCAGCCACGGAACCTGCCGGACGGCGCGGGACCCGGCGACGCCACCGGCGAGGGCGAGGTCGGGCTCGAGAAGGCATGCGTCGAGGACGGCGGCGCGCAGGGCATCCAACCCGCGCAGCACAGACGCCAGTCCCTCGTGCATCGAACCCTCCCGTGACCCACTCTCCCTGCGGGTCCTCACCAGCGTAAGCGAAACCACACTCCCGTGGGAACGGATCGCGAAGATTCCCAAGGTTCGTGCTGGAAAGTCCGGATCAGTGGCGCGAGGCCCGCCGCGCGACCGCGCCCAGGACCACGCCGGCGACGGCTGCCGTCGCCACGCCGCGGACGGCCTTGCGGGTCGTGCGGTAGTCGCGGATCCGCCAGCCCTGCTCCTGTGCATGCGCCCGGAGCTTCGAGTCGGGGTTCACCGCGCACGGGTCGCCGACCAGGCCGAGCAGCGGGAGGTCGTTGCTCGAGTCGGAGTACGCCGAGCAGCGGGCCAGGTCGAGGCCCTCGCGCTCGGCGAGCGCCGACACCGCGACCGCCTTCGCCGGACCGTGCAGCATCTCTCCGACCAGCCGGCCGGTGTAGACGCCGTCGACGTGCTCGGCGACGGTGCCCATGGCGCCGGTCAGGCCGAGCCGCCGGGCGATGACCTCGGCGATCTCCACGGGAGCGGCGGTCACCAGCCAGACCCGCTGGCCCTGGTCGAGGTGGATCTGGGCGAGGGCGCGCGTGCCCGGCCAGATCCGGTGCGCCATCGCCTCGTCGAAGATCTCCTCGCCGACCTCGCGCAGCTCCTCGACGGTGTGGCCCGCGATGAAGGAGAGACCCTGGTTGCGGGCCTTCTCGATGTGCTCGGGGTCCTCGACGCCCACGATCCGGAAGTACGCCTGCTTGTACGCCGCGCCGAGCAGGTCCTTCGTCGTGAAGAACTTGCGCTTGTGGAGTCCCTTGGCCAGGTGGAAGATCGACGCGCCCTGCATGACGGTGTTGTCGACGTCGAAGAAGGCCGCCGCTGTCGGGTCCACGGGCACGTCGAGCGCCGACTCGACCTCCGCGACGGCAGCCGAGGCCTCACCTGCGAGCGCCGAGCGCTGCTGCAGGTCCAGCGGGGCGGGCCGCTTCTTCGCGGGCTTGTCCTGGCTCACGGCTCCAGCCTAGGGCTGTGTCAGGATCGCCGCATGACGAGTTCGGGTCCGGACGGTAAAGCGCGCGTGACGGTGTACATGCGCCCCGGCTGCCACCTCTGCGACGTAGCCCGCGACGTCGTGGATGCCGTGTGCGCCGAGCTGGGGGAGTCCTTCGAGGAGATCGACATCGACTCGGATCCGCAGCTGCAGGCGGCGTACGGCGAGGAGATCCCGGTGACGCTCGTCGACGGGCGGCGTCACGACTTCTGGCGCGTCGACCCGCAGCGCCTGCGCGCTGCGCTGACGCAGCAGGCCTGAGCCGGCCGACCCCCGCCGCGGGTGAGACTTCTCACCTGTGCTAGCCGCGGGGCTGCGCGTGGCCGCCTGCGTTTTGTTCTCACGTTCACAAACTCCTACAGTGATGAAGCCGCGAGGACGATCACGGGCCTGGAAGTGCCCGTGCTGAGCCCTTCCTCGCGCGTGAAGGACGAGGACAGTGACCGCACGGAAGCCGGCTGACGCGGCGGCGGGGACCCAGAGCGGGGGTCGTGAGATCCCTGAGGCGACGGTGGCCCGCCTGCCCGAGTACCTCCGCGCGCTGACCTCCCTCGCCGAGCAGGGCATCAGCGTCTGCTCCAGCGAGGAGCTCGCCGGCGCCGTCAACGTCAACAGCGCCAAGCTGCGCAAGGACCTGTCGTACCTCGGCTCCTACGGCACCCGCGGTGTCGGCTACGACGTCGACTACCTGCGCTACCAGATAGCCCGCGAGATCGGCCTGACCCAGGACTGGCCCGTCGCCATCGTCGGCATCGGAAACCTGGGCCACGCACTGGCCAACTACTCCGGCTTCGGCACCCGCGGCTTCCGTGTCGCGGCGCTGCTGGACGCGGCTCCCGAGCGCTGCGAGGAGTCGGTCGCGGGCATCCCGGTGCGCTCGTTCGACGACCTGGACGCCGTCCTCGCCGAGACCCCTGTCGCGATCGGTGTCATCGCGACGCCCGCGGAGGCCGCGCAGGGCGTCGCCGACCGGCTCGTGGCGGCCGGCATCACCAGCATCCTGAACTTCGCCCCGACGAACCTCGCGGTTCCGGCGGGCGTGAGCGTGCGGAAGGTCGACCTCTCGGTCGAGCTGCAGATCCTCGCGTACCACGAGCAGCGCCGCGCCGGCGCTGAAGAGCTGCGCGGCACCGCGATCGCGGCCGCCGGAGAGGAGCAGTCCGCATGAGCGTCCTCGTCGTCGGCGTCTCGCACAAGACCGCACCGGTTGCCGTGCTGGAGAAGCTGGCCCTCACCCCGGAGGGGGTCTCCAAGCTCGTCACGGACGTCGCCGCCATCGAGCACGTCGCCGAGGCGACCGCGATCGCGACCTGCAACCGCATCGAGATCTACGCCGAGGTGGACCGCTTCCACGGCTCCGTCGAGGAGGTCTCGCGGCTGCTCTGCGACCGCTCGGAGATGGCCACCAGCGACATCACCAGCGAGCTCCTGCCGCACCTCTACGTCCACTACGACGACGGCGCCGTCTCCCACCTCTTCCACGTGGCCGCCGGCCTCGACTCGATGGTCGTCGGCGAGGGCCAGATCCTCGGCCAGACCCGCGACGCCCTGCGCATCGGCCAGGAGCTCGGCACGGTCGGCCCGGCGCTGAACTCGCTCTTCCAGCAGGCGCTCCGCGTCGGCAAGCGTTCCCACGCGGAGACCGACATCGACCGCGCCGCGCCGTCGATGGTCTCCGCTGCGCTCGACCACGCCGTCGGTGTGGTCGGCTCCGTCGAGGGCGCGCGCGTTGTCGTGATCGGAGCCGGTGCGATGGCCTCGCTCGCGGTCTCGACCGCGTCGCGCCGTGGGGCCTCGGAGATCACGGTCGTCAACCGGACCGAGGGCAACGCCCAGCGCCTCGCCGACGAGTACGCCGCCCGGTCGCTGCCGCTCGACTCCCTCGCGGACGTCCTCGCCACGGCCGACGTGCTCATCTCCTGCACGGGCGCGACCGGCGTGGTGATCACGGCGGCCGAGCTGGCTGCGGCGCGGGCGGGCTCCGACCGCCCGCTCGCGGTGCTCGACCTCGCGCTGCCGCACGACGTGGATCCGGCCGTCGCCGACCTCGACGGGGTCAGCCTGATCGACCTCCGCTACCTGGCGGAGACGCTGCGCGAGGCCGACGCGGGCCGTGAGGTCTCCGGCGTGCGCCAGATCGTGGCGGAGGAGATCACCGCGTTCGCGTCCGCACGTCGCCAGGCGAGCGTGACCCCGACCGTCGTCGCGCTGCGCACGATGGCCACCGGGGTCGTGGAGGCCGAGGCCGAGCGGCTCTGGGCGCGCCTGCCCGGACTCGACGAGGCCGTGCGTGCCGAGGTGCTGCAGACGGTGCGCCGGGTCGCGGACAAGCTGCTCCACCAGCCCACCGTTCGCGTCAAGGAGCTCGCCGACACCGACGGCGCCGTCTCGTACGCCGCCGCGCTGGCCGAGCTCTTCGCGCTCGACCCCGACGCGGTCACCGCGGTGACCCGCCCCGTCGTCCCGGAGGAGCTCGCGTGAGCGACCACGTCATCAGGGTCGGCACGCGCCGCTCGCTGCTCGCCAGGACCCAGTCCGGCCAGGTGGCCGACCAGATCGCCGAACGCCTGGGTGTCGAGGTCGAGCTGGTCGAGGTCGTCACCGAGGGTGACGTCAACCAGACCTCCACGCTCGCCTCGCTGGGCGGCACCGGCGTCTTCGTCAGTGCGCTGCGCGACGCACTCCTGCGCGGCGACGTCGACGTGGCGGTGCACTCCCTCAAGGACCTGCCGACCGCCCCGTTCGACGGCATCGCGCTCGCAGCGGTTCCGCCGCGCGAGGACCCGCGCGACGTGCTGGTCGCCCGCGACGGCCTGAGCCTGGGCCAGCTGCCCCCGGGCAGCGTCGTCGCGACGGGCTCGCCGCGACGCGTGGCCCAGCTGCACGCGCTCGGCCTCGGGCTCACCATCGTCGGCCTGCGCGGCAACATCGACACCCGCCTCGGCAAGGTCACCTCGGGCGAGGTCGACGGCGTGATCCTGGCCCGGGCCGGCCTCTCGCGCATCGACCGCCTCGACGTCGTCACCGAGTCCATCGACCCGCTCCAGATGCTGCCGGCGCCCGGCCAGGGAGCGCTGGCGATCGAGTGCCGCTCCTCCGACACCGAGCTCGTCGCCCGGCTCGCGGCCGCCCTCGACGACCCCGCCACGAGGGCCGCGGTCACCGCCGAGCGCGAGCTGCTCCGCACGCTCGAGGCCGGCTGCGCGGCTCCGGTCGGGGCCCTCGCCGAGGTCGCCGAGGGTGACCACGGCCCCGAGGTCTGGCTCCGCGCCGTCGCTGCCGCCGTCGACGGCACCGTTGAACTCCGCCGGTCCGCCACCGGACCGGTCGCCGATGCGGCCCAGATCGGCCGCACGCTCGCCGCGTCCATGCTCGACGAGGGCGCGGCCGCACTGATCGAAGAACCCGGAAAGCAGCAGGCATGACTCCTCGCACTCCCGCCCAGAACATCGACGCCGGCCGTGGTGCCGGATGGTTCGCGTTCGTCGGCAGCGGGCCTGGCGACCCCGAGCTGCTGACCGTGAGGGCTGCCGCGCTGCTGGCCGAGGCCGACGTGGTCGTGACCGAGCTTCCCGAGCACGCGGCGTTCGTCCGTGCGGTGCTGGGTCTTGCCCCGCTTGCCGACGACGAGGAGCAGGCCGACGGGCCGGAGATCGTCGACGGCGGGTTCGGTGACGACGGGCAGCCGCTCACCCATGCCAACCGGGCCAAGGTGGTCGTGAAGCAGGCCAAGCGCGGACTGCGCGTCGTGCGCCTGATGAACGGCGACCCCTTCCTCTACGCCTCGGGTCCCGAGGAGGCGGCCGCGCTGGCGAAGGCCGGGCTGCCGTTCGAGATCGTCCCCGGCGTCTCGTCGGTGAGCGCCGTCCCGGCGTACGCCGGTGTCCCGCTGACCACCAAGACCGCCCGCGAGGTCGCCGTGGTGGCCTGCGGCGAGAAGGCCGTCGACTGGAGCCGGTACGCTGACGACCGCACGCTCGTGCTGCTCTCCGCCGTGGGGTCCATCGGCGAGATCGCCTCGGCGCTGATCGCCGCCGGCCGGGCCGCGACGACCCCGGTCTCGATGACCTCGACCGGCACGCTCACGACCCAGGTGACCGTCACCTCGACCCTCGAGCACATCGCCGCCGACGCCCGCGCAGCGAAGATCCAGCCCCCGGCGATCACGGTCGTGGGTAGCGTGGTGGACATGCGGGAGACGCTCTCCTGGTTCGAGACCAAGCCGCTCTTCGGCTGGCGTGTCCTGGTGCCGCGCACCAAGGAGCAGGCCGGCTCCCTCTCCGCGCGCCTGCGTGGCTACGGCTCGGTGCCCGAGGAGGTGCCGACCATCTCGGTCGAGCCGCCCCGCAACCCGCAGCAGATGGACAAGGCCGTGCGCGGCCTCGTCGAGGGCCGCTACGAGTGGATCGCCTTCACCTCCGTCAACGCGGTCAAGGCCGTGCGCGAGAAGTTCGAGGAGTACGGCCTCGACGCCCGCGCCTTCTCGGGCCTCAAGATCGCTGCCGTCGGCGAGAAGACCGCAGCCTCGCTGCTCGAGTGGGGCCTGCGTGCCGACCTCGTGCCCTCGGGCGAGCAGTCCGCCGCTGGCCTCCTGGCCGAGTGGCCGGAGTACGACGAGGACCTCGACCCGATCAACCGGGTCTTCCTCCCGCGCGCCGACATCGCCACCGAGAACCTCGTCGCCGGCCTGGTCGACCTGGGCTGGGAGTGCGACGACGTCACGGCCTACCGCACGGTGCGTGCGGCGCCGCCGGCCGCCCCGGTCCGCGACGCGATCAAGACCGGCAAGTTCGACGCGGTCGTCTTCACCTCGTCCTCGACGGTGCGCAACCTGGTCGGCATCGCCGGCAAGCCGCACCCGTCGACGATCATCGCGGTCATCGGTCCCGCCACCGCGAAGACGGCCGAGGAGCACGGCCTCCGGGTCGACGTCCTCGCCCCGAACCCCTCGGTCGAGGAGCTCGTCGACGCGCTCGCCGCCTTCGGTGCCGCCCGCCGCGCGGAGCTGGTCGCGGAGGGGCAGCCGGTCACGAAGCCGTCCGACCGCAAGCCGGGTGCGCGCCGGAAGGCGACCTCCTCGTGATCGAGCCCGCCGGCCCGCTGGGCCCCGTCGTCCGCCCGCGCCGCCTGCGTCGTACGCCGGCACTGCGCCGCCTCGTCGCCGAGACGTCCCTCGAGGCCCGCCAGCTGATCCTGCCCGTGTTCGTCCGCGAGGGCATCACCGAGCCGAAGCCGATCGGCTCGATGCCCGGCGTCGTCCAGCACACGCGCGAGACGCTGAAGAAGGCGGCGGCCGAGGCGGCCGAGCTCGGACTCGGCGGCATCATGCTCTTCGGCATCCCCGCCGTGAAGGACGCACGGGGCTCCGGCGCCGTCGGCCCCGCGGGCATCCTCAACGTCGCCATCCGCGACGTGAAGCGTGAGGTGGGCGACGCCCTGCCGGTCATGGCCGACCTGTGCCTCGACGAGTTCACCGACCACGGTCACTGCGGCCTCCTGACGAGGTCCGGCGCCGTCGACAACGACGCCACCCTCGCCGTGTACGCCGACATGGCCGTCGCCCAGGCGGCGGCCGGCGTCGACGTGGTCGGTCCCAGCGGCATGATGGACGGCCAGGTCGCCGTCATCCGTGACGCCCTGGACGCGGCAGACGCGGCCGACGTGGCGATCCTGGCCTACTCGGCGAAGTACGCCTCGGCCTTCTACGGCCCTTTCCGCGAGGCGGTCGACTCCTCGCTGCAGGGCGACCGGCGCAGCTACCAGCAGGACCCGGCCAACGCGCTCGAGGGCGTGCGCGAGGCGATGCTCGACGTCGAGCAGGGCGCCGACATGGTGATGGTCAAGCCGGCACTGGCCTACCTCGACGTCGTTCGCGCCGTGCGCGAGGCGGTCGACGTACCGGTCGCGGCCTACAACATCTCGGGGGAGTACGCCATGGTCGAGGCTGCTGCGGCCAACGGCTGGATCGACCGTGAGGCGGCGATCCTCGAGACCCTGCTCTCGATCCGTCGCGCCGGTGCCGACGTCGTGCTGACGTACTGGGCGGCCGAGGCGGCGCGCCTGCTGCAGCGCTGAGCGGTCTCTCGGCGAACGGGAAGGGCCCCGGTTCCTGGTGGAACCGGGGCCCTCCTGCGTCCGTCGGTCAGTAGCTGCCGGCGCTGACCGTGTAGCCGGCCTTCGCCATGCAGGTGACCCAGTAGGTCGCGTTGTCGGTGTTGTTGAGCGGGGTGTTGAGCGAGGCCTGGGTGCGGCAGGTGGTGTCGGCGAGGATGTAGCCGGCCGTCTTGGTGATGTCGGTGACCGTCTTCGTGGTGCTGTCGATGACGTCCTTCACCGTGTCGGTGGTCTTGGTGATCACGTCGGTGGTCCCCTTGGTCACGCCGCCGGTCGTGCCCCCCGTGGTGCCACCCGTGGTGCCACCCGTGGTGCCGCCGGTGGTCCCGCCGGACGTGCCGCCCGTGCTGCCGCTGCCGGCGGGCGTGCTGGAGCCGCCGCCCGGCGTGTAGGTGCCGGTCTTGCCCGTGCCGCCGGTGTGGATCCGGCCGCCGCCGCCACTGCCGGCCGGGGTCCACGAGCTCGGCGGGCTGAAGGTGTAGGCCGAGGTGATGTAGTTGGGGACGGCGGTGTAGTTGCCGGCGAGGTAGGCGTCGCGGATCTTGAGGACGAGGTCCACGTAGTCCTGCGAGTGGTTGTAGCGGAAGACCGACGTGCGGCGCCCGCCCTCGGTGCCGAGGTCGTCGGTGCCGGAGCAGAGGTAGACGGCGGTCGCGAGCGCGGCGTCGTCGATGTCCTGCGGGTTGCGCTTGCCGTCGCCGTCGGCGTCGACGCCGACCTTGCGCCAGGTCGAGGGGATGAACTGCATGGCGCCGACGGCGCGGTCCCAGACCTTGTCGTTGTCGTAGAGGCCACCGTCGGTGTCGGGGACGGCCTGGGTGTTGTTGGTGCCGTCGAGCGCCGGTCCGTAGATGCCGGGGTGGGAGACACCCTTGGTGTCGAGGGTGTTGCCGCCGTAGCGACCGTGGTCCGACTCGACGCGGCCGATGGCGGCGATCAGGGCCCAGTCGATGTGGCAGGCCTGGTCGGCGTCGTTGATGACCTGCTCGGCGCGCTGGTAGGCGGCCAGGGCGGCGGTCGGGATGCCGTTGGTCGAGGCGGTGGCCACGATCTGCGCGCCGTCACCGGCGGAGATGCCGAGGCCGACCTGGCCCGGGGCGGTGTAGCTGGCCGGGTCCTCGAGCGCCTCGATCGGGATCTGGGTGCCGTCGGGGAGGTTGGTGTCGCTCGCGGAGGCGAGACCACCGACGCCGGCCAGGTTGGCCGTCCAGGCAGTGGAGAGCAGAGCCAGCGGGACCAGTGCGGTCACCTTCTGGATCTTGCCGAAACGCGGTGCAGACATCGTGGTGCTTCTCCCTGAGGTCGGTGCGGTGCCGTCCGGTCCCTCTCCGGCCGGCCCCTCACAGGCTGTGGCGTAGGTTACCCCGCCAGTGAGGGAACGCACGATCCACGCAAGTATGACGCGCCTGTAACAGAATTTTCCCTGAGAATCCGGAATCGACACACGGGCGGCGGTCACGGAGCCTTCCGGCGTCAGGGAGAATGCCACGGTGACCAGCTCCACGACCCCCGTGACGACCACCTCAGCGGCCCTCTTCGACCGGGCCCGCGCCGTGACTCCGGGAGGCGTCAACTCGCCCGTCCGCGCGTTCAACGCCGTGGGCGGCACGCCGCGCTTCATCCGGTCCGCGAAGGGGGCCTGGCTCACCGACGTCGACGGCAACGAGTACGTCGACCTGATCTGCTCGTGGGGGCCGATGCTGGTCGGACACGCCCACCCCGAGGTGCAGGCCGCGGTCGCCGCGGCCGTCGCCCGGGGCACGTCGTACGGCACGCCGACGGAGCCGGAGGTCGAGCTCGCGGAGGAGCTCGTCCGGCGCACGTCGGTGGAGAAGGTCCGCTTCGTCAGCTCCGGCACCGAGGCGACCATGTCCGCGATCCGCCTGGCGCGCGGCTTCACCGGCCGCGAGATCGTCGTGAAGTTCGCCGGCTGCTACCACGGCCACGTCGACGCGCTGCTGGCCTCTGCAGGCTCCGGCCTGGCCACGCTCGCAGTGCCCGGCACCCCCGGCGTCCCGGCATCGAGCGCGGGCCTCACCATCGTGCTGCCCTACAACGACAAGGTCGCGGTCACCGCCGCGTTCGCGGAGTACGGCGACCGGATCGCCTGCCTGATCACCGAGGCCGCTCCGGGCAACATGGGCGTGGTCCCGCCGGCGCCCGGCTTCAACGCGTTCCTCGCCCAGATCTGCCGCGAGAACGGTGCCCTCTTCATCTCCGACGAGGTGATGACCGGCTTCCGCGCCAGCAAGCAGGGGCAGTGGGGCCTCGACGGTGCGGTCGAGGGCTGGGTGCCCGACCTGACCACCTTCGGCAAGGTGATGGGTGGCGGCTTCCCCGCGGCGGCGTTCGGTGGCCGCGCGGACGTGATGGGGCACCTGAGCCCGGAGGGCCCGGTCTACCAGGCCGGCACGCTCTCGGGTAACCCGGTCGCGACGACCGCCGGCCTGGCGACGCTCCGGCTGGCGACCGACGAGGTCTACGCCCACATCTCCGCCGCCGGCGAGACGATCAAGGCAGCCGTCGCCGCGGAGCTGACCCGCGCCGGTGTCTCCCACACGATCCAGGCGACCGGCACGATGTTCTCGGTCTTCTTCAACGACGGCTCACCGGTCACCAACTTCCCCGAGGCCAACGCGCAGGACCTCCCGGCGTACACCGCCTTCTTCCACGCGATGCTCGACCGGGGCGTCTACCTCCCGCCCTCGGCGTACGAGGCATGGTTCCTGTCGTCGGCCCACGACGACGCGGCGATCCAGCACGTGCTGGACGCCCTCCCGGCCGCGGCGGACGCCGCTGCCGCCGCCTCCAGCAAGGGAGCCCGCGCATGAGCGACAAGACGACCGTCCACCTGATGCGCCACGGTGAGGTCGACAACCCCACCGGCATCCTCTACGGCCGTCGCGAGGGCTTCCACCTGACCAACCGCGGGCACCAGATGGCCCAGGTCGTCGCCGACTCCCTCGCGGGACGCGACATCACGCACCTGCGCGTCTCCCCGCTCGAGCGCGCCCAGGAGACGGCCGCTCCGCTGGCGAAGGCGAAGGGGCTGGAGATCGTCACCGACCCGCGCGTGATCGAGTCGCTGAACTCCTTCGAGGGCCGCTCGTTCAAGCGCGGCGTGCGCGACCTCGTGCACCCCGCCGTCTGGACCAAGCTCTACAACCCGGCCAGGCCGTCGTGGGGCGAGCCCTACAAGCTCATCGCCGGCCGGATGATGGAGGCCATCGAGGACGCCCGCCAGGTCGCCGAGGGCCACGAGGCCGTCATCGTCAGCCACCAGCTGCCGATCTGGACCGTCCGGATGTTCGCCGAGAAGCGCTCGATGCTGCACGACCCGCGTCGTCGCCAGTGCACGCTCTGCTCGCTCACGTCGTTCAACTTCACCGGCGAGAAGCTCACCTCCGTGACGTACTCCGAGCCGGCGGGTCACCTGATCCCGGAGAAGGACCGCAAGGACCCGTTCTCCTCGGGCAGCGACCCGGCGGAGAGCGCCCAGTGAGGGCGGCCCGGACGCAGCACGGACGACGCGTCGCGGCTGCGGCGCTGACCGCACTGCTCGCCGGGCCGGCGCTGGCCGCCTGCAGCGGTCTCGAGGGCGGCAAGGAGGGTGGCACCGCGACCGGCAGCGGCACGGTAACCTCGATCGAGGCCGCCGACCGGGGAGCCCCGGTCGCGTTCGCCGGGACCACGCTCGACGGCGACCAGCTGGACATCGCCGACTACCGGGGCAAGGTCGTCGTCCTCAACGTGTGGGGCTCCTGGTGCGCGCCGTGCCGGGAGGAGGCACCCGCTCTCGTCACGGCGGAGAAGGACCTCGCCTCGTCCGGGGTCGCCTTCCTCGGCATCGACGTGCGCGAGACGTCGAAGGCCAACGCCGACGCGTTCATCCGCACCTACGGCATCCCGTGGCCGTCGATCGACGACCAGGGTGGCAAGACGCTGCTCGCCCTGCGCGGCATCCTGCCGCCGACCGCGACGCCGTCGACCCTCGTGCTCGACCCGAAGGGGCGCGTCGCCGCGCGCATCCTCGGCCCGGTTCCGACCGCGATCACGCTGAAGGACCTCGCGGAGGACGCCGCGTCGTGACCGACTTCCTCAGGGAGAGCGTGACCAGCGGTTCGCTGGTCCTGGCCCTTCCGGTGGCCCTGCTCGCCGGACTCATCTCGTTCTTCTCGCCGTGCTGCCTGCCGCTGCTGCCGGGCTACCTCTCCTACGCGACCGGCCTGTCGGGCGCCGAGATCGCGTCGGGGTCGCGCCGTCGCGGCCGCACCTTCCTGGGCTCGCTGCTGTTCGTGCTCGGCTTCACCGCGGTCTTCGTGCCGCTCGGCGCGACGGTCGGCGCCCTCGGTGACCTCGGGCAGCAGCTCAACGCCAACCGCCGCCTGCTCGTCGTGGTCCTCGGCTGCGTCGTGATCCTCCTGGGCCTCTTCTTCGCAGGCCTCCTGCGGATCCCGTTCCTCCAGCGCGACGTGCGCGTGCACCGGATCCCGGCCGTGGGCCTGGCGGCGGCGCCCCTGATCGGTGTCCTCTTCGGGCTCGGATGGACCCCGTGCGTGGGTCCGACCCTCGGAGCGATCAGCGCCCTCAGCTTCAGCGAGGCCAGTGCCACCCGCGGCGCGCTCCTCGCGGGTGTCTTCGCCTTCGGCCTCGGGCTGCCGTTCCTGCTCGCGGGCCTCGCCTACGAGCGGGCGACACACGCCTTCGGCTGGCTGCGCAACCACCAGACCGCGCTCATGCGACTCGGCGGGTTCATGCTCGTCGCCGTCGGTGTGGCGATGGTCAGCGGCTGGTGGGACTACGCGATCCAGTGGCTGCAGATCCGGCTGATCGAGCACTTCGGATCGGGGGCCTGACATGGCGAAGCTGAAGACGAACGCCGCTCCCGAGGAGCCCCTCGGACCGGTACCGGGCCCCGCCCAGGGCGACGAGCGCCTCCCGGGCGAGCTCACGGCGCGTGAGCTGCTCCGCTGGACGTGGCGCCAGCTCACCTCGATGCGCACCGCGCTCGTGCTGCTCTTCCTGCTCGCGCTGGCCGCGGTGCCGGGCTCGGTCATCCCGCAGACGTCGGTCGACTCCTACGCGGTGAGCCAGTGGAAGAAGGACCACACCCAGCTGGCCCCGATCTACGAGAAGCTCGGCATGTTCGAGGTCTTCTCCTCGCCGTGGTTCTCCGCCATCTACATCCTGCTCGCGGTCTCCCTCGTCGGGTGCATCCTGCCGCGCACGAAGGTCTACTGGCGCGGGTTCCGCGCGGCTCCGCCCGCGGCGCCCCGCAACCTGACCCGCCTGCCGGACTCCTCGACGTACGTCACGGCGGAGGCGCCGGAGGTCGTCCTGGAGAAGGCGCGCGCGGCGCTGCGCCGCAAGCGCTACCGCGTGGTCGTCTCCGGTGACGCCGTGAGCGCCGAGCGCGGCTACCTCCGCGAGGCCGGCAACCTGCTCTTCCACATCGCCGTGCTCGTCGTGCTCGCCGGCTTCGCCATCGGCTCGCTGTGGGGCTACAAGGGCGGCGTGATCGTCACGCAGGGGACGCAGTTCTCCAACACCCCCACGCAGTACGACGACTTCACCCCGGGCAAGCTGACCAAGGCCGGTGCGCTCGACAGCTTCTCGCTGCAGCTCGACCGGTTCGACATCGAGTGGCTCTACTCGGGCCCCCGCAAGGGCATGGCGCACAAGTTCGTCGCCGGCCTCACCTGGTGGGACGACAAGGGCACGAAGAAGACCTACGACCTGCGGGTCAACCACCCGCTGTCGATCGGCGGCACCGACGTCTTCCTGATCGGCCACGGCTACTCGCCCGTCATCACCGTCCGCGACGGCGAGGGCCACGTCGCCTACAGCGGGCCGACGCCGTTCCTCCCACAGGAGCAGCGCAACTTCACCTCCTACGGCGTGGTGAAGGTGCCCGACGCGAAGCCGAAGCAGATCGGGCTCGAGGGCCTCTTCCTGCCGACCTACAACGGCGACCCGCTGAACTCCGCCATGGGCAACGACCTCAACCCGCTCATCACCATGCAGGCCTACGTCGGCGACCTCGGGCTCAACGACGGCGTGCCGCAGTCGGTCTACTCGCTCGACACCAAGCACATGAAGCTGCTGGCCAAGCCCGGCGGCAAGCTGTTCCGCGTCGACCTGAAGCCGGGGGAGTCGGTCGACCTGCCGGGCGGCAACGGCTCGGTGACCTTCGACGGTGTGCAGCCCTGGGTCCGCCTGGAGATCGCCAAGAAGCCGGGCACCATGCTGGCCCTCGGCGGCGCGATCCTCGCACTGACCGGACTGTGCGGCTCCCTCTTCATCCGGCCGCGCCGCCTCTGGGTGCGCGCGATCCGTCGCGACGACGGCGAGACGCTGGTCGAGGTCGCCGGCCTCGACCGCTCCTCGGGAGGCGACCTCTCGGACGACCTGACCGCTTTCGTCGCTGCCCTCCAGGGCTCCGCGGCGACACCTGACGAGACCGCCGGCGCGCCCGGCGTACAGGAGGACCAGTGACAGACCAGGCGTGGGACACGCTCAGCATCCAGGCGGTCAGCGCCGCAGGCGTCGTCTACTTCCTCGCCCTGCTGGCCTACTCGGCGCAGTGGGCTGCCAAGCGGGGTCTGGCGGCCGGTGACGAGTCGCCGCGCGCGGAGGTCTTCGGGCGCTTCGCGTTCCTCCTCACCGGCGTCGCCGCCGGCGTCCACCTGCTCGCGCTCGTCGCCCGTGGCTTCGCGGCCGACCCGAACCGCGTGCCGTGGGGCAACATGTACGAGTTCACGCTCACGGCGTCCTTCGTCGCGGTGCTGGTGACGCTCGTCTTCTTCCGGCGCTGGGACCTGGGCTTCCTCGGCCCGTGGGTCGTGGGCCTGGTGATGGTCGTGCTGATGGCCGACGTCATCTGGCTCTACGAGCCGGTGGCTCCGCTGACCGAGTCGCTCTCCTCGCCGTGGCTGGTCATCCACGTCATCGCGGCGATCACCGCGACCGGCGTCTTCACCGTCGCCGGCATCGTCTCCGTGCTCTTCCTGGTCCGCGACTCCGGCCGGATGCCGTCCCTGCCTGCCGCCGAGGTGCTCGACCGGCTCGCGTACCGGCTGCACGCGTTCGCGTTCCCGATCTGGACCTTCGCAGTGCTCATCGCCGGCCCGATCTGGGCCCACCAGGCGTGGTCGCGCTACTGGGGCTGGGACCCCAAGGAGGTCTGGGCTTTCATCACGTGGGTGGTCTACGCGGCGTACCTGCACGCCCGGGCGACCGCCGGCTGGAAGGGCAAGGCGGCTGCCATCGTCGCCCTCGTCGGCCTGGCGACGCTGTGGTTCAACTTCATCGGCATCAACTTCTTCTTCGGCGGCGGGTCGCAGCACTCGTACGCCTGAGCCGGCGCCGGGTCGGGCGCGAGCTCCCGCACGTGCGGGACGCCGCGCCGTCGGTCGCGTCGCCCACGGCGCGCCGTCCTGCACGTGCAGGAGCTGGCCGGGCCGCCCCGGGGGCTCCGCGCTGCGGGTCAGGCCGTCTGCGTCAGGGGTACGTCGGGGCGCGCGACCAGCTGCTCCAGGGCGATCTCCAGCGCCGTGCTGGCGATCCCGGTCGGTGCCGGCGAGCGGTCGTGGCACGCGGCGAGCGCGGTCCGGATCGTGATGGAGACGTCCTCGAAGATGGCCCGGTCGCTGACCTCGGTGGTGCCGTCCATGAGCATGGCGAAGGTACGGGCCATGCCGCAGTTGGCGATGAAGTCGGGGATGACGGCGACGTGGCGGTCGGCGAACTCGTAGGTGGGTCCGTAGAAGATCTCCTCGTCTGCGAACGGCACGTTCGCTCCGCAGGAGACGACCTCGAGCCCGGCGGAGACCATCGCGTCGACCTGGCCGCGCGTGACCAGGCGCGAGGCCGCACAGGGCAGGAAGATCGCGGCGCCCATGGACCAGATGCGCGCGTCGACCTCCGCGAACGGCAGCAGGTCGGGCGCGACGAGCTGGTTGCCACGCCGGGTCGCGTAGAGCTCCGCGACCCGCTCGGGCGACAGGCCGTCGGGGTCGACGAGGCCACCGCTGCGGTCGATGATGCCGACGATCCGGGCGCCCATCCGGGACAGGTACGTCGCCGCGGTGGCGCCCACCGTGCCCCATCCCTGGACGATCGTGGGCTTGCCGGCCAGGTCGCCGCCGTAGAGCTCGTAGTGGTGGCGCACGGCCTCGGCGACGCCCCATCCGGTCACCAGGTCGGCGACGGTCGGCACGCCGTGGGCCCCGCCGGCCAGCGCGTACGCCGGATCGGCGACGGGCTTCGCGACCCCGGCGCGCAGGTGCCCGACGCGCTGGATCCGCTCGAAGCCCTCGGCGTGGAAGTGGCCGGTGACGATGCCCTCCTGCGGGTGCCAGAGGCCGTTGCTCTCCGTCATCGGCACGACCTCGAGCGCCTCGTCGACGTTCAGGTCGCCGCCCGTGCCGTAGTAGGCCTTGAGCAGGGGAGCGGCGGCTGCGAACCAGCGGCGGAGCACACCCTCCTTGCGGGGGTCGGAGGGGTCGAAGTCGATCCCGGATTTGGCGCCGCCGATCGGCGGGCCGGCCACGGTGAACTTGACCTCCATCGTCTTGGCCAGCGACTCGACCTCGCGGCGGTTCAGGCCCGCCCGCATGCGGGTACCTCCGCCCGCGGCGCCGCCGCGGAGCGAGTTGATGACGATCCAGCCGCGGGCCTCGGTCTCCGGGTCGTGCCACTCGAAGACGACCTCGGGAGGGGTGTGCTCGAAGCGGGCGAGAAGGTCCTTCATGCGGTCACCGTGCGTCCCGGGTCACGTGGACTGCAACATGTGACTGGCCATCTGGGCGGATCGACGATCGTGCGTCAGTGATGGCGGCCCCGAGATGGGCAGACTGCCTAGAAGAGGGACGTCATCGCGGGTAGCGGGGTGCGCGGGACGGCTTCGCGTCGACGGTCTGCAGCAGGGGGAGCGCCCGCGGCTTCACGATGCTGGAGAGCACGACGATGCTGCTCGACCGTGCGACGTAGCGGGACCGGGCGATCTGGATCAGCGTCTGCTGCAGGTCCTCGTGGGAGGCGGCCGCGACCCGGCAGAGGATGTCGTTCTCTCCCGTGGTCGCCCAGGCCTCGATCACGCCCGGGATGGCGGCCAGCTCCGCCGCCACCGAGTCGAGCTCGCCCTGGGCGATGTGCAGCTGCACGAAGCACTGGACGCCGAAGCCGGCGGCGGCGACGTCGATCTGCGGCTGCCAGCCGGCGATGACGCCGGCCTCCTCGAGCTTGCGCAGGCGGGCCTGCACCGTGGCTCGCGCGACCTTGATCCGGCGCGAGGTCTCCAGGACGCCGATCTGCGGTGCCTCGTGCAGCGAGGTGAGGAGGGCCAGGTCGATCTCGTCGAGCTCGACGGCAGTCATGGATGCTCCCAAGGGACGTGGATTACTAGGCAGATTGACTGCCAGAACTGCCTTGATCATGGCCGAAGAAGGCAGTTTGGCCAATGGTCACTGGTGCAGTTGCCGACCTCTACCGGCAGGCGTTTGATCGAGGAGACCCAGGTCACAGCCCGTGAAGGAGATCGCATGTCCCCGCACGACGTCCTCACCGAGGCCGAGCAGCGCGCCGGCCTCGACGTGCAGCAGCTCCGGCAGCTCGTCGGCCTCGTGGAGTACGACGAGACGGCCGACCCGTTCCCGATCACCGGCTGGGACGCCATCGTCTTCGTCGTCGGCAACGCGACGCAGGCCGCGGCGTACTTCCAGAGCGTCTGGGGCATGGAGCTCGAGGCGTACGCCGGCCCCGAGACCGGCCAGCGCGACCACAAGGCGTTCGTCCTGAGGTCGGGCTCGATCCGGTTCGTGCTGCGCGGCGCGGTCTCGCCCGACAGCCCGCTGATCGCCCACCACGCGCACCACGGCGACGGCGTCGTCGACATCGCCCTCGAGGTCCCGGACGTGGACCGCTGCATCGTGCAGGCGCGCTCCGCCGGAGCCACGGTGCTCGAGGAGCCTCACGACCTGACCGACGAGCACGGCACGGTCCGGGTGGCCGCCATCGCGGCGTACGGCGAGACCCGGCACACCCTCGTGCAGCGCGAGGTGGCCGGCGTCCGCTACGCCGGCGCCTACCTGCCCGGCTTCGTCCAGGCGGCCGGCGTGAAGCACGAGGAGAAGCGGCTCTTCCAGGCCCTCGACCACATCGTCGGCAACGTCGAGCTCGGGCGGATGGACGAGTGGGTCGGGTTCTACAACCGGGTCATGGGCTTCGTGAACATGGCCGAGTTCATCGGCGACGACATCGCCACCGACTACTCCGCGCTCATGTCCAAGGTGGTGGCGAGCGGGAACCACCGGGTGAAGTTCCCGCTCAACGAGCCGGCCGTGGGCAAGCGGAAGAGCCAGATCGACGAGTACCTGGAGTTCTACGGCGGCCCCGGCGCCCAGCACCTCGCGCTGGCCACCGGCGACATCCTGCGGACCGTGGACGTGCTCCGCAGCCGTGGCGTCGAGTTCCTCGACACCCCCGACGCCTACTACGACGACCCGCTGCTGCGGGCCCGGATCGGTGAGGTGCGAGTGCCCGTCGAGGAGCTGAAGAAGCGCGGGATCCTCGTCGACCGCGACGAGGACGGGTACCTGCTGCAGATCTTCACCAAGCCCCTCGGCGACCGGCCGACGGTCTTCTTCGAGCTGATCGAGCGGCACGGCTCGCTCGGTTTCGGCAAGGGCAACTTCAAGGCTCTCTTCGAGTCGATCGAGCGTGAGCAGGAACGACGGGGGAACCTCTGATGCCCCACTACCGCCGGGCCGGGGAGGTGCCGCCGAAGCGGCACACCCAGCACCGCGCCGCCGGGGGTGGGGACCTGCTCTTCGAGGAGCTGATGGGGGAGGAGGGGTTCTCCTCGGACTCCTCGTTGCTCTACCACCGCTCCATCCCCTCGGCGGTTGCCGCGAGCCGCGTCTGGGAGCTGCCCGACCAGTCGCTCGTCCCCAACCACCCGCTGCTGCCGCGGCACCTCTCCACGCACACCCTGTCGTTCGGGGAGGGCGCCGACGCGGTCACGGGGCGACGGCTGCTGCTCGGGAACCCCGACGTCCGGATCTCGTACGTCGTGGCCGACGCGGCCAGTCCCCTCTACCGCAACGGCATCGGCGACGAGTGCCTCTTCGTGGAGGACGGCTCGGGCGTCGTGGAGACGGTCTTCGGCGACCTCTCCTTCGGTCCCGGTGACTACCTCGTGATCCCGCGGGCGACGACGCACCGGATCGTCCCGTCCGGTGCGGCGCGCATCTACGCGATCGAGGGCAACAGCCACATCACCCCGCCGAAGCGCTACCTGAGCCGGTTCGGCCAGCTGCTCGAGCACGCGCCGTACTGCGAGCGCGACCTGCGGGGCCCGACCCCACCGCGGCTCGTCGACGAGCGCGACGTCGAGGTCTTCATCAAGCACCGCGTCAACGGCCTGACCGGCGGCATCGGTGGCACCGTGCACACGCTCCCGCACCACCCGTTCGACGTGGTCGGCTGGGACGGCTGCCTCTACCCGTTCGCCTTCAACGTCGACGACTTCATGCCGATCACCGGCAAGGTCCACCAGCCGCCGCCGGTGCACCAGGTCTTCGAGGGCACCAACTTCGTCATCTGCAACTTCGTGCCGCGCAAGGTCGACTACCACCCCCTGTCGATCCCGGTGCCGTACTACCACTCCAACGTCGACTCCGACGAGGTGATGTTCTACGTCGCCGGCGACTACGAGGCGCGCAAGGGGAGCGGGATCGCCCAGGGCTCGATCACGCTGCACCCCGGCGGCCACCCGCACGGCCCGCAGCCGGGCGCCTACGAGCGCTCCATCGGAGCCGAGTTCTTCGACGAGCTCGCGGTCATGGTCGACACCTTCCGGCCGCTGGACCTGGGAGAGGCCGGCCGCGAGGTCGACGACGGCGTCTACGCCGGGTCGTGGTCACGCGGCGACCGCGGCGAGTCGGGAGGGGTCGACGGATGAGCACGCTCACGCCCGCGCTCCTCGCCGGTCTGCTCGACGACGCGGCCGTCTTCCCTCCGGGCAACGCGCCGCTCGGCAGGGCGGTCGCCGACCACGCCGCGCACCTCCGCAGCCCGTACGCGGGTGCCGTGGGCCCGCTCCTCGTGCGCCCCGACGACCTGGCACGGACCGGGGAGACCGACGTGGCGGTGGTGACCGGACTCGACGAGGTCCACACGGCCGTCGCGGCCGCCGGCCCGCGGCTGCGGTGGCTGGAGGTAGCCCTGCCTGCGTCGGCGACCCCCGGTGAGGTCCGCTCCCTCGCCTCCCTCGGCACCGACGTCTTCGTGGAGGTGCCGCGAGACGACCGGGCCGAGGCGGTGCTCGCCGAGCTCGGCGTGGCCGGGCTGTGGGCCAAGTTCCGCACGGGTGGCGTGCGGGCCGACCTGCACCCGTCCGAGGCCGAGCTGGCCGTGGGGATCACTACCGCCGTCGCCTTCGGCGTGCCGTTCAAGGCGACCGCCGGGCTGCACCACGCGGTGCGGCGTACGGACCCGGAGACGGGGTTCGAGGAGCACGGCTTCCTCAACCTGCTGGTGGCGACGGGCCGCGCGGTCGACGGCGCGACGACCGCCGACGTCGAGGCTGCGCTGGCCGCGCGCGACGAAGCAGCCGTGGCGGCGGCTGCCCTCGCCCTCGACCCTGCCGTGCGCGAGGCCTTCCACTCCTTCGGCACCTGCTCGATCAGCGACCCGCTCACCGAGCTGGCCCGGCTCGACCTGCTGCCCGACGCCTGGCGGGAGGGCGCGGCATGAGGATCGAGGTCTCCCGCGACGACCCGTTCGGCCTGCACAACCTCCCGTACGGCGTGTACCGCTCCCCCGATGACCAGCGCGACGTCGCGCCGCGGGTCGGCGTACGCCTAGGGGAGCACGTCGTCGACGTGGGGCTGCTGCTCGGCGACGACGTCTTCGCGACGGGATCGCTCAATGCGTTCATGGCGCAGGGGCCGGCCCGCTGGGCCTCGGTCCGTGGAGCGCTGACGGAGGCGCTGGCCGGTGACCTGCCCGAGGCGTCGGTCCACCGTCTCGCCGAGGTGACGCTGCAGCTGCCGTTCGAGGTCGCCGACTACGTCGACTTCTACGCCTCGGAGCACCACGCCTCGAACCTGGGACGGCTCTTCCGCCCGGACGCCCCCGACCCGCTGACGCCCAACTGGAAGCACCTCCCGATCGGCTACCACGGCCGGTCGGCGTCGATCGTGGTGTCGGGCACCGACGTCGTGCGCCCCTGCGGCCAGCGGCTCCCGCCGGGCGCCTCCGCGCCTGTCGTCGGACCCTCTGTGCGGCTCGACGTGGAGGTCGAGCTGGGGTTCGTCGTCGGCACGGGCAGCCCCCTCGGCAGCCGGATCGCCACCGCGGACGCCGGGGACCACCTCTTCGGTGCCGTGCTCTTCAACGACTGGTCCGCGCGCGACATCCAGGCCTGGGAGTACGTCCCCCTCGGGCCGTTCCTCGGCAAGTCCTTCGCGTCGACCGTGTCGCCCTGGGTGGTGCCGATGGCCGCCCTGGAGGGAGCGCGGGTCCCGGTGCCCGGCCAGGAGCCGGTGGTGCCCTACCTCGCGATGGAGGAGCCGTGGGGACTCGACATCGACCTGGCGCTGGCGGTGAACGGCGAGGTCGTCAGCCGGCCGCCGTATGCCGCGACGTACTGGTCGCCGGCGCAGATGCTCGCGCACCTGACCGTCAACGGCGCCCCGACGCGCACCGGCGACCTGTTCGCCTCGGGCACGGTGTCCGGCCCGGCTGCCGGCCAGCAGGGGTCGCTGATCGAGATCGGCGAGGGCTTCCTGCAGGACGGCGACGAGGTCGTGATCAGCGGGGAGGCGCGCCTGGCCGACGGACGCCGCGTGGGGTTCGGCGAGGCGGTGGGCCGCGTCGTACCGGCGCTGCCGATGGTGGAAGGGCAGAGGGAAGAGGAGCAGGCGGATGTTTGAGGAGGCACAGCTCTACTCGCCGGTGACCGCCCACGAGGACGGCACCGCGACGGTGCACCTCGTGGAGGGGCACCCGGGTGAGCACGACCCGGACTACCGGCGCCGGCGCAACGAGATCGCGGCGGTGTCGCTGGCCTGGCGGCCCGGGCAGCCGGTGCCGCGGATCGACTACACCGAGACCGAGCACGGGGTCTGGCGCACGGTCTGCGAGCACCTGGGCCCGTTGCACGAGGAGTACGCCTGCCGCGCCTTCAACGGCGCGGTCGCCGCACTCGACCTGCCGCGCGACCGGGTGCCGCAGCTCGACGAGGTGTCCGCGGGGCTGCAGGCGCTGACCGGCTTCTCCTACGTGCCGGCCCCAGGGATCGTGCCGCTGGAGGAGTTCTACGGGTCGCTCGCGGACGGGATCTTCCACTCCACGCAGTACCTCCGGCACCACGCCGCGCCGCTCTACACGCCGGAGCCGGACATCCTGCACGAGGTGATGGGCCACGGAAACCTGCTCGCCTCACCGGAGGTGGCCGAGGTGAACCGGCTGGCCGGTGCGGCGGCGCGGCGGGTGACGACCCCCGAGGCGCTGCAGGTGGTCGCCGACGTCTTCTGGTTCACCGTCGAGTTCGGGGTGCTGTGGGAGAAGGGCGAGCTGCGCGCCTACGGCGCCGGCATCCTGTCCAGCTACGGCGAGATCGAGGAGTTCCGCTCCATGGAGATCCGGCCGATCGACTTCGCTGCCATGGCGACGATCGACTACGACATCACCCACTACCAGCCGGTGCTCTTCGCTGCGGAGTCGTTCGGCCACATGGTCGACGAGGTCGGTGCCTTCTTCGCGGCGTGCGACGACGAGACGCCCGCGCGCCTCGGCGTACGCACGGCGGGGTGAGGCGCATCCGGTCAGGGCGCGTCCGGCGGGCCCTCGCGCTTGGGCGGCTTGCGGCGGTTGAGCTGGCGGAGGAACTCCGGGTCGTCGTCCGGGCCGAGCGGACGACGCGGCTGCTGCGGACGGCGGGGGAGGAGCGGCCGGCCGGCCCGGGTGCCGTTGAGCTGACGGTCGACCAGCATCACGCAGCCGTAGATGGCGAGCGCGAGGAGCACGACGATGAGCAGGAACTTCAGCACCCTTCCAATGTAGACCGGAGGGTGTGGGCCGCGGCCGGGTGTGATGGGGCGGGCGCCTACGCTGTGCGCGTGAAGGCTTTCGTCGTGTACACCCTGCTTCGTGCGGTCCTCTTCCTCGCCGCCTGGATCCTGATCCTGGGCGTCTGGAAGCTCGTCGACGGCGGCGCCGTCACGGGTGCCCAGCTCTTCTTCGCCGCGATCGGTGCCTTCATCGTCTCGGGCGTCGCGTCCTACTTCGTGCTGCGCACCCCGCGCGAGGCGCTGGCCCAGCGGGTCGAGGCGCGCGCGGCGAAGGCGGTCTCGAAGTTCGACGAGATGCGCAGCAAGGAGGACTGATGTCGCGGGCGTGGGTTGCGGAGGCCGTACGCCGCGTCGAGGCCGATGCGAACCGCTCCGCCGACACGCACCTCCACGTCTTCCCGCTGCCGCCGTCGTGGGGCATCGACCTGTACCTCAAGGACGAGTCGGTCCACCCGACCGGGTCGCTGAAGCACCGGCTCGCCCGCTCGCTGTTCCTCTACGGCCTCTGCAACGGCTGGATCTCGGCCGGTACGACCGTCGTCGACGCGTCCTCGGGGTCGACCGCCGTCTCCGAGGCCTACTTCGCGCGGCTCCTCGGACTGCCGTTCGTGGCCGTCATGCCACGGGCGACCTCGCCGGAGAAGGTCGCGCTGATCGAGTTCCACGGCGGGCGGTGCCACCTGGTCGACGACCCGTCGTCGGTGTACTCGGTCGCGCGCGCCCTCGCGGAGGAGTGCGGCGGGCACTACCTCGACCAGTTCACCTACGCCGAGCGTGCCACCGACTGGCGGGGCAACAACAACATCGCCGAGTCGATCCTCGCGCAGATGTCCCGCGAGCCACACCCGGTGCCGTCGTGGGTCGTGGTCGGCGCCGGCACCGGCGGCACGTCGGCGACCATCGGCCGCTACCTCCGCTACCAGCAGCTGCCCACACGGCTCTGCGTCGTCGACCCCGAGGGTTCGGCCTTCTACGCGTCGTGGACCTCCGGGTCGGCGGACGTGACCGCGTGCGGCTCCCGCATCGAGGGGATCGGGCGACCGCGGGTCGAGCCGTCGTTCGTCCCCGGGGTCGTCGACCACATGATCCAGGTGCCCGACGCCGCCTCGATCGCCGCGATGCGCTGGTGCTCGTCGGTGACCGGTCGCCTGGTCGGTGCCTCGACGGGCACCTCGCTCTGGGGCGCCCTGCAGCTGGTCGGCGAGATGCGGGCCCGCGGTGAGCAGGGGTCGGTCGTCACGCTGATCTGCGACGGCGGCGAGCGCTATGCGCACACGTACTACTCCGACAGCTGGCTCTCCGACCACGGCATCGACCCGGCGCCGTACCTGCGCGAGCTCGAGGCGCTGCTGTCCTCCTGAGGCTGCCGCGGGGCCGACCGCCCGAGGTCAGGCGATGAGGAGGCCGGCGAAGACGCCCGCGCCGAGCAGCAGCTCGGCGATGCCGGTCTTCTGCAGCACCGGGATCAGGCCCGGACCGGTCGCACCGGACGTGACCACGCGGACGCCCTTCAGCGCAGGCACGAGGAAGACCAGGCCGAGCAGGGCCCACGCGCTGGTGAGCGCCGCCAGCGCGACGAGCGCGCCGAGGGCGGCAGCGGTCAGGGCGGCGTACAGGCCCCGGGTGCGGTGGTCGCCGAGCCGTACGGCGAGCGTCATCTTGCCCGAGACCGTGTCGGTGGGGATGTCGCGCAGGTTGTTGGCGACGAGGATCGCGCAGGCGAGGGCACCGATCGCTGTGCCGGCGAGGAGTGCCGGGAGGAGCCAGATGTAGGGGTGGGGACTGTCCGGGCACGGGATGTAGCAGTGCCTGGCGAGCGAGGAGCCCGCGACGTAGAGGATCCCGGACTCGCTCTCGCCGCCGCCGAACATGCTGAGCGGCGTGCGCCAGACCTGGACGAACGTGGTGCCGACGGTCGCGACGAGGCCGAAGAAGACGAAGACCATGAGCTCGCCCAGGCCGAGGTAGCCGTAGGGCTTCGAGCCACCGGTGTAGAACCAGGCCGCGACGACGCAGACGAGACCGACGGCGATCAGCCACCACGCGGTCGACAGCGCCAGGACGGTGCCGGCGAGACCGGCGACGCCGAAGCTGATCAGCATCGCGCGCTTCACCGCCGCGGGGGTCGCCTTCTTCGAGCCGACGAGGCGCATCGGGCCCACGCGGTCGTCGTCGGTGCCGCGGATGCCGTCGGAGTAGTCGTTGGCATAGTTGACGGCCACCTGGAGCGCCAGGCTCACGACCAGCGCGAGGGCCGCCGCCCACCAGACGGCGTGGGAGATCCACGCGGCCACACCGGTGCCGGCGAGGACGGGAGCGACGGCGGCGGGAAGCGTGCGCGGACGGGCGCCGGCGATCCATTCAGCGGGGGTTGCCATGGCAGGTGATTCAAGCAGGCTTGCGCACCATGTCGATGTGCGGGATGCCCGCTTCCTCGTAGATGTCGCCGACCGGCTCGAAGCCGTGGCGTCCGTAGAACCCGCGGAGGTGGTCCTGGGCGCCGAGCATGATCGGTGTCGCGGGCCAGAGCTTCTCGCAGGCCGCGACCGCGCGGCGTACCAGCTCGGTGCCGGTGCCGCCGCGGGCCTCCTTCGCCACGACGACCCGGCCGACGTGGGACGCGGCGTGGTGGTCGGGCTCCAGGAGGCGTGCGTACGCGACCAGCTCGGCGCCCTGCCACCCGAAGAGGTGGTGGGTCTCGCCCTCGAGGTCGCGCCCGTCGATCTCGAGGGCGGCCGGGACCTGCTGCTCGTCGACGAACACCACCCCGCGGAGGTGCAGCATCGCGTAGGTCTGGCGCGCGGTCAGGCCGCGGTGGTGGACGAGCTGCCAGGTGAGGTGCATGGGGCAAGTATCCGACGCCTCCCCGAGCTGGCGTCGGCGGTAGGTTCTGGCCATGTCCTCGTCACCCGCGCCGCTCCGCCTCTCCGGTGACGCGTACGCCGACATCGACGCCCTGCGCCGCTGGATGGACGGCACCGACGAGCAGCGGCTGCTCATCGAGACCTCCGGTTCGAGCGGTACGCCGAAGCGCGTGCTGCTCTCGCGGGAGGCGATGCTCGCCTCCGCCGAGGCCAGCGCCTTCACGCTGCGGGCGTCGGGCCCGTGGGTCCTCGCGCTGCCGTCGAGCTACGTCGCCGGCGTCAACGTCATCGTCCGGTCGCTCTTCGCCGGCTACGAGCCGACCGTCGTCGACGAGCACGGCCTGGGCTGGGCGATCACGGGCGCAGAGGCGCGCGACCACACCGCTCCGGTCTTCCTCTCGCTCGTCCCCACCCAGCTCGCGCGGGCCCTCGACAACGGCGCCGAGCGCCAGGCCCTCGCTCGGTCGGTGCACACGGTGCTCCTCGGCGGCGGTCCGATCGACCCGGTCCTGCGCGCTCGCGCGGAGGAGGCGGGCATCCGCGTCGTCGCGACCTACGGTGCCAGCGAGACCAGCGGAGGCTGCGTCTACGACGGCTACCCCCTCGACGGCATCGAGCTCGGCCTGACCGACGACGACCGGATCCGGATCCGCGGCCCGGTCCTCTTCGACGGCTACCTCGACGACCCGGCACTGACCGCGGAGACCCTGGTCGACGGCTGGTACCTCACCTCCGACCTCGGCACGCTCGCCGAGGACGGACGGCTCAGTGTCCTGGGCAGGGTCGACGACATGCTGATCAGCGGCGGCGTGAAGGTGCCCGCTCCGGTGGTGGCCCGGCGGCTGTGCGAGCACCACGCGGTCGCGGCGGCCGAGGTCGTGGGCGTCGAGGACCCGGAGTGGGGCCAGGCGGTGGTCGCGGTCGTGGCGACGCCGGGTCTCGCGTCGATGCCGGCGATGACGCTGCTCGAGGCGCGTTCGTGGGTTGCCGCGGCACACCCGCGCACCTGGGCACCCCGCCGGCTCGTCGTGGTCGAGGAGCTCCCCCTCCTGACCAACGGCAAGGTGGACAGGCAGGCCGTCCGCGCACTGGCGGAGGCGGCCACGTGATCGAGCAGCACGTGTTCTCGGTCCCGATGCGCACGCGCTTCCGCGGCATCACCGTCCGCGAGGGCATGCTCCTGCACGACCCCGCCACCGGCGGCTGGGGTGAGTGGTCCCCCTTCCTCGAGTACGACGACGAGGTCGCCCGCCCGTGGCTGCAGTGCGCGCTCGAGGCGATGCGGAGTGAGTGGCCTGCACCGGTGCGCGACACCGTGCCGGTCAACGTGACGGTGCCCGCTGTCGACCCCGAGCGCGCGCACGCCATCGTCACCGCCGGCGGGTGCCGCACCGCGAAGGTCAAGGTCGCCGAACCCGGACAGTCGCTGGCCGATGACGAGGCCCGCCTCGAGGCCGTGCGCGATGCGCTCGGACCCCACGGCCTGCTCCG